>NZ_SPQN01000100.1 GCF_004571065.1 Geodermatophilus sp. DF01-2
GGGGGACCCTCCGGGCCCCCGCTCCGCCGGACCGCGGCCAGGAGGCGTTCCCGGCCTGGCATGAGCCCCACCCGTCCGTCGTCGGGGGACCCTCCGGGCCCCCGCTCCGCCGGACCGCGGCCAGGAGGCGTTCCCGGCCTGGCATGAGCCCCACCCGTCCGTCGTCGGGGGACCCTCCGGGCCCCCGCTCCGCCGGACCGCGGCCAGGAGCCGTCCCCGACGTGCGCTGAGCACCACCGTCGCGTCCGGCGGGGACCCTTCGGGCACGCCACCGGCCACGACCACACCGCCAGACGCCCCGGGTCGGCGCCGAAGATTCCCTCCCCGCCGCCCCGGGCGCACGACGACGACGACGGCTCCGGCGCTCGCTGCCAGGGCCGTCGTCGCACGTGGGCGTCAGCTGTAGGCGGGCTCGCGGTCGTCGATGCTGGTCGGCAGGCAGGCCCAGACGTGCTTGCACTCCTCGTCGACGTACCAGCCGTGGGCCACCGACAGCCGGGCCACCAGGTACAGCCCCAGCCCGCCCTGCGCGGGGTCACGGTCGACGGCCGGGGTCGGCATCGTGTCGGGGTCGCGGTCGCTCACGTCGAGCAGCCAGCCGCCGCTGCCGGCGATCACCGTGGCCACGACGGGGCAGAGCCCGTGCCGCAGCGCGTTGGACGCCAGCTCGTCGAAGGCCAGGATCAGTCGCTCGGCCGCCTGGTCGTCCTCGTCCCGCGGGAAGCCGACGCCGTCCAGCCGCGCCCGCAGGACGGCGCGCGCCGCGGGGAGCTCGGCGATCGCCTGGAGGTCCCAGCGCCAGAGCTCGCCCCGGCCGTCCGGTAGCGGACGCAACGGCCACGCGAGTCGACCCACTGCCCTGCCCTCTTCCCGTCCGTCGCTGTCTCCGACGCACGCGGGGTTCCCACGCGGTGTCGCGCTCAACCGTGCCGCGGTGGTTTCCGACCCCTCGGAGTGACGCGGCTCTCGTCCGGGACCGCTCAGTCGCGGGGCTGCACGCAGATCGCCACCAGGGCGACGTCGTCCTCGGGAGTGGGGGGCAGCATCCGGGCCAGCAGCTCGTCGGCGAGCCGCTCCAGCGACCGGCCGGCGAGCTCGGCCAGGTACCTGCGCAGCCGGGCGACGCCCTCGTCGACCCCGCTGTCGCGCCGCTCCACCAGCCCGTCGGTGTAGAGCAGCACGACCGCGCCGGGCCGCAGCGGCACGGCGGACTCCCGCCGCACCACCGTCGGGTCCACCCCCAGCAGCAGGTCGCCGAACCCGTCGGCCAGCACGGTCACCGTGCCGTCGGGGTCGGCGACCAGCGGCGGCGGGTGCCCGGCGCTGGCCCAGCGCAGCAGCGCCCCACCGCGCTCGAGCCGGGCGATCGCGGCGGTGGCGAGCGTGCCGGGGTGCATGGCGGCCATCGCGGCGTCCAGGCCGCGCAGCACCTCGGCCGGACCGGCGCCGCTGTAGTGCGCGATGCCCCGCAGCAGGCCGCGCAGCTGGCCCATCTCCGCCGCGGCCGCGGTGTCGTGCCCGGCGACGTCCCCGATCACCACGACCGGGTCGCCGTCGGGGTGCAGGAAGGCGTCGTACCAGTCCCCGCCGACGCGGGCGGCCTCCGCCGCGGGCACGTAGCGCGCCACCACCTGCGCGCCGGCGATGGTGGGCGGGTCGGTGAGCAGGCTGCGCTGCAGGCCCTCGGCGAGCTGGGCCTGCTGGCTTTGCCGGTGGACCCGGTCGACGGCGCGCCCGGCCTGCGCGGCGACCTCCCGGGCGGCGGCCAGGTCGCCGTCGTCCAGCGCGTGCCCGGGGTCGAGGTAGAGGGTGAGGACGCCGACCGGCCGGCCGTCCGCGGTCAGCGGCAGGACGACGGCGGTCCGCGCGCCGAGGGTCTCCAGCAGGCCGCGGGCCGGGCCGGGGGGCATGAGCGCGAGGACGGCGTCCACCGGTTCCTGCGCCGCGGTGCCGGCGCGCAGCGCGCGGGCGACGGGTGAGGCCGGCGGCAGGGTGTCCAGCCGGACCGCGGCGTAGCGCTCGAGCAGCGGCCGCCGGGCCGGGTCGACGTGCCAGGAGCCGACGTCGCGGGCCCGGCCCTCCCGGTCGATGACGGTGACCACGCACCCGTCGGCCAGTGCGGGGACGACCAGCCGGGCGAGGCTGCCCAGCGCCGACTCGCCGTCCAGGGCGCCGGAGAGCTCACCGGTCACCGCGGCGAGCAGCGCGGTCCGGGCGCCGGCCCGTTCGGCGGTCCGCCGGGCCCGCTCGGCCTCCTCCTGGGCGAGCCGCCGCGCGGTGACGTCGACGAAGGCGAAGGCCGCGCCGTCCGCCACCGGCCAGGCGTGCAGCGCGGACCAGCCCCCGCCCCCGGCCGGGTCCGGGACCTCGACGGAGACCGGCTCGCCGCCGGTCACGGCCCCGTGGCAGGCGGCGGCCACGGCGGCGGCGGTGCCGGCGGCGAACACCTCGGTCACCGGCCGGCCGAGGACGTCGGCGGCGGGTCGGCCCATGAGCCGCTCGGCCTCGGCGTTGACCAGGGCGACCCGCCCGGCGGCATCCAGGCAGCCCAGCGCGGCCGGCATCGTGGCCAGCACCCCGTCGGCGAGGTCGGCGGTCCGGGGCGGCGGCTGGGGGCCCGGTCCTCGGGTCACCACGCGGACCACCCCCCTCGGCGGGCTGACCGCGGCCCCACCCTCGAGCGCACCCCTGCGCCGTCCCGCAGGCGTGGAGCGTGCCGGGATCGTGACAGTGCGCGGTCTGCCTGCCAAGTCGCACCGGCGTGGCGCGTCCCCCGGCCCGCGTCAGCCCGCCGCGCCGGCCTCCCGGACGGCGGCGGCGACCGCCTCGACCCCCTGCGCCGCCCACAGGATCGAGTAGTGGTTGGTGTCGGGGACCTCGCGGGCGGTGATCCCGCTCGGCTCCAGCCCCAGCTGCGCCAGCCGCACCTCGTCGTAGAGGCCCGGCGTCTGGTCGAGCAGACCTCGGGTGGCCCACAGCAGGGTGGCGGGTACCGGCAGGTCGGTGGTGGCCTCGAGCACCCGCTCGTTGAGCAGCACGTCGCCGCCGTCCACCCGGACCGCCTCCGGCACGCAGGCGCTGCGCAGCGCCGGCGGCTCGCCGACGAGGTCGCGGGCGAGGTACGCGGCCACCGAGGGGACGTCGACCCACGGGCCCACCGCGGGGTGCCGCGCCCAGAAGTCCCGGACCGCCGCGAGGTCGGGGAAGGTCGTCGACAACCGGTCCAGCGACGGGCCGAGGAGGGCGGCGAGCATCGCGTCGACGTCGGCTCCCGGCGGCTGGGGGAGCGCCAGTCCGCCGTCCACGAGCACGAGGCCGTGCACGCGGTCGCGCGCCGCCCCGGCGGTGGCGAGCACGGCGACGAAGGCGCCCATCGAGTGCCCGACGAGTACCGCGGCCTCGGCCCCGGCGTCGTCGTCGGCCCCGAGGCGGTCGAGCACGGCGGCCACGTCGGCCGCGTGCGCCTCGATGCCGTACGGGCCGGGCAGGCCGGCGGAGGCGGCCCGGCCGCGCAGGTCGGGGGCGACCACCTCGAACTCGCCGGCCAGCGCGCCGGCCACCTGGGCCCAGGCCATCGCGTTGGCGGTGATGCCGTGCAGCAGGACGGCGATGGGGGCGCCGGGCGCGTCGGCGGGCCAGTGCAGCGCGGCCAGTTCGCCGCCCTCCACCGGCACGGTGATCAGCTCGGGGTTCCGGGTGGGGTCGCTCACGGCCCCACCCTGCCCGGACGGCGCACAGGTCGCAGCCCGTGCCCCGCCCTCGAGGGCGCCGCGTCGTCAGCACGCCGGCGGCGGGTCGTCCTCCCCGCGGTAGACCAGGAGAGCGACGTCGTCGTCGTGCCGGGCGCCCACCAGGCGCTCGGTCACCAGGTCGGCGAGCGTCTCCACGGGCCGGGTCCGCTCGGCGGAGAGCAGCGCGGTCAGCTGGGCCATCCCCGTGTCGAGGCTCTCGTGCCGCCGCTCGATGAGCCCGTCGGTGTAGAGGAGCAGCACCGAACCGTCCGGCAGTGCGGCCTCCGCCTCGCGGCGGGCGGCGACCGCGCCGACGGCCAGGGGCAGCGACTGTGCCTCGTCGAGCAGCCGGGGGGTCCCGCCGGCGTCCACGGTGATCGCGGGCAGGTGCCCGGCGCTGCTGTAGCGGAGGGTCCGGGTGGCCGGGTCGACGACGGCGCAGAAGACGGTGCTGCACTTGGCGCCCGGCACCAGTTCGGCGAAGCCGTCGAGCGCCGCGAGCGCGCGTGCCGGCGCGCCGTGCTCCAGCAGCAGGGCCCGGACCGCGCTGCGGAGCTGCCCCATGACCGCGGCGGCGGCCAGCCCGCTGCCCACGACGTCGCCGACCACCACCCCGTACCGGCCCCCCGGAAGAGGGACGACGTCGTACCAGTCGCCCCCGACCTCCAGGCCGCTGGTGGCCGGCTCGTAGCGGACGGCGAACCCCGGCGGCAGCGTGACCGGCCCGAGGATCGCGCGCTGCAGCGTGGCTCCGACCGCCGTCTGCTGGCGCAGGAGCTCCGCCTTCTCCAGGGTCGCCGAGCCGACCTGCGCCAGCTGCACGAGCAGCGCCTCGTCCTCCGCGGTGAACTCGCCCGCGTACCGGTCGGACAGCTGCACCAGACCCAGGTTGGACCCGTCGGCGGCGACCAGGGGCGCGGCCAGCCAGCCCCGCATCGGCGGGTGCTGGCCGCCGTGGGCGCCGAAGTCGCGCCAGGCGGGGTGCCGCTCCAGCTCCTCCTGGGTCAGCCGCACGGGGACGTTGTCCCGGCAGACCAGCGAGTGGATGCCGGAGCCGGCCGGGAGCGCGCCGTAGTCCTCCCACGCGCGGTACTCCGGCGAGACCGAGACCGCGGTGATCGCCTGGGACCAGTCCTCGTCGACGGTCACGCTGGACACCGACCGGTGGGCGCCGATCAGCTCGCGGGCGGTGCGGGTCAGCACCTCGAGGGCCTCCCGCGTGGTCACCGCTGCGCTGATCTCCACGCTCGCGCGGGCCAGCTGCTGCAGGCGGGCGGCGGCCGCGTCGGACTCCCGGCGCGCGGCCTGCTCGGCGGCCGCGGTCCGGCGCGCCCGCTCCGCGTCGCGCTGCTCGGTGACGTCCGTGTAGGTGCCCAGGAAGCCGGTGACCCCGCCGGCGGCGTCGTGCAGCGCCCGGGCCGAGGCGCTCACGAGGCGGACCGTTCCGTCCGGCCGCACGACCCGGTACTCGTCGAGCCACTCCTGCCCGGACGCGACCGCGGCCGCCCAGCCGGCGGCCGCCCCAGCCCGGTCGTCGGGGTGCACGTGGTCGGCCCAGCCGGAACCGGCGATCTCGACGGCCGGCCGGCCGACCAGCTCGGCCAGCCCGTCGTTGACGTAGACGTTCTGGCCGTGGGGGTCGGCCAGGAAGATCCCGACCGGGGCCTGCCCGACCAACGTCTCGTAGCGCTGACGCTCGGCGTGCAGCTCGGCCTCGTAACGGCGGCGTTCCCGGACGTCGCGCCCGATCGCCGCGTAGAAGGCGATGTCGCCGTGTTCGTCCCGGTGGGCGGTGAGGACCTGTTCCAGCGGCACCGGTTCCCGGTCGGCGCCGAGCACCTCCAGCTCTCCCGCCCACGCGCCCACTTCGCGGGCGGCCGGGACGGCGCGGCTGCGCAGGAGGTCCCGCGAGGCGGCGGTGAGGACGTCGACGACCGCGGTCGTGGGGAGGTCCTGGTCCGGCGCGAGGCCGACGATCCGGCGTCCCGCCGGGTTGAGGTAGGTGACCCGGCCGTCGGCGTCGGCCATGGCGACGAGGTCGGTGGTCTGCTCCGCGATCGCGCGGAAGCGGGCCACCTGCAGGGCCGAGGAGGTTCGCAGCTCGTCGAGGTCGACCCGGAGCGCGACCTCGCTGGACGCGGCGGCGGCGAGGGTCCGCACGATCCGCTGGTCCCGCTCGGTCCAGCTGCGGACGCGCGTGTCCACCACGCAGAAGGTGCCGAGGACCTCTCCGCCGGGGGCGTGCACGGGGTAGCCCAGCCAGGCGGCCACGCCCATGCTCTCGATGGAGGGGTTGCCGGCGGTCCGCGGATCGGCGCGGGTCTCGCCGACGACGAGGGGCTCCCCGGAGGCGACGACGTACTGGCAGAAGGACTCCTCGACGGTATTCTCCCGCGGGCCGTCGGCGGGGATCCCGAGGCAGCTCTTCCAGAACGACCGCCGGTCGTCGACCACGGTGACGAAGGCGAAGGGCGTGTCGAGCAGCTCGGCCGCCAGCGCGGTCAGCCGGTCGAAGGGCTCCTCGCGTGGGGTGTCCAGCAGACCGCTGGCCCGGACCGCGGCGAGCCGGGCAGGCGTCCTCACCCCCGTCGCGCGGTGGGGGCCCGCCGCGTCCCGGGCGGGTCCGACGTCCTTCATGGCGCTCTCCCCGACGGGTCCGTCCTGCTGGCCGGCCATGGCCGGGAGCAAGGCTAACCTTGGCCCCCTTGCCGGGTCCCACCGCGAGCTTGCGAGCGGTGGGGGGGCAGGGGGGTCCTCTTTCAGTCGGGGTGACTGAGCAGGTAGCGGCCGAAGTGCGGGACGGTGAAGGCGATCTGGCCGCGCTCGGCGGAGTAGACCAGCCCCTTCTTGATCAGCGAGTCCCGGGCGGGGGAGAGGGACGCCGGCTTGCGGCCGAGCGACACCGCGACCTCCGACGTCGCCACCGCGTGGCCGTTCGGTCCGCCGAGCTCGGCCATCGCGTGCATGTACTCGCGCTCGGCCGGGGTGGCCCGGTCGTAGCGCGAGCCGAAGAAGCCGACGGCGAGCTCGGCCTCGGCAACGGGTGCGGCCATGGCGACGTCCGCGGCGGTGATGGGGGAGGCGGCGGCGACGTCCCAGGTGACCTTGCCGTAGGCCTGCACGAAGTACGGGTAGCCGTCGGCGGCCGCGTACAGGGCGTCGAGCGCCTCGGGCTCGAAGGTGACGTCCTCCCGCTCGGCGGGCGCGAGCAGGGCCCGGTCGGCGGCGGGCCGGTCCAGCCGGTCGATGCGCAGGTAGCGGAACAGCCGCTCGGAGTAGCTCTTCGACGCCGAGAGCACGGCCGGCAGGTGCGGCAGCCCCGCGCCGACGACGATCAGCGGCGCGCCCTGCTGCGACAGCTCGTGGCAGGCCGCGCAGATCGCCGAGACGTCGTCGGCCCGGACGTCCTGCATCTCGTCGATGAACAGCGCCACGCCCTTGCCGACGTCGGCGGCCAGCCCCGCGGCATCGCTGAGCAGCTCGACCAGGTCGATCTCCATGTCGCCGGAATCGGCCCGACCGCCGGCGGCGGGGACATCGATGCCGGGCTGCCAGCGGTCGCGAACCTTTGCGTCCGCCGCCTGCCGCAGCGCGAAGGCCTTGAGCACCCCGAGAACGGCGTCCATCGACTCCTGGTCCGGGTGGCGGAGCTCGCGCAGCGCCATGTGCAGCGCCGAGGAGACCGGTCGGCGCAGTGACTGGTCCGGCCGCGCCTCGATCTTCCCCGTACCCCAGCCGCGGCCGATCGCCGCCGAGCGCAGCTGGTTGAGCAGCACCGTCTTGCCGACCCCGCGCAGCCCGGTGAGCACCAGCGAGCGCTCCGGGCGGCCGTGCGCGATCCGCTCCAGGACGACGTCGAACGCAGACAGCTCGCCGTCGCGTCCGGCCAGCTCGGGCGGGCGCTGCCCGGCGCCGGGGGCGTACGGGTTCCGCACGGGGTCCATGTCGACCACGGTATGGCTCCGTCTAGCCCGCACCGTAGAGGTGCGTAGAAGGGGCTAGCGCGTGTCACGCCCGCGACCTTCCACCGGGGAGGCCCCGAGCCGCGCTCGGTCGAGTTCTCTCTGCCCGGATCTAGCGCAGAAGGTAGAGAGACCTAGGCAGCCCGACACGGGCGGGATGGTGATCATCCGCGGCTAGCGTGGGCCGGGTGCTGAGGTTCCTGGTGAAGGTCGTCCTCATGGCCGCCGTCTTCTACGGCGTCGCCTTGCTGCTCGACGGCGTCGAGGTCGTGCCCAACCCCGACGGGCCCCTCGGCGAGCCGGGCACCTGGCTGTGGATCGCGCTCATCTTCGCGGTGGTCAACGCGGTCGTCGGTCCGGTCCTGCGGCTGCTGTCACTGCCGTTCGTGGTGCTCACCCTCGGCCTGTTCCTGCTCGTGGTGAACGCCGCGCTGCTCGGCCTCACCGCCGCGATCACCGACCGGCTGCAGATCGACGGCTTCGGCACCGCGATCGTCGGCGGGCTGCTGCTGGCCATCGGCGGCTGGGTCGCCGACCAGCTCACCGAGCGGGGCTGAGCGCCGCCGCGCCGTTGTGACGGCAGGCTGGCCCCTGCAGGTTGAAGGACCCTCCTGCTCCCCACCGCTGGCAAGCTCGCGGCGGGACCCTGCAGGAGGGCCACTGCGGCCCGGTTCCGGGCCGGCCCCGAGCGTGCGAGGGGTGGGGAGGACGGGGTCCTTCCACGGTGAGCGGGACGGGGTCCTTCCACTAGCGTCGGCTGCCATGACCGGCACCACCGGCGCGGTCCCGGCGATCCCGGTACCGGCCCCTGCGGACGACGGCAGCCCCGCCGCCGCGACCGAGCTCGCCGCCCTCGAGGCGGCCCGCGACGAGAAGCGCCGCCTGCTGGAGCGGGCCGCCCAGGCCGCTCTGGACCGCGGCGCCGGGCTGCCTCCCGGCTGCACCGCCGCCGACGTCCCGGCCCTGCTGCGCCGCTACTACTGGAGCGAGCCGGCCGTCGAGGTCCTCGACCAGGACCCGGCCGACCTCGCCGCGCTCGCCCTCCGGCACCTTCAGCTGGCCGAGGTGCGCCCCGAGGGGTCGGCCACGGTCGAGGTCCAGGAGCTGCCGGCCCGCGGCGGCGCCGGTCCCCGGTCGCTGGTGCTCGTCGTCACCGACGACATGCCCTTCCTCGTCGACTCGGTCACCGCCGAGGTGGTGCGGCAGGGGTTCCGGATCGAGCACGTCGTCCACCCGGTGCTGGTGGTCCGCCGCGACGTGGCCGGCCGGATCCGCGCCTTCTGCGACAGCGCCGAACCCGGCGCCTGTGGGTCCGACGCGTTCGCCGAGTCCTGGATGGCCGTCGTCCTCGACGGGCCGCTGGACGACGAGGCGACCGGTGACCTGGTGTCCGGGCTGCGCACCGTGCTGGCCGACGTCCGGGCGGTCGACGAGGACGCCGGGCGGCTGCGGGCCCGGGCGTTGGAGCTCGCCGAGCGGCTGGACGGGCTGCCGCCGGCCGGGCACCCGGCCGACCCCGCCGACGACCCCGCCGAGGCCGCCGCGCTGCTGCGCTGGCTCACCGACGCCAACTTCGTCCTCCTCGGCGCGCGCGACGTCGACCTGGCGCGCACCGGCGGCCGGACGACGGCCCGTCCGGTCGCCGGCAGCGGGCTGGGCGTGCTCCGCGGCGACGCCGACATCGCCACCGCCCCCGAGTCGACGCCCGGCACCACGCTCGTCGCGGTGACCAAGGCCGACGCCCGCTCGACCGTGCACCGACGCACCTGGCTGGACCTGGTGACGGTCACCCTGCCCGGCGAGGACGGCGGCAGTACCGGTGGCAGCGCCCGCCAGCACCGCCTGGTCGGGCTGTTCCCCTCGGCGGCCGCGGCGCACACCGTCCGCGAGGTGCCGCTGGTCCGCCGGCGGGCGGCCGAGGTGGTCGAGCGCTCCGGCGTCCCGGCCGACAGCCACACCGGCAAGGAGCTGCTCGACGTCCTGCAGACCTACCCCCGGGACGAGCTGTTCCAGGTCGGCACCGACCAGCTGCTGCCCGTCGCGCTGGCCGTCCTGTACCTGCAGGAGCGCCGCCAGACCCGGCTGTTCCTGCGCCGGGACCCGGGGGACCGGTTCTGGTCGGCGATCGTCTACCTGCCCCGCGACCGGTACACGACCGAGGTGCGGCTGGCGGTCCAGCAGCTGCTGCTCGAGCGGCTGGGCGGCTCCAGCATCGAGTACACGGCGCGGGTCACCGAGTCGGTGCTGGCCCGGCTGCACTTCGTCGTCCGCCCGCCGGTGGCGCGCGGCGGCCCGGCCACGCTGCCCGACGTCGACGTCCCCGCGCTGCAGGACGCGCTGGCATCCGTGGTCCGCAGCTGGACCGACGAGCTGGCCGACGCGCTCAAGGCGCGGTACGGCGCGGACGGCGAGCGCCGGTTCGCCCGGGTCGCCGACGCCTTCCCCGCCGTCTACCAGGAGGACTTCCCCGCCGCGACCGCCGTCGAGGACCTCGAGCGGCTCGACGGGCTGGCCGAGGGCGAGCTGGGCCTGGTGATGCGGCGCGCGACCGGGTTGCCGGCGTCCGAGCCGCGGCTGGCCGTGTACCGGGTGGGAGAGCGGCTGCTGCTCTCCGACGTCCTGCCGGTGCTGCAGCACCTCGGGGTGGACGTCGTCGACGAGCGGCCCTACGAGATCGACCGGATCGGCGCGCCGCTGGCCTGGATCTACGATTTCGGGCTGACCGCGCCGGCCGGCGAGCTGCCCTTCGCCGGCTCGCTGCCCGAGCGGTTCACCGAGGCGCTGTCGGCGGTGTGGCGCGGCGACGCCGAGGACGACGGCCTGGGCGCGCTGGTGCTGCTGGCCGGGCTGGACTGGCGGCAGGTCACCGTCGTCCGGGCCTACGTGCAGTGGCTGCGCCAGGCCGGGCTGCCCTTCGGGCAGCGGTACGTGGAGACGACGTTGGCCGCGCACCCGGACGTCGTCGCCCGGCTGGTGGCGCTGTTCGAGACCCGCTTCTCCCCGGGCCGGGACGGCGGGCGGGCGGAGCGGACCGACGAGCTGGTCGCCTCGCTGCGGGAGGCGATCGGCCGGGTGGAGTCGCTCGACGCCGACCGGGTGCTCACCGCGCTGCTGGCCGCGGTCACGGCCACCCAGCGCACCACCTACTACGCGGGCGGACCGCTGGCGATCAAGCTGCACCCGGCGCAGGTGCCCGACGTGCCCGAGCCGCGGCCGGCCCGCGAGGTCTGGGTGAGCTCGCCGCGGGTGATGGGCGTGCACCTGCGCTTCGGCGCGGTCGCCCGGGGCGGGCTGCGCTGGTCCGACCGGCACGAGGACCTGCGCACCGAGGTGCTCGGCCTGGTCAAGGCGCAGATGGTGAAGAACACCGTCATCGTGCCGACCGGCGCCAAGGGCGGCTTCGTCGTCCGGAAGCCGCCGCCGGAGGCCGCCGGCCGGGACGCGTGGCTCGCCGAGGGACAGGCCTGCTACCGGCTGTTCGTCGGCGCGCTGCTGTCGCTCACCGACGACCTGCGCGACGGCCGGGTGGTCCCGCCGGAGCGGGTGGTGCGCCACGACGGCGACGACGCCTACCTCGTCGTCGCCGCCGACAAGGGAACGGCGACCTTCTCCGACCTGGCCAACGCGGTCGCGCTCGAGCGCGGCTACTGGCTGGGCGACGCCTTCGCCTCGGGCGGCTCGGTCGGCTACGACCACAAGGCCATGGGCATCACCGCCCGCGGCGCCTGGGAGTCGGTGACCCGGCACTTCCGCGAGCTCGACCTCGACGTCCAATCGCAGGACTTCACCGTCGTGGGCGTCGGCGACATGTCCGGCGACGTGTTCGGCAACGGGATGCTGCTGTCGGAGCACATCCGGCTGGTGGCCGCCTTCGACCACCGGCACGTCTTCGTCGATCCCACGCCGGACACCATCACCTCGTTCGCCGAGCGGCGCCGGCTGTTCGACCTGCCCCGCTCCTCGTGGGCGGACTACGACACCGCGCTGATCAGCCCGGGCGGCGGCGTGTGGCCGCGGACGGCGAAGTCGATCCCGGTCAGCGAGCCGATGCGCACCGCCCTCGGCCTGGCCGACGACGTCGACGCGCTCTCCCCGGTGGAGCTGATCCGCGCGGTGCTGCTGGCGCCGGTGGACCTGCTGTTCAACGGTGGCATCGGCACCTACGTCAAGGCGTCCACCGAGAGCGCCCTCGACGTGGGGGACAAGGCCAACGACGCGGTGCGGGTCGACGGCCGCGACCTGCGGGTGCGGGTGGTGGGGGAGGGCGGCAACCTCGGCCTGACCCAGCGCGGGCGGGTCGAGTACGCGCTGGCCGGCGGGCGGGTGAACACCGACGCCATCGACAACTCCGCCGGCGTCGACACCTCCGACCACGAGGTCAACATCAAGATCGCGCTGGACCGGGTGGTCGAGGCCGGCGAGCTGGACGCCGACGGCCGCGCGGCGCTGTTGGTCGAGATGACCGACGAGGTCGCCGCCGCGGTCCTCACCGACAACCACGCGCAGAACGCCGTCCTGGCGGTCGAGACGACGTCCCGGCGCAGCCTGCTCGACGCGCACGCCCGCTTCCTGAGGGCCCTGGAGCGCTCCGGGCGGCTGGCCCGCAGCGTCGAGTTCCTGCCCGACGACCGTCAGCTGGTCGAGCGCCGGCGGGACGGGCAGGCGCTCACCGGCCCGGAGCTCTCGGTGCTGCTGGCCTACGCCAAGCTCGGGACCGGGGACGCCGTCCTGGCCTCCGAGCTGCCCGACGACCCGGCGCTGGAGGAGCTGCTGGCCGGCTACTTCCCGGCCGAACTGCGGCGGCGCTTCCCCGCCGCGGTCAGCGGGCACCCGCTGCGACGGGAGATCGTCGCGACCGCGCTGACCAACCGGGCGGTCAACGTCGCCGGCGTGACCGGGCTGTTCCGGCTGGTCGAGGAGACCGGGGTGCCGCTGGCCGGGGTGGTGCGGGCGCACGCGGTCGCCCGGGCGGTGTTCGACGTGGACCGGCTGTGGGACGCCGTCCGCCCGCTGGACAACCGCGTCCCCGCGGCCACCCAGGTGGAGCTGCGCACCGAGGCGACCCGGCTGGCCGAGCGGGCGGCGCGGTGGTTGCTGCGGTTGCCGGAGCTGGCGGCGGACGAGGCCACGCCGATCGGGAAGGTGACCGAGCGGTTCGCCGCCCCGGTGGCCGCGGTGCGGGCCGGGCTGCCGTCGTGGCTGCTCGGCGCCGAGGCGGCCGGGAACGCCGAGCGCGCGGCGCGGCTGCAGCGGCCGTCGTCCGGCTAGATC
>NZ_SPQN01000101.1 GCF_004571065.1 Geodermatophilus sp. DF01-2
GGCGGAAGATCACCAGCGACATCTTCCCGATGCACCACCTGGCCTTCCAGGACGGCTGCATCCACGCGGAGAACGTCGGCGGCGACATCGACCAGGTGCTCAACCAGCGCTGCGTGATCGGCGCGTTCCCGTGGAAGATCGAGGGCGGCGAGGCCTGCCCGTGCCGGATCATGGCGTTCTTCGACGTCGGCTCCCACGAGGTCGCCGAGGGCCTCGGCGGCACGGGAAGCTGAGCCCGATGTCGCGACTGGGTGTCGGCGTCGCCCAGCTGGAGTGCGCGCCGTTGGACGTCGCGGAGAACATCGCGCGGACGACGGCGGCGCTGCGGTCGGCGGCCGCCGGGGGAGCCGACCTCGTCGTGCTGCCCGAGCTCGTCGCGACCGGCTACGTCCTCGACCGGAACGCCCTGCTGGACCGGGCGGAGAGCACGGCCGAACCGGGTCCGCTGCTCTCCGCCTGGGCCAAGCAGGCGCGCACGCTCGGCATCACCGTCGTCGGCGGCTTCGCCGAGCGGGACGGCGACCGGCTGTTCAACTCGGTGGTCGTCATCGGGCCGGACGGCGAGATCGCCGGCACGTACCGCAAGCTGCACCTGTTCGGCCGGGAGCGGGACGTCTTCGCTCCCGGTGACCTGGGCCTGCCGATGTTCGAGATCGGTGGGGTCCGGCTCGGCGTCGTCGTCTGCTACGACCTCCGGTTCCCCGAGGCGGTCCGGATCCACGCCCTGCGGGACGTCGACCTCGTCGCCGTCCCCACCTGCTGGGTGGCCGGATTCGACGTCTCGGTGCCGGTGTCGCCGACCGCGAGCATCGGCCAGGTCGACGGTGCGCTGGTCCAAGGCAACCTGAACTCGGTCTTCCTCGCCTGCGCCGACCAGGTCGGCGCCGCGGAGCCGTTCACCTTCCTGGGACGATCGGTGGTCGTCGACCCTTACGGCCGCCCGGCGCTCGGCCCGCTCGACGCGGTCGCGCCCGATGTCCGCGTCGTCGAGATCGACACCGACACGGTGCGCGCCGCCCGGCACCGGGGGCCCGGCATCTCGCCGCTCGAGGACCGTCGCACCGACGTCTACGGCGAGCTCCTCGGGTATCGCGACCCGGCGGCGGCCGACGAGGCCGCGCGGGCGGGCGCCTCAGCACTGCAAACGACCGTGATCCGCTAGGAGATCGAAGATGACCGCCATGCTGCCCGCCCGGCCGGCTCCCGGCTCGGGCCCCCAGCCGGTGACGCCCCGCCCCGCCGCGGAGTGCCGGATCACCCACGTCCGCTACGTCGGCCTCGGCGTGACCGACCTGGACTCGGGGCTCGGGTACTACCGCGACCTGTGGGGGCTCACCCCCGAGACGGTCGACGGCGACCTCGCCTTCCTCGCCGCCGACGGGTCGACCGACCCGTACGCGCTGCGGCTGCGCCACACCGAGGAGAACCGGATCGACCTGGTGTCGTTCGCGGTCCGCTGCACCGCCGACGTCGACTGGTACACCGAGAAGCTCGTGGCGGCGGGCGTCCAGCTCGTCGGCGAGCCCGGCCGGCTTGACGCCCCCGGCGGCGGGTACGGCGTGCGCTTCCTCGACCCGGTCGAGGGCCGCACGCTGGAGATCGCGGCCGACTGGCGGCCCCGCACGGCCCGCACGGTCAAGGAGGGCGAGCACGTGCCCACCGGCCTGTCCCACATGGTCATGAACAGCGCCCGCTTGCCGGAGCTGTCCGCCTTCTTCTCCGACGTCCTCGGCTTCTTCCAGAGCGACTACCTGGAGGACGTCATGGTGTTCATGAAGGGCGACACCCCGGCGCACCACCAGTTCGCGATCAGCACGAACACCTACGCCAACCTCAACCACATCGCGTACGAGACCCGGGGCATCGACGAGTACATGCGCGCCGCCGGCAACATGGTCCGGTCGGGCCAGGAGATGGTGTGGGGCCCGGGCAGGCACGGCCCCGGTAGCAACACCTTCGCCTACTTCGAGGACCCGAACGGCTTCGTGGCCGAGTACACGACGGCCCTGGAGGACATCGAGGACATCGACGCCTGGCAGCCGCGGGTGTGGCAGCGCGTGCCCGTGCAGTCCGACCAGTGGGGGACGGCGTGCGTGCGCAACCCGAAGCCGTTCATCGGCGTGCCCGACCCCGGCCTGTGGACCCCACCGCCGGTCTGATCATCCGCAGCCCCGCCGAACCTCAGCAGGAGAACCTCTCGTGAAGCTCGTCACCGACCTGTTCATCAACGGCACGTGGCATCCCGGCTCCGGCCGGGTCGCGGTGCACGACCCGGCCACCGCTGAGGTGATCGCCGAGGTAGCCACCGCCTCCGAGGCCGAGTGCGACGCCGCCATCGCCGCCGCGCACGCGGCGCTCCCCAGTTGGGCGGCCCGCCCCGCCCGGGAGCGGGCGGAGATCCTGCGCCGGGCCTTCGAGTTGCTCACCGCCGAGGCCGACGAGTTCGCCGAGCTGATCACCCGGGAGAACGGCAAGGTTCTCGCCGACGCCCGGTCCGAAGTGATCTACGCCGCGGAGTTCTTCCGCTGGTTCAGCGAGGAGGCCGTGCGCGTCGCCGGTGACTACCGGGCCGCCCCCGGCGGGGACAAGCGGATGGTCGTCACCCACGAGCCGGTCGGCGTCTCGCTGCTCATCACGCCGTGGAACTTCCCGGCGGCCATGGCCACCCGCAAGATCGGTCCGGCGCTCGCCGCGGGCTGCACGGTCGTGCTCAAGCCGGCCACCGAGACGCCGCTGACGGCGCTGGCGATGGCCGAGCTGCTGCAGCGCGCCGGCGTGCCCGACGGCGTCGTCAACGTGATCCTGCCGGTGCCGGTCGGCCGGCAGGTCGATCGCATGCTGCATGACCCGCGGGTGCGCAACCTGTCGTTCACCGGCTCCACCGAGGTGGGCCGGGTACTGCTGCGCTCCTGCGCCGACACGATCGTGCGCGCGTCGATGGAGCTGGGCGGCAACGCACCGTTCCTGGTGCTCGAGGGCGCCGACGTCGAGGCGGCCGTCGCCGGCGCCATGGTGGCGAAGATGCGCAACGGCGGGTCGGCCTGCACCGCGGCCAACCGCTTCTACGTGCACCATTCGCTCGCCGAGGAGTTCGCCCGCCGGCTGGCCGAGGAGATGGGCGGGCTGCGGCTGGCCCCCGGCCTGGAGGAGGGTGCCCAGCTGGGCGCGCTAGTTTCGCCAGGGGAGCGGGACAAGGTCGCCGGCCTCGTCGATTCCGCCGTGGCGGCCGGCGCCCGCTGCGTCGTGGGTGGGGCCGTGCCGGACGGAGGCGGCGCCTTCTACCCGGCCACGGTGCTGGCCGAGGTCGCCCCCGACGCCGATCTGCTCCGCACCGAGATCTTCGGTCCGGTGGCGCCGATCGTCGTGTTCGACGACGAGGGCGAGGCGATCCGGCTGGCCAACGACACCGAGTACGGGCTCATCGCCTACGTCTTCGCCGCCGACGAGGGCCGCGGCATGCGCGCCGCCCACCGGCTGCAGGCCGGGATGGTCGCGGTCAACCGGGGCGTCGTCTCGGATCCGGCCGCGCCGTTCGGTGGGATGAAGCAGAGCGGGCTCGGCCGCGAGGGCGGTTTCGCCGGCATCCACGAGTTCCTCGAGACCAAGTACATCGCCACCGACCTGTGAGCCCGGCCGCGGCAGGGAACCTACCGGGACAGGAGAGGACAGCAACATGAAGGTGTCGGTCGACCAGACCGTCTGCCGGGAGTACGCCAACTGCATCGTCGAGGCGCCGGACGTTTTCGACCTCGACGAGGAGAACGGCAAGGTGATCGCTCTGATCACCGAGCCCGATCCGTCGCAGTACGACGAGGTACGCGCGGCCGCGGCGTCCTGCCCGGTCAAGGCGATCACCCTGCACGAATGAGCGCGCCGGCCGCCCCGTCGGTCGTCGTCGTCGGCGGCGGGCTTGTCGCCGCTACGGTCGCGCGCGAGCTGCGCCGGCTGGGCCACGCCGGCCCGGTGACCATCGTCTCGGACGAGGTCGAGCCGCCGTATGACCGGCCGCCGCTCTCCAAGCAACTGCTGGCCGGCACCGTCACGGCCGAGGAGACGCACCTGCTCAAGCCGGGCGAGATCGACGACCTCGGGATCACCCTGCGGCTGGGTGTCGCCGCGGCGGGGCTGGAGACGGCGGCGCAGGAGGTCGTGCTCGCCGACGGCGTCCGCGTGCCCTACGACCGGCTGGTGCTGGCCACCGGCAGCCGCGCGCGCCGGCTGCCGTCGGTGCCGGAGCTGACCGGGGTGCACCACCTGCGCGCCCTCGGCGACTCGACCGCCATCGCGACCGAATTGGCGTCGGCGCGCCGGCTGGTCGTCATCGGCGCCGGCTTCATCGGCCTGGAGGTCGCCGCGGTCGCGCGCTCTCAAGACATCGACGTCACCGTGGTGGAGACCGCCGCTCGCCCGCTCACCCGCGTGCTCGGCAGCGAGGCGGGCAGCCTCCTGACCGACATGCACGCCGAGCACGGCGCGACCATCCGTTGCTCGACGACGGTCACCGAGGTGCGGGGGACAGACGGGGTCGAGGGCGTGCTGCTCGACGGCGGCGAGCTCCTGCCGGCCGACCTGCTGCTCGTCGGCGTCGGGGCCGTGCCCAACACCGAATGGCTGGCTGGTTCCGGCGTGGCCGTGGACGACGGCGTCGTGTGCGATGCCACAGGGTGCACGTCGGTTCCGGACGTGTTCGCCGCCGGTGATGTCAGCCGTTGGCGCAACGCGTCGACCGGCGCGCAGGTTCGTGTGGAGCAGTGGCAGAGCGCCCTCGAGCAGGCGATGATCGTCGCGGACGCGCTGACGGGCGGCTCGCGCGAATGGGACTCGGTGCCGTACTTCTGGTCCGACCAGTACGACACCAAGCTGCAGTTGTGCGGCGCTGCCGGCCCGCGCAGCGAGCGGCGGGAGACCGCCCGCGGTCCCGTCGTCCTCTTCGGCGACGACGCCGACCGGCTGGTCGGCGTCCTCACCGTCGGCAACCCGCGGGCGCTGGCCCAGGGTCGGCGGCTCGTCGCTGCCGGCACGGCGTGGGAGCAGGCGGAGGAGTGGCTGGCCGGTCTCTGACCGCGCCGGCGGACGGCCCGGTCGGCGAGGACCGCCGCCAGCCGAGCGCCCGGAGGCTGAGCAGGGGTGCTGCTAGGCCTCGGGGCGCAGGAGGAGCTTCCCGGTGGTCGACCGGCTCTCCATCAGCTCGTGCGCACGGGCTGCCTCGGCGAGCGGCAAGACCGTCACCGGCGCGACCCTCAGGGCGCCGGCACGTGCGCGGGCCAGCACGTCCTCGGCGCGCGGCCGCCAGGCGGCCAGATCGCCGGCAAAGTGCTTACCCGCGGTGCGCGTGACCACGAAGGAGCCGGCACCGAGCGCCCCGGCCGGGAGGTCGGGGATAGGCCCGGCGGCGGTGCCGAAGAGCACCAGCCAGCCACGGGGACGCAGCATGCTCACGCCCCGCGTGGCGGCCGGGCCGCCGTTGCCGTCGAAAACCGCGGCCACGCCCTCGGGCACGACCTCGCGCACGGCAGCGGCCAGGTCGTCGCCGCTGTCGACGAACACCTCGGTGGCGCCCGCGGCGCGGGCCGCTTCGACCTTCGCGGCGGAGCCGACGACCCCGATCACGCCGACCCCGGCCGCGACCAGCAGCTGGGTCAGCAGCGTGCCGACTCCGCCCGCGGCGGCCAGGACGACGGCGGCATCCCCGTCGCCCAGCGGCGCGGTGTCGGTGGCGAGGTACTGCGCGGTGACGCCCTGCATCAGCAGGCCGGCCCCCTGCTCGTCGTCGACGTCGTCGGGCACCGGCAGGAACCAGTCGGCGTTCCCGACGACGGCGCCGGCGTAGCTGCCGTTGACCTTCGACCAGGCGACGCGCCGGCCGACGAGATCTGCGGGCGCGCCCTCGCCGGCCGCCGCGACGACGCCGACGCCCTCGACGCCCGGGATGCCGCTGGGCGGCAGCGGGACGGCACCCGTGCGTTGCATGACGTCCCAGTAGTTGACGCCCGCCAGGCGCACGCGGACAAGCAGCTGGCCGGGGTCGGGCGGCGGGGCGGACAGCTCGGTGGGGGAGAGGCGGCCCTCGCGGGCGACGACGGCCGGGACCGTGGGCGGGGCATGCTCCAACATGCCGCAACCTTGTCATACATACACCAGACTGCTCTGCGTGGGTGAACGATTGCGGTTGTCGGCCGACGCGGGCTTCTGGGTCGTGGCGGCAGCGCTGCTCGTCGTCATGGCCGTCGGCACGGCTCCGGCGGCGCTCTGGCCGGTCTACCAGGCGACCGGCGGTCTGTCGGACACCACGATCGCCGTCCTGGCCGGAGCGGTGGTGGTCGGCGCGACGGTCAGCTTCCTCCTGCTCGGCCACCTCTCGGACCGCTACGGCCGGCGCCGCGTTCTCGTCCCGGCGGTCCTCACCAGCGCGCTGTCGGTGGTCCTCATGGCGCTCGTGCCCACCGTGCCCGGACTCTTGGCCGGGCGGGTGCTCACGGGCCTGGCGCTGGGCATCGTGGCCCCGACCGCCACGGCGTACCTGCTCGACCTGCACCGGGCCGCCCGACCGGACTCGACCGGCGTGGTGCGGGCGACGACCGTGGCGACCGCCGCCAACCTCGGGGGGCTCGCCGTCGGGCCGGTGCTCGCCGGTGTCCTCGCCGAGTTCCTCCCTGCGCCGCTGGTGCTGACGTTCCTCGTCCTGGCCGTGCTGCTGGTGACCGCCGCGGTGCTGCTCCTCGCCTGCCCGGAGACGGTGGGGTCGCCGCCCGTGCTCGCGCGCCGCGCGCGGTTCGCGCTCCGTCCGGGGAGCGCGACGCAGTTCTGGGGCGCTGCGGTCGGGGGCTCCGTGAGTTTCGCGACGTCGGGCGCCTTGGGCGCCCTGGGTGGTGTGGTGCTCCGCAACCAGCTCGACGTCACCTCGACCCTGGTCTGGGGCGCCGCGATCGGGCTGGTGCACGCCGCCTCGGCACTGGCGCAGATCGCCGCCGCGACGTGGCCGACCCGCGCGCTGTTCGCGTGCGGCACCGTCCTCCTGGCCGGCGGGCTGGGCCTCATGACCGTCGCGCTCGTCGATCCAATGCTCTGGCTGTGGCTGGCCGGCTGCGCGGTGACCGGAGCGGCATGCGGGCTTCTCTTCAAGGCGGCCCTGCTCACCAGCACGCTCGTCGCCGAGCCCGCGGCCCGGGCCGGCGTCCTGGCCGTCTACTTCTCGGTGGCCTACCTCGGCATGGCCGGCGGCGGCCTGATCCTCGCCGTGCTCCGCGGGTACACCGGCCCTGTCACGGCCCTCGCCCTGCTGTCGGCACTGATGGTGCTGCTGGCGGTCATCGGCGGCCTGACCGCCGTCCGGCGCACCAGCGACGAGGAGGAGGCGCCGCATTCGGTCCGCGCGGCTCCCTGAACCCTGCTTCACCGCGGGAAAGTTGATCGGCTCTCGCGCGGTGAAGCAGGAGGCGGCGTCACACGGTCGTCGGGAGCGGCATCTCCCGGATGTCGTCGGCGACGGTCAGGGGGGCGCCGGTCTTGGCGATCACCTCGTCGACCGGAACGCCGGGGGCGGTCTCGCGGAGGACGAAGCCGTCACCGGTGATGTCGATGACGGCGAGGTCGGTGACGATGCGGTCGACGCAGGCCTTGCCGGTCAGCGGCAGGGTGCATTCGGCGACCAGCTTGGCCGATCCGTCGCGGGCGACGTGTTCCATCATGATGATCACCCGGCGGGCGCCGTGGACGAGGTCCATCGCGCCGCCCATGCCGTTGACCATCTTGCCGGGGATGAGCCAGTTGGCCAGGTCGCCGCGGGGGTTGACCTGCATGGCGCCGAGGACGGCGAGGTCGAGGTGGCGGCCGCGGATCATGCCGAAGGACAGCGCGGAGTCGAAGAACGACGCGCCGGGCAGGATGGTGACGGTCTCCTTGCCGGCGTTGATCAGGTCCGGGTCCTCCTCGCCCTCGTAGGGGTAGGGGCCGACCCCCAGGATGCCGTTCTCCGAGTGCAGCACCACGTGGATCCGGTCGGGCACGAAGTTGGGCACCAGGGTCGGCAGGCCGATGCCCAGGTTGACGTAGGCGCCGTCGGCGAGCTCGAGGGCGACGCGGGCGGCGAGCTGGTCGCGGGTCAGGGTCATCTCAGTTGCCTTCCTCGACGGTGGCCTCCTCGCCGGCGGCGCGGCCTCCTCGCCGGCGGCCGCCGGCGGCGCCGCCGACGGGCGGGGGCGGGTGGTGCGCTTCTCGATCCCCTTGCCCTCGGTGCCCACGAGGACCACCCGGTCGACGAAGACCCCGGGCAGGTGCACGTCCTCGGGCCGGATTCCGCCGGGCTCCACCAGGGTCTCCACCTCGGCGATCGTCACCCGCCCGGCCATTCCGGCCAGCGGATTGAAGTTGCGGGCCGACTCGTGGAACACCAGGTTGCCGTGCCGGTCGCCGACCGCGGCGTGGACCAGCCCGAAGTCGGCGGTCAACGCGGTCTCCAGCACGTACTGCCGGCCGGCGAACTCACGGATCTCCTTGGGCGGCGAAGCCTCGACCACGGTGCCGTCGGCGTCGTAGCGGACCGGGATGCCGCCGTCGGCGACCATCGTGCCCACCCCGGTCGGGGTGTAGAAGGCCGGAATGCCGGCTCCTCCGGTGCGCAGCCGCTCGGCCAGCGTGCCCTGCGGGGTCAGCTCCACCGACAGCTGTCCGGACAGGTAGAGCCGGGCCAGCTCCTTGTTGCCCCCGACGAACGAGCTGATCGTCTTCGTGATCCGCCCGGCGTAGAGCAGCACACCCAGCGCCTGGTCGTCCACACCGCAGTTGTTGCTGATCGTCGTCAGTCCCGAGGCGCCCTGCGCCAGCAGCGCGTCGATCAGCGCGATCGGCACCCCGCACAACCCGAAACCACCGACGGCCAGCGTCGCGCCGTCCTCGATGTCGGCCACCGCCTCAGCGGGGCTGCCCACCACCTTGTCCACGATCGGACCTCCTTGCTCACGTTGTGGTATCCGCCGTCGATCCGCTCGCCGTCACGGAGATACGGGTCAACGTCCGGGCTGCACGACTCTGGCTCACAGTCTGCCTTATGTATGACAGACTTGGTGCCCGGTGCGACAATGCCGGGCGGTGGGACGAGGAGATTGGCGCCGTCAAGCCTTCGCTTGAGGAGACGCGGTGGGTCACTGCGACGAGCAACGAGATGCCGCTGTCGGGGAGCCCATCGTCGCCGCGGAGCCGCAGTACGCCGGGCCCGACGAGCTGGCCGCCGCGCTGGAGGGCACCGGCTACCTGCCCGACGAGGGGCTGGCGACCGCGGCCTACCTGGCGCTGGCCATGCACCGGCCGCTGTTCCTCGAGGGCGAGGCCGGGGTCGGCAAGACGGCGCTGGCCCAGGCGCTGGCCGAGGTGACCGGGCGGCCGCTGTACCGGCTGCAGTGCTACGAGGGCTTGGAGGCCAGCCAGGCGCTCTACGACTGGGACTTCGGCCGGCAGCTGCTGCATCTGCGTGCCGCGGAGGCCGCGCACGCCACCGGCGATACCGAGACGCTGGAGGCCTCGCTCTACGACCGCCGGTTCCTGCTCGCCCGACCGCTGTTGCAGGCGCTGGAGGACTCGCCGAGCGTGCTGCTGATCGATGAGGTCGACCGCGCGGACGACGAGTTCGAGGCGTTCCTGCTCGAGGTGCTCTCCGACTTCACCATCTCGATCCCCGAGCTCGGCACGATCCGGGCGGTCACGCCGCCGCTGGTCGTCCTGACCTCCAACCGCACGCGCGAGGTGCACGATGCACTCAAGCGGCGCTGCCTCTACCACTGGCTGCAGCATCCGGACTTCGACCGGGAGGTGGCGATCCTGCGCCGCCGGCTGCCCGAGGTGACCGACCGGCTGGCCCGCGAGGTGGCGCGCGCGACGGCGAAGCTGCGCACGCTGGACCTGCTCAAGCCGCCCGGGGTCGCCGAGGCGATGGACTGGGCGACCGCGCTGCACACTCTCGGCGCCCGGGAGCTCGACCCGGACGTCGCCGCGCGCACGCTGGGCGCCGTCCTCAAGTACCGGGAGGACACCGACCGGGTGCACGCCCTGGCCCGGGGGGCGCTCTTCGATGGCTGAGCCCCGAGGCATTGGAGGAAATGCGCATGTCGCGGGGGACGAGCACTTCGTGGCCGGGCACAGCCTGGCCGCGTTCCAGGAGCTGGCGGAGGTGATCCAGCGTGCGTGAGGAAGGACCCCGTCCTCATCCCTCGCAGGCTCGGGACGAGCCTCGGGACGGGGCCGGAGAGGAGCAGTCGAATGCGCGATGTTCTTGACGACCTGGTCGGCTGGTGGCAGGCGGGTGAGACCGTCGGGATGGGAACGGTGGTCGCCACCTGGCGCTCGGCGCCGCGCCCGGCCGGCGCCTCGATGCTGGTCGGCCCGGACGGCACCGCGGTGGGCAGCGTGTCGGGCGGCTGCGTGGAGGGCGCGGTGTACGAGCAGGCCAGGGACGTCGTCGAGTCCGGCGTGCCGACGCTGGAGCGCTACGGGGTCAGTGACGACGACGCCTTCGCCGTGGGGTTGACCTGCGGCGGGATCCTCGACGTGTTCGTGGAGTCGGTGTCGCGGGAGTCCTTTCCCGAGCTGGGCGAGGTCGCGGAGTCGGTGGCGGGGCACGAGCCGGTCGCCGTCGTGACCTGTGTCGCCGGGCCGCAGGACCGGGTGGGTCGGCGGCTGGTGGTCTGGCCCGACCGCAGCTCGGGCACGCTGGGGCTGCAGCGGTTGGACGACGCGGTGGTCGATGACGCGCGCGGCATGCTGGCCGCCGGGCGGACCGGGATGCTGCACGTCGGGCACGATGGTGAGCGGCGAGGGGATGACCTGTCGTTGTTCGTCAACGCCTTCGCGCCGGCCGCGCGGATGGTGGTGTTCGGGGCGATCGACTTCGCCGCCGCCGTCGCCCGGGTGGGGGCCTTTCTGGGCTACCGGGTCACCGTGTGCGACGCGCGGCCGGTGTTCGCCACCCCGAAGCGCTTTCCCGACGCGCACGAGGTCGTGGTGGAGTGGCCGCACCGCTATCTGCAGGGCGAGGTCGACGCCGGCCGGATCGATGAGCGCACCGTGTTGTGCGTGCTCACCCACGACCCGAAGTTCGACGTTCCGCTGCTGGAGGTGGCGCTGCGCCTGCCGGTGGCCTACGTGGGGGCGATGGGGTCGCGGCGCACGCACTCCGAGCGACTCGAACGGCTCTCCGAGGCAGGGCTGGCCAAGGAGGAGCTGGCCCGGCTGTCCTCGCCGATCGGGCTGGACCTCGGTGCCCGCACGCCCGAGGAGACGGCGATCTCGATCGCCGCCGAGGTCATCGCCGGGCGCTGGGGCGGCTCCGGGGAGCGGCTGACCGGCACCGAGGGCCCCATCCACCGCACCGCGGACCGCTGACTCGGTGGGGGACAGGGTTCAGACCCGACGTCCATCTACGGCAGACTGTGTTCTCCGCGACATGCCATGGCTCGCGGGCGCGCCGCCGGGCACGAACGGCGTGGGACCAGCCTCTTCGACGGGATCGTGGCCCGCGGCGGGAGCGGGCGCCCGCTGCCCGAGGTCGTGGCCGCCCGCACGGACGTCGACGTGCGTGCGGTGCTCGCCGCTGGGGCACCGGGCACCGGGGAGGCCGGCGCCCAGGTCGACGCAGCGCTGGCCGAGCACACCGCACTCACGGAGGGACACCCATGACGGCTGTCGAGGTCGCGTACAGCGAGGACGGGCTGGCCGACGCGCCGGTCGTCGTCCTCTCCAACTCCCTGGGTGCCACCCGCGCCATGTGGGATCCCCAGGTGCCGGCGCTGGCCGAGCGATTCCGGGTGGTCACCTACGACACCCGCGGCCACGGCGACTCGCCGGCCCCCGGGGGGCCGTACGGCCTCGACGACCTGGTGGACGACGTCGTCGCGCTGCTGGACCGCCTCGGTGTGCGGCGGGCGCACGTCGCCGGGCTGTCCCTGGGCGGGATGACGGCGATCCGGCTCGCCGCCCGCGAGCCGGATCGGGTCGGGCGACTGGCCGTGCTGTGCTCCTCGGCCAAGACCGAGCCGCAGGGGTTCCTCGACCGGGCGGCCGCCGCTCGCGCCCAGGGCACTGCGAGCTTCGCGCCGGCCGTGGTCGCCCGTTGGCTCACCCCGCCCTACGCCGCCGCGCACCCCGAGCTGGTCGCCCGGCTCGAGGGCATGGTCGCCGCCGCGGACGACGAGGGCTACGCCGCGTGCGCGGAGGTGGTCGGCGGCATCGACCTGCGGGAGGACCTCGGCCGGATCACCGCGCCCACGCTGGTCATCTCCGGTGCCGAGGACCCGGCCCTTCCACCGGACCACCAGCGGGCGATCGCCGATGGCATCGCCGGCGCCGAGCTGGTGTCGGTCAGCCCCGCCGCGCACCTGGCCAACCTGGAGCAGCCGCTGGAGGTCACCGGCGCGCTGCTCGCCCACCTCGACACAGCAGGCGGCCACCTGTGAGCGACGACCAGCAGCGGCGCGACGCCGGCATGCGCACCCGCCGCGAGGTGCTCGGCGACGCCTGGGTCGACCGCGCAGTCTCGAACACCACGCCGTTCACCGCCGACTTCCAGGACTTCATCACCCGGGTGGCCTGGGGCGACGTGTGGCAGCGGCCCGGGCTCGCCCGCCGCGACCGCAGCCTGATGACCCTGTCGATCACCATCGCGTTGCGGCACTGGGACGAGTTCGCGCTGCACGTGCGGGCGGCCAGGAACAACGGCCTGACCGACGAGGAGATCGCCGAGGTCATCCAGCACGCCGCCGTCTACGCCGGCGTGCCCGCGGCCAACCACGCCTTCAAGGTCGCCGCGACGGTCCTCGAGGAGCTGTCCCGGGACTGACCAACCTATGAGGTCGAAGTCAAGTCGGGCTTGGAGCGTTCTTGGGTAGGGGTGATCGGCTCGCCGGTGTCCGGTCGAGCTGATCTTGACGTTGGGGTTGTGTGCGCGTGCGTGTGGGCGGT
>NZ_SPQN01000102.1 GCF_004571065.1 Geodermatophilus sp. DF01-2
GCACCAGCGGCTCGATCAGCGCCCACTGCGCATCGGTCAGGTCCGAGGGGTAGGCCGGGGAAGAGCCCATGTCCCACCCTGGCGCACAACACCGAACCTGTCAGCCCGCTTTCTCAACACGCTCTGACAGCGGACGTGCCTGCGCTGTCTCCCGCGTGACGAGTGCCCGTGCCAGCAGGCGCGGGGCTCTCCTACTCTCGATCCTCGACGACGGCGGTGTCGGTGAGCCGGTCGTGCAGCCCGCGCCCGTCGGCGTCCACCACCAGGGCGGGCACCAGCAGCATGAGCAGCGCCGTCCGGACGACGGCCCGCCACGGCGCCAGCCGCTGCCCCGACCGCGGGTGCGCCAGCCGCAGGCCCAGCAGCCGCATGCCCGGCGTCTGCCCGAAGACGACGAGGGTGACCACCGTGATCAGCCCGAACGACAGCAGGCTCCAGTTGCCGGGCAGCTCGGGGGCGGTGAACAGGCCGGCGACCAGAGCCGCCGTCACGGCGTCGACGAGGAAGGCGCCGACCCGGCTGGAGAACGTGGCCAGCGAGCCGGGCCCCTCGGCCGGCAGCCCCAGCGCGGCGCCGCGCCGGCGCTCCTGAGAGGGTGGCTGTGCGTCCCCGACCATGACGCTCAGCGTAGAGAAAGGACCACCCTCCCCCCCACGTCTCGGAGGCGGACCCCGTCCTCCCCACCCCTCGCAGGCTCCGGGCGGGCCCCTGGACGGGGCCGGCTGCGGGGCCCTTCAGGGGGCCCGGCGACACGCCAGGTGTCGTTGTTACCGGCCCGAAACACCGGAGACACCGGAGGGCAACCGCCCGCTCGTACGTTCGCCACCGGCTGTCCGCCCCAACCCGGAGGATCGATGTTCACCAGTCCCGACGAGGTGCTCGCCTACATCCGCGACAACGACGTGGCTTTCGTCGATGTGCGGTTCTGCGACCTGCCCGGCGTCATGCAGCACTTCACCGTCCCGGCGGCGTTCTTCGGCGAGGATGCCTTCACCGAAGGCCTCGGATTCGACGGCTCCTCGATTCGTGGCTTCCAGGCCATCAATGAGTCGGACATGCTGCTGCTGCCCGACGCCAACAGCGCCTTCGTCGACCCGTTCCGCCGGCACAAGACACTGAACATGAACTTCTTCATCCACGACCCGATCACCCGGGAGGCCTACAGCCGCGACCCGCGGAACGTGGCGAAGAAGGCCGAGGCATACCTGGCCAGCAGCGGCATCGCCGACACCGCATACTTCGGGCCCGAGGCGGAGTTCTACGTCTTCGACTCTGTCCGGTACGACACCGGGATCAACGAGGGCTACTATCACATCGACTCGGCCGAGGGGTCGTGGAACTCCGGTGCGCTGGCCGATCCTGACGGCGCGCGCAACCGCGGCTACAAGGCCCGTCTCAAGGGCGGCTACTTCCCGGTCGAGCCCTACGACCAGCAGAGCGACCTGCGCGCCGACATGATGCTCAACCTCGCCGGGGTCGGGCTCCAGCTCGAACGGGGCCACCACGAGGTCGGCACCGGCGGCCAAGCCGAGATCAACTACAAGTTCGACACCCTGTTGGCCTCGGCCGACAGCCTGATGCTGTTCAAGTACGTCGTCAAGAACACCGCCTGGGCGCACGGCAAGACCGCCACTTTCATGCCCAAGCCGCTCTACGGCGACAACGGCTCGGGCATGCACTGTCACCAGAGCCTCTGGCGGGACGGCGAGCCGCTCTTCCACGCCGAGACCGGCTACGCAGGCCTGTCGGACACCGCCCGCCACTACATCGGCGGCCTGCTGGCGCACGCGCCGTCGCTGCTGGCCTTCACCAACCCGACGGTCAACAGCTACCACCGCCTGGTGCCCGGCTACGAGGCCCCGATCAACCTCGTCTACTCGGCCCGCAACCGCTCGGCCTGCTGCCGCATCCCGATCTCCGGTGACAGCCCGAAGGCCAAGCGCATCGAGTTCCGCGTGCCCGACCCGTCGGCCAACCCCTACCTCGCCTTCTCGGCGATGCTCATGGCCGGTCTCGACGGCATCAGGAACAAGATCGAGCCGCCGGCGCCGGTGGACAAGGACCTCTACGAGCTGCCGCCCGAGGAGGCCCTGGGCATCGAGAAGGTCCCGGCCTCGCTGGACGCCGTCCTCGACAACCTGGAGACCGACCACGAGTACCTGATCGACGGCGGGGTGTTCACCCCCGACCTGATCGAGACGTGGATCGAGTACAAGCGGGAGAACGAGATCGACCCCATCCGCCTCCGTCCGCACCCGCACGAGTTCGCGATGTACTACGACATCTGATGAGGATGGCCCTCTGACCTGCTATTTCTCGGGATCAGGGTTCGTCAGTCCGCAGACAGTCCGCACGAGCCGCCAGCACTGCACCCACGGCGGCTCGTGCGGACTCGTCGCTGTCCGGCCACAGGTGGCCGTAGGTGTCCAAGGTCGTCTTCGCCGACCCGTGCCGGAGCCGATGTTGGACGACTTTCACGTCGAGGCCGCTACCGATGAGCAGTGAGGCCAGGTAGTGCCGGAGGTCGTGGAAGCGGAACCCTTCCGGCAACTCTTCGACTTTCGGTCGCGCCGCCCGCACCGCCCGTTCGATGGCCCACGTCGAGGATTGCCGCCCAGCGCCGTCCGTGACGACGTAGTCGCCGCCCCACCTGGCCACCGCAGCGGAAAGCTCGAGCGCCAGCTCGGACGGGATCGGCAGCGGGGTCCGGCTGGTTTCGGACTTCAACGGCTCGCCGTCCCGCTGCTGCACTGGCCTGACGACGCCCCGCATGAAGTCGACGTCGGCCACCCGGAGGCCGACAGCCTCGGCCGTCCGCAGACCGACGAAGGCGCCGAGCAGGATCGCCGGTCGCAGGTGCTCGGCGACGGCATCGTGCAGCGCCCACACCTGCTCGGTGGTGGCGACGTAGGGGCGGGGCTTGCCGGCGCCCGGAGTCGTGCGTCGGGAACAAGGGTTGCGCGCCAGGATGCCGTCATGGACGGCGTCGCTCATCAGCTGTGACAGCCGGTTGTGGAGCGCGTAGACGTAGCTGTCAGCAAGGCCGTCAACCTTGAGCCTGGCCGTCCAGGACTTCACATCCGACGGGCGCACCGCAGCCAAGGGACGGTTGCCGAAGGTGGTCGTGATCTGCGCGATGTGTACCCGCGCTTGTCGAACGGTTCTGGGACGCCTGCTGGCGTAGCCGGACAGCCATGTCTCGCACCACTCCCCCACCGTCGTCTTGACCGCAGCGGGGTGCACGTACGTCCCCTGCAGCAACTGCGCCGTCTGCTCGTCGAGCCACCGCTGCGCGTCCCGCTTCAAGGCGAACGCCTTGGTGACCTCGCGTCCCGAGGGGTCGCGGAGGTGCGACAGGTAGCGCAACCCCTTGCCGTCGCGCGCCGTCGGTACGAGCTTTCCGGTGGCGCGGTCCATCCTGCGCCAGCGGGCGATCACTACGGCCATGGTTCATTCCTCCTGCTGTCGCGGGCGCCGCTGGACGTCGACGACGGATGCGGGTGTCCGAGCGACAGTGCACTCAGGTGCCGACACAACACTTCTCGTCAAGATGGACCGGCGCGCCTGTGACCGTGCTGGGCGTCGATCCGGTCCAGATCGTCGAGGCGGTAGAGGACGCGGCGGCCGAGGTGAGCTGTCCGATCCGGCGCCGTTCTCGTCCCGGCGTGTAACTGCACTTCACGTGGTCGTCTACTCATCGTGGGATGCCGTGGCCCGGGGAGCGATGCCGGTAGAGGGAAGGCACCTCCTCGGGGCCGGGTGAGCGCACGGCCCCGGTCGGCCCGGTGGACCGGCCCGCGGTCTTGCGCGCAACCGCGCGTTCGACGTCCTGGTGGGAGTCGCGCTGGGCGCGCCAGGTGTCGTGCTCGCGGGCAAGCCGGTGGGGCGGCAGGGCGCGCACGGCCGGTTCGGCGGTCAGCGCGGTGATGTGGGTGCGGGCCTTGGTCAGCTGCTGGGACCTGTCGACGACCTCGCGGTCGAGGTTGGTCAGCAGCGCTACGGGGTTCGAGGCGAAGGCGAGCGGTCCCAGCGGGATCAGTCGCTCGTCGCGCCGGTGACGGGCGTCGGCCAGGGCACGCCGCGCCTCCTCGGCGGTGTGCCGGGCGGTATCGGCAACCGCATGCAGCTGCGCCTGCTCCGGATGGCGGTGCTCGGCCGTGCGGCGGGCGGCGGTGTCGAACGCCTGCCACAGCGCGGCACGGTCGTCGTATCCGCCGGCCTCCTGGGAGAGCTCGGTCGGGTCGGTGGGCAGGTCGGGCCGATGTGGGCGCCACCGGTCGGCCCAGTCGGTCAGCTGCTCGGTCGCGCGGGCGACGGCGGCCCGGCGCAGGTGCAGCCGGCCGGGTCCGTCGAGCACGACCCGGGCCGCGGCGCGGGCGGCCGGGCGGTCGCCGTCCCAGGCGGTGAGCAGGCTGTCGCGGATGCGGTCGGCCTCGGCGGCGACCGCTCTCATGCTGGCCTGGGCCGTCTGCTTCGCCCGCTCGGCGACAAGTGCCGTCTGCCGACACTCGGCGTCGAGTCCGGCGAGCTTGCCGGCATGACCGGCCTCTTGTGCGACGACTTGGCGCAGGGTGTCGCGCCACGGCTCGAGCAAGGCCAGCTGGTCGGCGCAGCGCTGCTCGACCGACCACGCCTGGTGCAGCTCGGCCAGCACCTGCTCCAGCGGACGGGGGCTGGCGTAGGCGGCGGCCTCGGCGGCGGCCTGCTCCGCGGCGTGCGCGGGGCCGAGGTCGGCCCGGTCGCGGGCGGACACCGCGATCCACTGCTTCCGCGCCTCCTCGGCGTCGGTGGCCACGAGGTGGGCGGTGTTGTTCTTGCTGCCGCGGGTCATCCCGACGTAGGCGGTCGCGGCGCCAGTGGACTCGCCGATGACCAGGTGCGCGGCGGGAACTGTGTCGCCCTGGACGCCGTGCGCGGTGCTGGCGTAGGCCAGCTCCACGTGCTCGGCGACGTAGTCGGCGGGCAGCGTCCGCTGCCGCGACACCGCAGGGGTGACACCGGCCGGGGGAACGTTTCCCCGGTCGCGAGCGGCGGGGGTGACAACGAGCCCGCCGCCATCGACGGCGGTGACGGTCCAGGTGTGGCGGTTGGCCACGCCCAGGCCGCGGTCGTTGCGGCGGGTGGCGACCCGGTCCCCGACGCCAATCCGCTGCCCCGCCGCGGTAACGACGACTCGGGTGTCGTCGACCCGGCGGTCGGCGACCAGCCGCTCGCGGACGGCGGCGTTGAGGGCGGCGGCCTGCTCACGGGTGTCCACCACCACCGCCACCGGTTCACCCTCGGCGGAGGAGCAGACGGCGGTCGCTGCCAGCGCCTCCTGCAGCGTCGCCGCGTCGGGATGCAGCCGGATGTGGCCGCGTGCGGCGAGTGCGTCGAACACCGTTCCGGGGTCAGTGCCGGCGCGCATGGCCAGCGTCAGCTCGGCGTAGGCGGTGTCCGGCACGTTGTGGCCGGCGCTGTCGGTGCGGATGAAGCGGTGCACCCGGTCTAGGGTCAGCACCGCGGCCGGGTCGGCGTGGCGGACTGCCAGGGCGAGCAAGCCGCCGCGGCCTACCACGGCCAGCTGCCGGCGGTCACCGAGCAGGGCCACTCGCGCCCCGCATTCGTCAGCGACGGTCAAGAGCGCGCGGGCGGTGTCCTGGTCGAGCATCCCAGCCTCGTCGACCACCAGCAGATCCCCGGCGTGCAGCCGCGCCCCCTCCTCGGGGCCGGTGTGGACGCTGCCGGTGACCGGGTCGGTCTGGCCGGCGGTGAGGCGGGTCCAGGTGCCGTCGCCGGTCCAGCGCCAGCCGTGCTGGTGCACCAGCCACGCCGCCGACCCCGCGGCGGCGCCGACCTCCTGCTGCACGACCTGGGCGGCCTTGAGCGTCGGGGTCACCACCGTGAGCCGCCGTCCCCGCTCCTCGAGGAGAGCGCGGGTGGTGGTCAGGGTGGTGGTCTTGCCTGCGCCGGCGGCGCCCTCGACCACCACCAGCTGCCGGTCGCCGACCAGCGCCGCGACCGCCGCGGACTGTCCCGCGTCCAGCCGGCGCGCGTCGGTGACCAGCTCGGCCGCCGAGGTCAGCTCCCCACCAGACGGGGCCAGGTCAGTCAGCCGGAGAGTGAGGTCGAGGTCTCCTTCCAGGTCGGCGTCCGGGACGCCGATGCGGGCGGTGAGCCGGGCGGTCAGCTCGGCCTCGACGTCGAGCACCTGCTGGCATGTCAACGCCCGGATGTGCTCGGGCACGCCGTCGCGGTCCAGCAGCGGAACGCAGCGGGCAAGGGCGCGGGCGGTGAGGTCCTCGGCCAGCTCGATGCGCACCGCCGGCTCTGCCACTACCCCGGCAGCAGCGATCAGCTGCTCGACCTCGCCCCGGACATCGGCGGCGTTCCACGCCGAGCGGCCGGCAGCCAGCCGTGCCAGCACCCGGCCGACCGCCCTGTCGCGGTCCAGCGCGCCGACCGGCGTGGGCGCCAGGTCCACCGGCCGGTCGCGGTCGCGATACCCGAGCGCGGCCAGCTCGCCCATCCACCGGGCGGTGAGGTCCTCGCCGGGCTGAGGGGTGACCTTGTCGGGGCGGCCGTCGGCCCAGGCGCGAGCGTCCCAGGTGCGGCGCAGCGCCGGTCCCGGCGTTTCGCCGGGGTGCGCCGCGGTCCATTCGGATTCGTAGCGGTCCACATTCCGGGCGATCTGTGTCGCGCGGGCGCTGAACGGCCCGAGGACGTCCGACAGTTGCCGTATTTCTCCCTCGCTGTCCAACGTGTATCCGTGCGCGGCGAGCGAGGTCCGGAATTGCGGGTCGCAGGCGACCGCGGCGTGCCCGATTCCGTTAATCGCGGTCAGGAAGTCGCGGACCCCGATGGTGTGCAGCCCACGCCATTTGCCAGCTGCGAACACGCGGGCGTTGACCTGCAGATGAAGGTGCCGGTGCGGACGCCAGCGCGGGAGGTGTAGTGCCGCACCGTGACGGCCTCCAGTACCTCGACCGGTATCTGCACCTGACCGCCACGCGGCCCGACCCGGGTGGTGGCGTGCTCGGCGAGCCAGCCGATGACCTGCTCGGCGGCGCGGTCCTGCGCTGCGTCGTAGGCGGCAGCGAGGTTCTCGTGCAGCGCTGCGGCGAGGGACCAGGACTTCGGGCCGTTGACCACGACCTCGACGAACCGCACCGCGCGATCGTCGGTGCGCAGCCAGCCACGCGGCTCACCAGTGTCGGGATCCAGCCCGGCCACCCAGGCCTGGTAGCCATCCCCGGCCAACGGCGCCAGCTCCTGCACTTGCCCATCGGTGCCGGTGGCGTAGCGGCGGGCCAACCCGGCGTCCTCGGTCAGGTAGTAGTCATCCGCCCGGCCCCGGCCAGCCTCCACGTAGTGCCGGGCAGCGGCCGACGAGCCGGCGTACACCTTGATACCGCCGCGCATTGTCAGCGTCGCCCAACGATGGCCAACACGTCACCCCTAGAAACGGCGAAAGGCCCCGCGAAGCGGGGCCCGAACGTCTACCGAAGGTAGCATTCGTGCCGTTCCTCGGTAAAGGCTTGAGGGTTATCGGTAAGGGTTGGTCGTTATGGGTAGAGAGTCGTCGCGAGTGTTATCTCATTGGTAATCTTATGGCGACTGTCGATTGCATGGGGATGTCGATTGTCCGGCTACGGCCGCTGACGACGCTGAACTGCGCGATGCACCCGGTTCGCGGTAACGCAGCGGCTCCTGCAACACGATGGCTTGGCTGTCGAGCAGCTGGCGGACGACGCCGGTCTGCCGGTCCGCAGGGTGTCCCGTTTGTCCTCCCCCTGCGGGACTGCTCACCGGGCGGGTCTTACGGGACGGCGGCCGAGAGGCGCGTGCCCTGGCCTGCGGTGTCCCCGGTTGGGTTCCTCCTACGGGCGCCGTGACGAGCGTCTCCGTCGCCATCTCTCCCCTCACCGCCAGCCCGTGATGACGCTCCCGGCGCCACGTCACTGCCCGCTCGGGAGTCCGCGGGTCCTGCTCGGTTCCCAAGTCGACCCTCCGCATAGCCTTGGCGCGAGGAGGTCGACCATGCCGCTGCCTACCACGTGTCCACGATGTGACGCTGCCCTCGCTCGCGGACACATCGCCGGTCAGATGGTCCACCTCAACTGGATCGCCGCGGGCGACTCCGTTGGGCTGACCACCCTCGGCAAGCAGCACCTGGCCACCGGATCGCTTTTCCGCCCGCCGATGCTCTCCGCCGCCCGATGCCGGGCATGTGGCTTGGGCGTCTTCGAGGCTTAAGCGGGGGCCACGGACGGCAGGATCGGTCTGCGAATGTGACCCGACCGGCTGGCCGCCGAGTCCTGCCGCGCGCCCAACCGCCGCGGGTGACTGGGCCATCGGCGCGGTGGCCGGTGGAGCGCCCCGAGGACGGTGCAAGTCATGGCGCTACGCGCGTCGAGCGGCCCGCCGAGGACGTGGGCGGGATTGCTGGCGGCCAGGCTTTCGGCGGTTGCCCGGGGGACTGCTGCAGCTTCGATTGACGGCGGTTGGGACTGATCATGTCGCGACGGCGGCCTGAGTAGCCAAGGCGAGTTCGACCTCGCTCGGAGTCAGATGGCCGAGGGCGCGCTCTCGGCGGCGGCGGTTGTAGGTGTGTTCTGCCGTGCCAGGACTCCATGGCGGCGTTGTCGCCGGCCGAAGCGACCCGGCCCATGGATTCCTGGAGCCCGGCGACGCATCGCAGAACGGCGCAACCCTGCTGGACATGTCCGCGACCGGTCGAGAGAACGGCGGAGGACGTGAGCAGCACGCCGACCGACGCCATTCCGCACCGGTCGGCGGGTCCGCCACGACGGCGCCCAGCGGCCTGATACGTTCGCGTCATTCCACTAGCTATTTAGTGAAAGAGGCCGACGTGATCGAGTTCCGCATCAACCGGACGTCCGGGACGCCGACCTATCTACAGCTGGTCCAACAGACGAAGCAGGCGCTGCGGCTCGGTCTGCTCGGCGTCGGCGACCAGTTGCCCACCGCCAAGGAAGTTGTGGCGGCCACTGCCATCAACCCCAACACCGTGCTCAAGGCCTACCGCGAGCTGGAGCGGGAGGGGCTCGTTGAACCGCGCCCCGGCGCCGGCACGTTCATCCGCCAGTCGCTGGCTCACCCCGGGGGCGAGGTCGATTCACCACTCGGTGTTGAGCTGGCCGACTGGGCCGGAAGAGCAAGGGACGCAGACCTGAGCCGGGAGGACGTCGAAGCCCTGGCGAAGGCAGTCCTCGACCAGACGTTCTGAAGGAGTTTGAAGGTGTCACACGCTGAGGAACCTGCCTTCGAGGCGGTCGGGCTGGGCCGGCGTTACCGCCGAGGGTGGGCGCTGCGCAACTGCTCGCTGCGGCTGCCGGTCGGCCGGGTGGCGGCGCTGGTCGGACCCAACGGGGCCGGCAAGAGCACGCTGCTCCACCTGGCGGTCGGTCTGCTCGCGCCCACGGAGGGAACGATCCGAGTGCTGGGCGACGAGGTGAGGGCCCGCGCGCACCCCCGGGTCGCCTTCCTGTCCCAGGACAAGCCGCTGTACCGGCGGTTCACCGTGGCGGACATGCTCTCCGCCGGCGCGGCGCTCAACGAGCGGTGGGACGCGCCGTACGCCGCCCGCCTGGTGGACGACGCCGGACTCCCGTCCCGGGCGCGGGTGGGCACGCTGTCCGGCGGTCAGCGCTCGCGCCTGGCGTTGGCGCTGGCGCTGGGACGGCGGCCCGAGCTGCTGCTGCTGGACGAGCCGCTCGCCGACCTCGACCCGCTCGCCCGCCGCGACGTGATGGCCACCCTGATGGCGGAGGTCGCCGAGACCGGCATGACCGTCCTGCTGTCCTCGCACGTGCTGACCGACATCACGGAGACCTGCGACCACCTCGTCGTGCTCGGCGGCGGCCGGGTCCAGGTGGCCGGGGGCATCGACGACCTCGTGGGTGGCCACCGGGTGCTGATCGGCCCGGCCCACCAGCTCGGCACCCACGTCCCGGCGGAGGTGGTGGTCGAGGCGCGGACGACGTCGCGGCAGGCCACCGTGCTGGTCGACGACCCGGGGCTGGCGCCCGGGCCGGACTGGGTCAAGCACGACGCCCAGCTGGAGGACCTCGTACTGGCGCACCTGCGCCGCGGTCAGCTCCCCGACACCGAGCAGGTGCCGGCATGACCTGGGTGGCGTGGCGTCAGCACCGGACCGCCGTCCTCAGCTCCCTGGGCGTCGTCCTGCTGATCGGGCTGGGACTCGTCGCGCTGCGGCTGGCGGCGACGTCGTCGATCCGGGAGCTGGGGCTGACCGGCTGCCTGCGCGACGGCTACTTCGACCCCGGCTGCCCGGCCGGCGCCCAGAGCGTGCTGGAGGACCGCTTCAGCTCACTCCTGTCCTGGCTGCCCCAGTTCCTGATCGTCCTGCCGGTGCTGCTGGGCGTGCTGGTCGGCGGACCACTGGTCGCCCGCGAGTTCGAGCAGCGCACGCAGCTGTTCACCCTGACCCAGTCCGTCGGACGCGCCCGCTGGTGGGCGGTCGAAGCCGCGGTCGTCGGGATGCCGGTCACCGTCGCGCTGCTGACCCTCGGGCTCGTCGTCGGCTGGGCTCGCGAGCCGCTGTACGTCCTGTCGCCCACGCGGTTGGAGTCGGGATGGTTCGAGACCACCGGCCTGGTGATGGGCGGCTACTTCCTGCTCGCCTTCTGTGCAGCCGCCCTCCTGGGCCTCGTGTTGCGGAACACCGTCGGTGCGATCGCGCTGGGCGTCGTCGCCTACCTGGTGCTCGTGCCGGCGCTGAGCATGCTCCGGCCGCACGTTCTCGACACCACGGTCGTCAGCGCGGCCCCGGGCACCGTCATGACCGACACCTACGTGCCTGCGGGATCCCGGGTGCTCGACGTCGGGTACCGCAGTGCCGCCGGTGAGCCCGTGTCACCCCGGTACGACCAGTGCGGTGAGCCGTTCAACCCGGCCACCTGCGCGGAGGAGCAGGGTGCTGTCAGCGAGCGGGCCGAGTTCATCCCACCGAGCCACTACTGGCCGCTGCAGCTCATCGAGACGGGGCTGGCCATCGCACTCGCGGCTGTAGCACTGCTGCTTGGACTGCTCCAGGTGCGGCGCCGAGTCATCTGACCTTCGGCTTGCGGACGGCTGATCGCCGGGTCGTCGGATGCCGGCCCCGTTGCCTTGCGGCACCATGCTCCTCATGGGGTTGAGTAGCGAAGAGGGGGCCACTGGTTACGGCGACCTGCATGCGACCGTCGTCGATGCCATCCGCTACGTCACCGCCGGGCAGTCGATCGAGGAGGCGGCGGACGAAGTCCTACAGCGGCTCCGGGATGCGGGCCTACCGATCCCCGACCGTCCGTAGCCCGATCGTTCAAAAGGGCGGCTCGTCAGGGGCCCACCGGTCCGGCTGGGTAGTCCAAGTGCTCTCGGGCTCCGCGCCTGGCGGCTCGTCGGCTGCCGATCCGTGCGCGGCGGCCTCAACGTGCCACTCGGCGCGTGCGACCAACTCGTCGAACGTGATCACCTCTGGCTCGTGCAGGTTCCGCCGGAACAACTCGAAGCTGCGGACCTTGTCTGGGATCGGACCACCGCCGTCGCCGGTCAGTTGGTCGAGCGAGCCGACGATCACGTACGACCGGGGCTGGAGGATGAACGTTCCCGTCCCCAGCAACTCGCCGTCGTCAGCCTGATCTTGGATGTAGTCGCCGAGTTCCCGGCTCGCAAGGTGGACGGTCTGCTGGACTTGGACCACGGCCCCTGCGACTTCCTTGGATGGCCCCCACGCCCCGGAGCGGTATTGCTCACCTTGCAGGCGGGTCTGATGGTGCTTGATCTCGGCGAAAGCGAGCGTACGTACGATGCCGGCGGTTCGGAGCAACGCGTCGGCCCGCTTGCCTACTCCCTTGATGCTTCTGCCGACGACAGTCTGCTCCAACTTTCCCTCCTCCCAAGAGGTCAGGAGCTGCCCGCCCAGGCCGATGCCGAGGACCCATGGGTTCGCTTCGAGCAACTGCTGCCAGGCCTTCTCCGGGCCACCGGCCGCCGCGTTCGCCTCCGCAAAGGAGTCATCGTCCTCCAGCCATCGGCGCATGGTGGCGGCGACCTCGCGACGGTGTTGGAGCGCGATCACGTCGCTGGCGTTGGCGTCGCTTTCGATGAGCGCGCGGAACCGCTCGGGGTCGTCGGCGTAGACACTCGCCATCGCGGTGGGGTCGGCGAACACGTCGCGGAGCAGTTGGTCGTCAACGCGCACGGTGCTGTCGCCCTCGATCGGGATAGCGTCGATGGCGCGCAACATGTCGATGAGGCTGGTCGCCTGCTCCCTGTCGAGTTCCAGCACCGTCTCCAGCCGGGTGAGGTCACCCGAGGTCGGAACCTTCTGGATGCGGAGCTTCCGCACGGCTCCCGCCTCGCGCGCCACCTGCAGCTGAAGCTGTTTCCGGCCGCCAGGAGTCGTGCTCGACTTTCGGGGTTATGCCGCGAGGGCGGGTTCGGCGGCGGCCCAGGCGGTGAGGACGGCGCGAATTTCGGTGTCGGTGGGCGGGACGGCTGTGGCCGGGGAAAAGCGCGCTGCGATGATCGTCTTGCGCAGGGCGGCGTGCATGTCGGCGTAGGACGGTTCGGCCTTGGTGGTGTACCAGGGGGCGGCGGCGCGGATGGCGGCGAGGTCGCCGGCCGGGTCGCCGTGGTCGGTGTACCAGAGCACGACGAGGGTCTGGACGAGC
>NZ_SPQN01000103.1 GCF_004571065.1 Geodermatophilus sp. DF01-2
AGCCACCGTTCCCGGTCAGGCAACCGGCCCGCGAGCGCCCGACCACCGGCCTCCAGCACCCTGGGCCGAGCACGCCGCGCCTTCGGTCGCCCGGCCTCACCACAGGTCTCTGCGACAGGCTCGATCATCGGGACGGACGGGGTCAGGGGCGGGACGGCGGCGTGCGCAGGCCCGGGAAGCCCAGGGCGAGCTGGTCGAAGGCCGCGTGCAGGTCGTCGGCGAGCGTCGTCGTCCCGTCGGCCAGCCACACCTCGAACGCCGTCGTCGCCGCCGCCCGGGTGCTGGTGGCGACCAGCCGGGGCAGCAGCGCACCGGGAGTCTGCCCGGTCCGGCGGGCGACGTGCTCGGCCACCACGCGGTCGACGTCGGCGTAGCGGACCTGCGAGTGGGCCTGCAGCGCCGGCTCGCCGAGGATGAGCGCCAGCCGCTGCCGGAGGATCGGCAGGTCGCCGGCCGCGTAGTCGTTGACCTCGACGTAGGCCGCGCAGATGGAGGCCAGCACCGGCTGGTCGACGCGGGTCACCGCCAGCAGCCGCTCGAGCCGCGCGACGTGCGAGCCGAAGTCGCCCCAGACCGCGTCGGCCTTGGTCGCGACGTACCGGAAGAAGGTGCGCCGGCTGATCCCCGCGGCGTCGGCGATCTCGTCGATGGTGACCTGCTCGAACCCCGTGCGGGTGAACAGCTCCAGGGCCGCCTGCTCGATCCGGGCGCGGGTGTCCGCGCGCACGTCCACGGGCGCCTCGGTCACGGGGTCATCTTGCGCCACCGACGCGCCGGGGACGGCGCGCCGCGTCGGAGGACGGGTGTTGCCGGGTGGCACTCGGTGTCACTAACGTCCCCGCCACCGCGTAACCGAGATCACAGGAGGCCCCATGCCCGAGACCGACGACACCCAGGCGACCGAGGCCCCGGCGGTCGAGGAGGCCCTGGTCGAGGAGTCCCTCGTCGAGGAGGTCTCCATCGACGGCATGTGCGGGGTGTACTGATCGACGCCCCCGTCGCGGCGCCGGCCGAGCAGGTGCGCGAGGCCGGCGCCGCGCCACCACCGGGCTCCGGCGCTCCCGCGCCCGCCCCCGCTGCTGAGTTCGACCCGTCGCTGCCCTGGCGGCGGGCCCGCTCCGTGGCCCTGCGCCCGGAGCCCTTCGGGGCGCTGATCTACCACTTCGGCAACCGGAAGCTCTCCTTCCTGAAGTCGAAGCCGCTGGTCGCCGTCGTCGAGTCGCTGGCCGAGCACCCCAGCGCCGACGCCACCCTCGTCGCGTGCGGGGTCCCCGACGCGCAGCACCCGGCCTACCGCCGGGCGCTGGCCGACCTCGCCCGTTCCCAGATGATCGAAGCAAGGACCTCCCTGCCCCCCACCGCTCGCAGGCTCGCGGCGGGCCCCTGCAGGCAGGCCGACCAGCCGGAGGAGCCATGACCGCCGTCCTGCCCGCCCGTCCGCAGCGTCCTACTGGGGGACGGCTGATCGACCAGTTCGAGTACGGGCTGGACGCGCCGATCTGCCTGACCTGGGAACTCACCTACGCCTGCAACCTGGCGTGCGCGCACTGCCTGTCCTCGTCGGGACGGCGGGACCCGCGCGAGCTGTCCACCGCCGAGGCCGAGGCGGTCATCGACGAGCTGCAGCGGATGCAGGTCTTCTACGTCAACGTCGGCGGCGGCGAACCCACCGTCCGCCCGGACTTCTGGCACCTGCTCGACTACGCCATCGGCCACGACGTCGGCGTCAAGTTCTCCACCAACGGCGTCAAGCTGGACCGCACCCGCGCCGCGCAGCTGGCCCGCACCGACTACGTGGACGTGCAGATCTCCCTCGACGGCGCGACCGCCGAGGTCAACGACCGGGTCCGCGGCGCGGGCTCGTACGCCACCGCGGTCCGGGCGCTGGAGAACCTGGCCGAGGCCGGGATGAAGGACTTCAAGGTCTCCGTCGTCGTCACCCGCGAGAACGCCGGGCAGCTCGACGAGTTCCAGGCGCTCACCGACCGCTACGGCGCCCAGCTGCGGATCACCCGGCTGCGCCCGTCCGGCCGCGGCGCCGACGTCTGGGACCAGTTGCACCCGACCCAGCAGCAGCAGCGCGAGCTGTACTCCTGGCTGCTGGCCAACGGCGACGACGTGCTGACCGGGGACTCCTTCTTCCACCTGTCGGCGTTCGGCGAGGCGCTGCCCGGCCTCAACCTCTGCGGCGCCGGCCGGGTGGTCTGCCTCATCGACCCGGTCGGCGACGTCTACGCCTGCCCGTTCGCCATCCACGAGAACTTCCTCGCCGGCAACGTGCGCGACGAGGGCGGCTTCCAGCGGGTGTGGCAGCAGAGCGAGCTCTTCGCCGACCTGCGCAGCCCGCAGACCGGCGGCGCCTGCACGAAGTGCGCCCACTTCGATGCCTGCCGGGGCGGCTGCATGGCGGCCAAGTTCTTCACCGGCCTGCCGCTGGACGGCCCCGACCCCGAGTGCGTGCAGGGCTACGGTGAGTCCGCGCTGGCCGCCCGCGACGCCGCGACGGTCATGCCGAAGAGCCACGTCGACCACTCGCACACGGGGCCGGTCCGCGGTCAGCCGACGCTGCTCGGCATGCCGTCGATCCCGAAGGTCGCGCCGGCTGTGTCCTCACCCACACCGCCCGCCCGGATCTGCGACGAGTCGCCGCTGGCCGGGCTCCGCCTGCGCTGACCGGACTTCTCGACCCGCTGGTCCTGGCGGGCCGGACGGCGCCCTCCCGGGTGCTGTTCGGCCCGCACGAGACCAACCTGGGGCGCGGGCGGGCGCTCTCGGAGCGGCACGTCGCCTACTACGCGCGCCGGGCCGCGGGCGGCTGCGGGATCGTCGTTCCCGAGACCGCGTCGGTGCACGGGAGCGACTGGCCCTACGAACGGGCGCCCCTCGCCGCTGACTGCGGCCCCGGCTGGGTGGACGTCGTCGCGGCGTGCCGGCCGCACGGCGCGCTGGTGCTCGCCTCCCTCGGGCACGCCGGGGCGCAGGGCACGTCCGCACACGCGCAGACCGCGCTGTGGGCGCCATCCGCCGTGCCCGACGTCGTCGCCCGCGAGGTGCCGGTGGCGATGGAGCAGGCGGACGTCGAGGCGCTGGTCGCGGGCTTCGCCGACGCCGCCCGGGTCGCGGTAGCCGCGGACGTCGACGGCGTGGAGGTCGACGCCGGCGCGCGCTCGCTGCTGCGCCAGTTCGCCTCGGGCCTGACCAACAGCCGCACGGACGGCTACGGCACCGACCGGCTGCGGCTGCTCCGCGAGGTGCTGGCCGCCGTCCGCGCGGAGCTCGGGCCGGCGCGCGTGCTGGCGCTGCGGCTGTCCTGCGACGAGGAGGCGCCCTGGGCCGGGATCACCGTCTCGGTCGCGGTGCAGCACGTCCGCGAGCTCGCGCCCCTGGTCGATCTGCTCGTCGTCGTCCGGGGCGGCGGCCTGGCGCCCTCGGCGTGCCGGCCCGACGGGAGCACCCCACCCGGCTTCAACGCCGACCTCACCCGCGCGGTGCGGGCGGCCGCAGGGGGGACGCCGGTCGTGCTGCAGGGCTCGGTCGTCGACGTCGCGGCCGCGCAGTGGGCGCTGGACGACGGGGTCGCCGACGCCGTCGAGATGACGCGGGCGCAGATCGCCGACGCCGACCTCGTCCGGAAGGCCCGCGCCGGCGTCCCGGTGCGGCCGTGCACCCTGTGCAACCAGGCCTGCCAGGTACGCGACGTCCGCAACCCGCTGGTCAGCTGTGTCGCCGACCCGTCGAGCGGCCACGAGAGCGAGCAGCCGATCGAGCTCCCGGACGGCGCCGGGCGGCGGATCACGGTCGTCGGCGGGGGGCCGGCCGGCCTCGAGGCCGCGCGGGTGCTGGCCACCGCCGGGGCCGACGTCCGGCTGGTCGAGCGGTCGGACCGGCTCGGCGGCGCCCTGCCGCTGGTCGCCGCGCTGCCCGGGCGGGCGCGATTCGGCGACCTCGCCGCCTGGCTGGCCGGTGAGGTCGCTCGGCTGGGGGTGCGGGTCGAGCTGGGCGCGGCCGTCGAGACCGGGGACGTGGCCGGTGCGGACGTCGTCGCCACCGGGGCCCGGGCGCGGCTCCCCGGGTACGCCGTCGCCGGAGACGCCTGCGTGCTGACCGCTGCCGACGTGCTGGCCGGCGCCGTCCTGCCGCCCGGCCCGGTGGTCGTGCACGACCCCGCCGGCGGGCCGGTGGGGGTGGGCGTCGCGGAGCTGCTCGCCGCGGCGGGCCGGGAGGTCGCTCTCGTGGCGCCGGACGAGGTCGTCGGCGTGCGGCTCGGCGGCGACCTGGGCCCGGCGAACGCCCGGCTGGCGGGGGCCGGCGTCCGGCGGGAGGCGGAGTCGGTGCTGCAGACGGTGGGCGACGGTGCCGCCGTGCTCGCTGACCGGTGGGCCGGGGAGCAGCGCCGCGTCCCCTGCGCCGTCCTGGTGGACGCCGGACCGCGGCTGCCCGGTGCCGTCCCGCCCGGGGCCCTCGTCGCCGGGGACGCGGTGGCACCGCGCACCGTGCTGGAGGCGGTGCTCGAGGGTCGCCGCGCGGCGTGGGCGGTGCTGGCTGCCGGGGACCCGTAGCTCAGAGGTCGACGACCTCGTTGTCCCCGGCATCGATCCGCTGCCCGGTGGCCTTGGCCTTGGCGAAGCTGAACGCGGTGGCCAGTCGACCGCCGGGGGAGTCCCAGTACTCCGCGGTGTCGCCGTCGACCTTCACCAGGACGACCGACGGGTCCTCCGGGCCCTGCGGCAGCCAGGCCTCGGCGCCGCCGTTCCACAGCTCCTTCTTCTTGGCCACGTCGTCGACGACCGCCGCATGTCCGGTCAGGGAGACCCAGGTACCGCCGGAGCCGATGCCGACGTTGACCTGCGGCGAGTGGGCGATGTGGGTCAGCCAGTCGGCGCTCCGTTCGGCGAAGAACCACAGGTCGCCGTCGAACTCCACCTCCTGCAGCGCCATCGGCCGGCTGGTCAGCTTCCCCTCGGGCGTGGTCGTCGTCAGGAACCCGAACTTCTCGTCCTTGATCAGCCCGGCGACCTTGCGGGTGTCCTCGGCGCTCATCTCGTCCTCTCGTCGTGCGCGACCTGATGTCGCCCACCTCCTGCCCGCGGCCGCCGGCGCTGACACCCGGCCAGTGGCGTGCTCCCCGTCGCGGTCGGGGTGGCCGAGGGTGCTGTCAAGCCGCACCCACCTGGTGGTGCGACGTGCACCACCTGCTCGAGTGGGTCAACGGCGGCGAAACCAACCTGGACGACGCCGCCCTGCTGTGCGAGCGCCATCACACCAAGGTCCACCACGGATTCCGGGTCGAGCGACAACCCGACGGCCGATGGTGCACCTGGCGACCGGATGGCACCGAGATCCTCATCGGACCGAACTTGCACACAGCCGCCTGACCCGACCAGCTGATGCCGAGCCCGCACGACCTCGAGGTCGTGCGCTCGGCGTGCGTGCCGCCGGCGTCGGGCGTGCCTGCTCACTCGCCGTCGAGGTACCGCCAGGCGCCGTCCACGCGCGTGAACCGACTGACCTCGTGCTGGCTGCCGCTCCCACCCTCGTGCCGGTACGAGGCGCGGAACTCGACCGTGCCTTCCCCGGCCAGCAACCCGCCGTCCGAGGTGGCCAGCACGTCGAGGCCGGTCCAGCGCACGGTCGGGTCGAGCTCCAGCGACGCCGGCCGGGTCGAGGGGTGCCAGGTGGTCAGCAAGTACCCGGCGTCCCCGACGGCGAAGGCGCTGTAGCGCGAGCGCATCAGCTGCTCGGCGGTGGCCGCCGTCGCGGTGCCGTCGTGCAGACGGCCGCAGCACTCGGCGTAGGGCAGGCCGGTCCCGCAGGGGCAGCGTCGAGGGGCCACGCCCGCGAGTCTCTCCGGTCAGCACTCCAGGCCGTCCTCGGTGATCCCCACGTTGATGCAGTCCAGGCCGGCCGCGAACTCCCTGCGCTGCGCCGCCGTCAGACGCCCGGGCTCGAACCGGACGACGATCCAGCCGGACGGGCCTCTCCGGCGAAGTGGCGGGCTGCCGCCATGGCGTCGTCCCGGTCCGCGAACCGGTACGTCGTCAGCGTGTCGGACTGCACGGCCTGGCCGCAGAGGGCGGCGCTGCACAGCTCCTCCGTGGTTGCGCGGGTGTTCGGCATCGCCGACTGCTGCCATGGGTCCTCCACGCCCACCCAGGCGCCGAGGTCGATGAGCCTGCGGGCGTCGAAGGTCGCGAGGAACACAACGACCGCGACCAGCGCCACCTCGACGACCGCACCGGCCGCCAGCGCCACCCGCCCCAGACCCGCCCGCGATGATCACCCGGAAAGCCGCGCCGGGACACTGTTGCGCCGGTCCCTACCGGTCCCGGGTGCGGGATCCGGCAGCAGGAGGGAGCACGGATGAACGTCGAGCACCTCGTCGCGCCGCTGCGGGTCGGGCCGGTGGCCCTCCCCAACCGCGTCGTCTTCCCCGCCCACCTGACGAACTACGCCGTCGACGGGCTGTTCACCGAGCGGCACGCCGCCTACTACGCGGCCCGCGCGGCCGGCGGCGCCGGGCTGGTGATCACCGAGGAGCTCTCCACCGACCCCGCCGACCGGCCCTACGAGAAGCTCGTCCGCGGTTACGACCCCGCCGTCCTGCCCGGGCTGCGGCGGGTCGCCGAGGCCGTCCACGCACACGGCGTGCCGGTGTTCGCCCAGGTCAACCACAACGGCGGGCAGTCCGACTCGCTGCACACCCGGGCGCCGGCCCTCGCGCCGTCCCCGGTGCCGGACCCGCTGTTCCGGGAGGTGCCACGCGAGGTCACCGGCGCCGACATCGACCGGCTGGTCGCCGGCTACGCCGACGTCGCCGCCCGCTGCGCGGCGGCCGGGTTCGACGGCGTCGAGGTCCAGGGCTCGCAGTCCTCGCTGGTCCGCCAGTTCCTCTCCCGCGCCACCAACCGGCGCACCGACCGCTACGGCGGCCCGCTCGAGCACCGCGCCCGCTTCCTCGTCGAGGTGCTCACCGCCGTCCGTGAGGCGCTCGGCCCCGGCCGCGCCCTCGGCGTCCGTCTCGCTGACGAGGAGGGTGTGGACGGCGGGACGACGCTCGCCGAGGCCGTGGCCACCGCGCGGCTGCTGGCCGACCGGGGGCTGGTCGACTACGTGAGTACGACCGTCGGTGTCGCGACGACGACCCTGGACCGCGTCGTCCCGCCGATGACCACCCCGCCCGGCTACGCCCGGTACCTGTCCGCGGCCGTCCGGGCCGCTGTCGACGTACCGGTGGCCGGTGTCGGCCGCTTCCTCACCCCCGCGCAGGCCGGGCAGGCGCTGGCCGACGGCCACTGCGACCTGGTCGGCGCCGTCCGCGCGCAGATCGCCGACCCCGAGTTCGCCGCCAAGGCGCTCGGCGGGCGGGACGGCGAGATCCGCCGCTGCCTCGGCTGTAACTCCGACTGCGTCGGCCGGGTGGGCCTGAACCGACCGCTCGGCTGCGTGACCAATCCGCGGGCGGGTCGCGAGGCGCCGCTGCCGGTACCGCGCCGACGGCGCCGCGTGCTCGTCGTCGGCGGCGGGCCGGCCGGGCTGCGCGTCGCCGCCACCGCGGCCGCTCGCGGGCACGCGGTCACCATGTGGGAGCAGCAACCGCAGACCGGCGGCGCGATCCGGGTCGCGGCGTCGGCTCCCGGCCGGGACGGACTGCGTCCGCTGGTCGACGACCTCGCCGGCGAGTGCGCCCGTGCCGGGGTCGCGGTCCGCACCGGGGTGCGCGCCACCGCGGAGGGCGTCCGGAGAGAGGCACCGGACGTCGTCGTCCTCGCCACCGGCGCCCGCCCGGTGCGTCCCGACTGGGCGGGCGACAGCGACCGGGTGGTCGACGTCCGCGCCGTGCTCACCGGCGCGGTGACCCCGTCCGGCGACGTCCTCGTCGTCGACGACCTGGGCGCCGCTGCGGCGACCGGCACCGCCGAGCTGCTCGCCGGGCGCGGGTCCTCGGTCGAGGTGGTGACGAGCGCGATGGTGGTCGGGCAGGACCTCGGGCTCACCCTCGACCGGCCCGGCTGGGAGCGGCGGGCAGCGCGCTTGCGCATCCGACGGACGACGGAGCGCCTGGTCACCGCCTTCGACGGGCGCACCGTTCGGCTGCTGCACCACCTCACCGGCGCGGCCGAGGAGCGGACCGTCGACTGGGTGGTGGTGGCCGGCGTCCCACGGGCCGACGACGAGCTGTGGCAGGCCCTGCACGACAGCGGCCTGGAGGTGCACCGGGTCGGCGACTGCCTGGCCCCGCGGAGAGCCGGCGCGGCCACCCTGGACGGCGACCGGCTGGGCGCGGCTCTCTAACGGTCGGATTCGACGACCACCGCCTCGTCGGCCGCGAGGACCAGCGGATCCGGGCACTCCCCGAGCGGGCGGTCCGGGTCGGTGCTGAGCAGGAGGCGGCCGGTGGAGGTGCCGGGCGGCGCGACGGTGCGGGACCGGCCGGTCGCGTTGAGCGCGACGAGGATCCGCTGGTCGCCGGCCTGCCGCCAGTAGGCGTACAACCCGGGGTCGGTCGGCGGGAGCGGGCGGTAGTCCCCGGTGCGCAGCGCCGGGGAGCGGCGGCGCAAGCGGATCAGTGCGCGGTACAGGTTCAGCAGCGAGCCGGGATCGGCCCGTTCGGCTGCGACGTTGACGGTGCCGGCGGTCGGGGGGATCGGCAGCCAGGGCCGGCCCGTGGTGAACCCGGCGCCGGGCGAGGCGTCCCACTGCATGGGGGTGCGGGCGGGGTCGCGCCCGTCGGGGTCGCGCGCCGCCTCGGGCGGGACGGGCACGTCGGTCATGCCGAGCTCGTCGCCGTAGTAGACCAGCGGCGTCCCCCGCAGGGTGAGCAACAGCACGGCGGCCAGCCGGGCGCGGGCGGAGCCGCACCGGGTGGCCAGCCGCGACAGGTCGTGGTTGCCGAGCGCGTAGACCGGCCAGCCGCCCGGGGGCAGCACTGCCTCGGTGGTGTCGACGGCGGAGCGGAGCGCGTCCGTGGTGCACGGCCGGGACCAGAAGGTGGGGTTGAGCGGCACCAGTTCGTCGCCGGAGCCGTAGTAGGCGGCCCACCGGGTGGGGTCGGCGACCCCGATCTCGCCGAGCAGCAGCGTGTCCGGGCCGACGACGGCGCGCACCTCGCGCAGCACCTCGTGCACGCCGGGCTGGTCGATGTGCCGCAGCCGCGTGCCACCGGGTACGAGGGCGGTGCGCAGGTGGGCGACGTCCGCCGGGTTGTCCGCCAGCGTCGGGTCCTTGACCAGCCGGTGGGCGGCGTCGACCCGGAAACCGTCCACGCCCCGCTCCAGCCAGAACCGCAGCACGTCGTGCACGGCCTCGCGGACCGCGGCGTTCTGCCAGTTCAGGTCCGGCTGCGCGGCGGTGTAGGAGTGCAGGTAGTACTGCCCGGTGCGCCCGTCCAGCGTCCACGCCGGCCCGCTGGCGGCGAAGGCGGACAGCCAGTTGTTCGGCGGCCCACCGCCGGGGCCCGGATCGGCCCACACGTACCAGTCCCGCCGGCCGCTGTCCCGGGACGAGCGGGACTCGGCGAACCACGGGTGCCGGTCGGAGGTGTGGTTGGGGACGACGTCGACCAGCACCCGCAGCCCCCGGGCGTGCGCGGCCGCCACCAGCGCGTCGACGTCGGCCAGGGTGCCGAAGACGGGGTCGACCGCGCAGTGGTCGGTGATGTCGTAGCCGAAGTCCACCATCGGCGAGGCGTAGAACGGCGAGAGCCAGACCGCGTCCACGCCCAGGTCGACCAGGTGGTCCAGCCGTCCGGTGATGCCGCGCAGGTCGCCCACGCCGTCCCCGTCGGAGTCGGCGAAGCTGCGCGGGTACACCTGGTAGAGCACCGCCGACCGCCACCACGGTGCCGCCGCCGGCTCTGCACGGACGTCCTCGCTGGAGGGCACGTCGCCATCGTGCCCGGGGCTCAGCCCGGTCGCTCCCCGTGCAGGCGGGCGACGTAGCGGTCGGCGGAGCGGCGCACGGCGGCGGCGCCGTCGCGCACGACGACGCGTCCCCACCAGCCGCCGTACACCCGGTCGAAGGGAAACCGCTCGACCCGGCGGGCGATGTCGGTGACGGTGTGCTCGTCCAGCGGGATGAGGTTGGGGAAGCTCCACATGAAGCTGACCCAGTCCCGGTCCTGGACGACGGTGATCGTGTCACCGGTCAGCAGGGCCCCCCGACCGTCGGATCCGGCGGGCCAGTGCAGGACGGCGGCGCCGTCGAAATGGCCGCCGATGCGGGCCACCGTCACCCCCGGGACCGGTTCGACCTCCTCGTCGAAGAACTCGATCCGCGGCGAGGGGCGCGCCACCCACTCCCGGTCGGCCTGCGGGATCACGACGCGGGCGTCGAAGACCTCGGCGAGGTCGACGTGGGCGCCGTAGAAGTGCGGGTGGGACATCGCGATGGCGGCGATGCCGCCGAGCTCCCCGATGCGTGCGGTGGCGTCGTCGTCGAGCAGCGACACGCAGTCCCACAGCACGTTGCCGGCCGGGGTGCGCACCAGCAGGGCCCGCTGCCCGATGGCGAACGCCGGTTCCACCCCGACGCCGAGCAGGCCGGGCTCCTCCTCGCGCAGCACGCTGCGGTGGTCGCGCGCCAGCTCGTCCCTCGTCGTCCACTGCTGGCCGTCCCACCCGACGTACTGGCGTTCGTCCTCGCAGACCGGACAGTGCGCAGGCGGCTGCTCGGCATCGGCGTACTGGACGCCGCAGGTTGCACAGATCCAGGCGGGCATCGCCGAACCTCCTCGTGCGGCCGACGGTAGGGGGACGGCGACGTGGCGGCCACCCGCCCTACGCTGCCCCCGTGCCAGACGCCGTTCCGGGAACCAGGCTCGCCGGCGACACCTGGCCCGACCTGCCCGAGCGCCCGCTGCTGCTGGTGCCGCTCGGCGCCGTCGAGCAGCACGGCCACCACCTGCCGCTGGCCACCGACACGACGGTCGCCTGCGCGGTCGCCGAGGCCGCCGTCGACGCCCTCGGCGGAGCGCTGCTGGCCCCGGCGCTGGCCTACGGCGCCAGCGGCGAGCACGAGGACTTCCCCGGCACCGTCTCCGTCGGCACCGACGCGCTCACCGGGCTGCTCGTCGAGTACGGCCGCTCCGCCTGCCGCTGGGCCGGACGCCTCGTGCTGGTCAACGGCCACGGCGGCAACCTCGACGCGCTGCGCACGGCCGGCGCCCGACTGCGCGCCGAGGGGCGGGACGTCGCCTGGTACCCCTGCGGGGCCGCGGGGGCCGACGCCCACGCCGGGCGCACCGAGACGTCGCTGATGTTGCACGTGGAACCGGACCTGGTCCGCGAGGACCGGGCGGTGGCGGGGGAGACCGCGCCGATCGCCGAGCTGCTCCCCCGGCTGCGCGCCGAGGGGGTGCGCGCGGTCAGCCCGACCGGCGTGCTGGGCGACCCGGCCGGCGCCTCGGCGGAGGAGGGGGCCGCGTTGCTCACCGGGATGGCCGGGCGGCTGGCCGCCGCCGTCCGGGCGTGGGACGTCGACCCCAGCGGCCGGCTCCGCGGCTGACGGACCGCGTCCGGGTGCGCGGGGTTATGGTCCGACGCATGGGGTCACTGCCGGGCTGGCTGGTCGTCGTCGACTACCAGGAGGTCTTCCGCGACCCGACCTCGCCGTGGACGACGCCCCGCTTCGACGAGATCCGGCCGCGCATCCGCTCGCTGGTCGAGGCCTTCGGCGACCGGGTCGTCTTCACCCGCTTCGTCGTCCCCGAGCAGCCCACCGGCGCATGGGCCGACTACTACGCGAAGTACGACTACTTCACGCAAGCGCACGCCATCCCGCTGTTCCAGCTCTCCGAGGACCCGGGCGGCTCCCCCGTGGTGAATGCGCCGACCTTCGGCAAGTGGGTCCCCGAGGTCGCCGACCTGGTGGGCGAGGGTCCGGTCACCGTCGCCGGCGTCGCCACCGACTGCTGCGTGCTCTCCACGGTGCTGCCCGCCGCGGACGCCGGGATGCTGGTGCGGGTGGTCTCCGACGCCTGCGCCGGCGCGAGCGACGAGGCCCACGAGGACACGATGAAGATCTTCGGCTGCTACGCACCGCTGGTCGAGGTGACGTCGACCGCCGAGGTCCTGGCCGAGGGTTGAGCAGGGGTCCGGGGGTGGGTGGGCGAGTGCCGGTCGCCGCACCCCCGCCCGACCGGCTCCCCGACGGCTTCGCCGTCCGCCTGGACCCCCGCACCCGGCGCCGGGACGGCGGGGCGGCGCTGCTCGGCGGCTCGCCGCTGCGGCTGGTCCGCCTGCTGCCCCGCGCCCGCGACCTGCTGCGCGGTGACCGGCTCGTCGTCCGGGACGCCGCGACCGCCTGACCGTTGCCGGAGATCGCCGACGACGGCAGCGCGGTGGCTCCCCCATCGGACGAGGCCGGTGCGCTCCGCTCGCCGTCCGCGTCGCCTGTCACCGCCGGAGCCTGCCCGCCAGCGCCTGC
>NZ_SPQN01000104.1 GCF_004571065.1 Geodermatophilus sp. DF01-2
GATCTAACCGCCGGCGCGGCGGGCGCTGGCCACCGGGCCGCGGCCGGCCGGCCGTGCAGCGCCCTGCCGTGCCTGCGACGAACGGCGGGCGAGCACCCGCCGGCGCAGAGCCCGCATCTCGGGCTCGCGCTCCTTGAGGTCGGCCACGATCGGCGTGGCCAGGAAGATCGAGGAGTAGGTGCCCGCGGCCAGGCCGACGAAGAGGACGAGGGCGAGATCCTTCAGCGTGCCGACGCCGAGCAGCCCGGCGCCCACGAAGAGCAGGCCGGCCACCGGCAGCAGCGCGATCACCGACGTGTTGATCGAGCGCATCAGCGTCTGGTTGACCGCCAGGTTCGCCGCCTCGCCCCAGGTCATCCGCGCCGTCTTGTCCAGGTCCCGGACGTTCTCGTCGACCTTGTCGAAGACGACGACGGTGTCGTAGAGCGAGAAGCCCAGGATGGTGAGGAAGCCGATCACCGTGGACGGCGTGACCTCGAAGCCGACGAGCGCATAGATGCCGGCGGTGACGACGATGTCGTGCAGCAGCGCCGCCATCGCCCCGATCGCCATCTTCGGCTGGAAGCGCAGCGCCAGGAACGCGACGACGGCGACGAGGAAGACCGCCAGCGCGATGAGCGCCTGGCGGGTGATGTCCTCGCCCCACTCGGCGCTCACCGACTCGGGGCTGACCTGCGACGGCTCGATGCCGGCCGCGCCGGCGACGGCCTCGACGACCGCGCGCTCGGTGTCGTTGTCCAGGGCACCGGTGCGCAGCAGCAGTGTGTTGCCGCCGACGACCTGCGCGGTCGCGACCTCGGCGCCGGCGTCCTCCGCGGCCTCTCGGACCTCGGCGAGCTGCTCGGTCGTGCCCGGCAGCCGGAGGCTGTTGCCGCCGGCGAAGTCGATGCCGAAGTTGAACCCCCGGAAGACCATCGCGGCGATGCAGAGCAGCACCACGACCGCGGTGATCCGGTAGATCAGCCGGCTGCGGCCGACGACGTCGAGCCCCGCCTCGCCGTTGTAGAGACGGTGCGCCAGCGAGGCACGGTGCGGCGGGCGGCCGGTCCCCGGCTTCCCCGCGCGCCGCAGCCCGGCGTCCTCCAGGGCACGGTCGTCGACGGGGGGCATGGCGTCGTCCGACGCCGCGGCCGCCTCGTCGGCCTCGGTGCCCACCGGCAGCTCGTCGGCGTCCGTGCGGTGGTCGCGGCCGGTCATGCGTCGCTCCTGTCCTGCGCGGTGCGGCCGGCCCCGCTCGCCGCGCCCACGAGCTCGCGGTCCACGGCGGGGCGCCGGGGAGCGGCCGCACGGGGGCGGTCGAGGCTGCGGCCGAGGCCGGAGAAGCGGCTGCTGCCGAAGATGCGGTAGCGGGCCAGCACCGCCATCAGCGGGTGGGTGAAGAGGAAGACGACGACCAGGTCGAGCACCGTCGACATGCCCAGGGTGAAGGCGAAGCCCTTCACGTCGCCGATGGCCAGCACGTAGAGGATCGCCGCGGCGAGGAAGCTGACCGCGTCGGCCGAGAGGATGGTGCGGCGGGCCCGGACCCACGCCCGCGGCACCGCCGAGCGCAGCGTGCGGCCCTCCCGGATCTCGTCCTTGAGCCGCTCGAAGTAGACGACGAACGAGTCGGCGGTGATGCCGAGCGACACGATGAACCCGGCGATGCCGGCGAGGCTCAGGGTGAAGCCGATCTGCCGCCCCAGCACCACGAGGACGGCGTAGACGACCACCGCCGACAGGACCAGGCTGGCGATCATGACCAGGCCGAGCAGCCGGTAGTAGAGCAGCGCGTAGACGAACACCAGGGCGATGCCGATGGCGCCGGCGATCAGGCCGGCGCGGAGCTGCTCGGCGCCCAGCTCGGTGGAGATCGACTGCGCGGTGGCCTGGGTGAAGGTCAGCGGCAGCGCGCCGTAGCGCAGCTGGTTGGCCAGCTCCTCGGCGCTCTCCTGGTCGAAGGAGCCGGTGATCGTCGTGGGGTTGCTGGTGATCGCGCCCTGGATGGTCGGTGCGGAGATCACCCGGCCGTCGAGGGTGAAGGCGACGTTGGAGCCGACGTTGGCCGTGGTGTACTCGGCCCAGGTGGCCAGACCGGCCGAATTGAAGTCGAGCAGGACGACCCACTCACCGGTCGCCTGCTGGGTGCCGGCGTTGGCGTCCTCGACCTGGGTGCCCTCGATGATCGTGGGGCCGAGGAGGTACTTGAGCGCCCCGTCCTCACTGCACGCGGCGACGTAGCTGTCCGGCCGGGCCACCTCGCTGGTGACGCCCTCGGGGCCGCAGGTCAGCGTGGCGTACTCCGCCGCGGCCTCTTCCAGGGTGACCGGCGGGGCGTCGGGGTCGGGCGCCGGAGGATCGGCGACGGCGCCGTCGGACGGGGCTGCGTCGGTCGGCTGCGCCGGATCGGTGGCCTGGGCGCCGCCGTCCGTCACCGCGGCGTCGGTCGGCTCGGTTCCCTCGGTGGGCGCGGGGCTCTCCTCGGCGGCCGGGACGGCCGGCTCGGGGCCCTGGACGACCGGGCGGAAGCGCAGCTGCGCCGTGGCCCCGAGCTCGCGTGCCTGCTCCCCGTCGTCCCCCGGGACGGAGATGACGATGTTCGAGTCCCCCTCGGTCACGACCTCGGCCTCGGCGACGCCCAGGCCGTTGACCCGCTGCTCGATGATCTGGCGGGCGAGCTCCAGCTCGGCAGGGTCGGGCGCCTCGCCGTCGGGGGTGGCGGCGGTGAGGGTGACCGTCGTCCCACCGCGCAGGTCGAGACCCAGCTGTGGCGTGCGGGTGTCGCCGGTGAAGAAGACCAGGCCGTAGAGGACGGCGACGACGAGGAGGAAGGCGCCGAAGTACCGGCGCGCACGGAGCGGGCGTTGGGCCACGGGAAGGCTCCGGCTCAGCGGGTGCGGTCGGCCGGACCGCCGTCCGCGGTGCCGCTCGCGTCGTCGCCGGGCAGCGCGGGTCCGTCGACGGCCGGGCCGGCCGCAGCGGGGGTGCGGACCTCGAGGATCGCCTGCCGGGCGAAGGTGACCACCACGCCCGGGGCGACCTCCAGGTCGACGGTGCCCTCGCCCAGACCGACGACGGTGCCGTGCAGCCCTGCGGTGGTCATGACCGGGGTGCCCGGGGTCAGTGACTCCTGCAGCGCCCGCTGCTGCTCCTGGAGCTTCTTGCGCTGCCGTGCCGGCAGCACGATCAGGAGCACGAAGGCCAGGACGAGGATGACGAGCGGGAACAACTCCACGACAGATGTGCCTCTCTACCGCGCCGTACGGGCCGCGGTGGGTGCGGTCCGGGACGGGACCGCTCGGGTGCATCGGCTGCGGCGCGGGGACATCCGGGCGACCGGGCGGGACGCGCGCGGGCGACGCCGGACGAGTTGCGCGCCAGCGCTTCGCAGTCTAGGCGTCGAACAGGGTCTCTGACGACGACCCCGGGGCCTGTGGGTCCGCTGTGACCCGACCGAGGGGGACGCCGCCGCGCGGGACCGGCTGCCCGAGGTGCTGCCACGCCGCCTCGGTGGCCACCCGACCGCGGGGGGTGCGGGCGAGCAGGCCGGCCCGGACGAGGAAGGGCTCGCACACCTCCTCCACGGTGTGCGGCTCCTCGCCCACGGCGACCGCCAGGGTGGCCACGCCGACCGGACCGCCGCCGAAGCGCATGACCAGCGCCTCGAGGACGGCGCGGTCGAGCCGGTCCAGCCCCAGGTCGTCGACGTCGTAGAGCGCCAGCGCCGCCTCGGCGACCGCACGGGTCACCCGCCCGTCGGCGCGGACCTCGGCGTAGTCGCGGACCCGGCGCAGCAGCCGGTTCGCGATGCGCGGCGTGCCCCGTGAGCGGCCGGCGATCTCGGTGGAGCCGTCGGCGGTGAGCTCGACGCCGAGCAGCGCGGCGCTGCGGGCCAGCACCTGCTGCAGCTCGGCCGGCTCATAGAACTCCATCTGGCCGACGAAGCCGAACCGGTCGCGCAGCGGCCCGGTCAGCAGCCCGGCCCGGGTGGTCGCTCCCACCAGGGTGAACGGGTTGATCTCCAGCGGGATCGCGGTCGCTCCCGGCCCCTTGCCGACGACGACGTCGACCCGGAAGTCCTCCATCGCCATGTAGAGGAGCTCCTCGGCGGGGCGGGCGATCCGGTGGATCTCGTCGATGAAGAGGACGTCGCCGGGGGCGAGGTTGGAGAGCATCGCGGCGAGGTCGCCGGAGCGCTCGATCGCCGGGCCGCTGGTGATCTTCACCGACGTCCCGAGCTCGGAGCCGATGATCAGCGCGAGGCTCGTCTTCCCGAGCCCGGGCGGGCCGGAGAGCAGCACGTGATCCGGCGGCCGCCCCCGCCGCTTGGCCCCCTCCAGCACGAGCTCGAGCTGGCGGGCGACCTTGGGCTGGCCGATGAAGTCGGCCAGCGAGTGCGGCCGCAGGGCCGACTCGACGACCCGTTCCTCGTCCCCGGCGCCCGGGTCGACGGCGGCGTCGGCGACCCGGCCCGGTGCGGCGTCGGCGGCCGACCGACCCCGGTCGGACGGCGAGCTCATCGGGCCTCCTCCCCGCTTCCGGTCACGACCGCCCCAGCAGCCGCAGCGCCTGCCGGAGCAGGACGGCGACCTCGACCGACCCGGTCGCGGAGAGCTGCTCGTCGGCCAGCGGGGCCAGCTGGGCGATCGCGCCGTCGGCCTCCTTGCCGGTCCAGCCGAGGCCGACAAGGGCCGAGGCGAGCTGGTCGCGCCACGGCGCGACCGGGGTGACGGCCGGCAGCCCCGCGGGGGCCGGACCACCGTCGAGCTGCGTGTCGGACGAGGTGACCCCCAGCCGGTCGCGCAGCTCGAGGATCAGCCGCTCGGCGCCCTTCTTGCCGATGCCCGGGACCTGCATCAGGGCCTTGACGTCGGCCATCGACACCGCGCGGCGCACCTCGCGCGGCGGGTGGATGGCGAGCACGGCCTGGGCCAGCCGGGGCCCCACACCGTTGGCCGTCTGCAGCAGCTCGAACAGCTGCCGCTCGTCGTCGTCGGCGAAGCCGTAGAGGGTGAGCGAGTCCTCGCGCACCACCAGGCTGGTCGCCAGCCGCGCACTCTCCCCCACCTGCAGCCGGGCGATGGTGCCCGGCGTGCACTGCACCGCCAGCCCGATCCCTCCGACCTCGACGACCGCGCCCTCCGGCGAGACCGCGGCCACCCGGCCACTCACACTGGCGATCAACGCCGTCCTCCCGTCGGACACGGCCTCCTGCGGCCCCGCGAGGGCACGCCGGTCCCCCATGTAATCAACGCCGTCCTCCCGTCGGACACGGCCTCCTGCGGCCCCGCGAGGGCACGCCGGTCCCCCATGTGATCAACGCCGTCCTCCCGTCGGACACGGCCTCCTGCGGCCCCGTGGCAGCACGCCGGCGCCCCCGGCGGTCACCTCGACACCCCCGTCCAGCGGGGCAACGTCGTCGACCGCACCGGCGCACCGATGCCGCCGGCCAGCGCGGCGACCCGCAGCCGGTGCTGCGCCGGCCCGCGCCAGGCGTGGCAGACGGCCAGGGCCAGCGCGTCGGCGGCGTCGGCGGGCTTGGGCGGGGACGCCAGCCCCAGCACCCGGGTGACCATGAGGGTGACCTGCTCCTTGTCGGCGCGGCCGCTGCCGGAGATGGCCGCCTTGACCTCGCTGGGCGTGTGCCAGGCGACCGGCCGGTCGGCCTGCGCCGCGGCCAGCGCCGCCACCCCGGACGCCTGGGCGGTGCCGGTGGCGGTGCCCTTGTTGTTCTGCGTGAAGACCCGCTCGATCGCCACGACGTCCGGCCGGTGCGCGCGCAGCAGCGCGGTCACGGCGGTGTGCAGCTCCAGCAGCCGGAGCTCCAGATCGAGGTCCGCGGCGGTGCGCACCACTCCCACCCCGACCGCGGTCGGCCGCGCGCCGGGACGACCGTCGACCACCCCCCACCCACACCGGGTGAGGCCCGGGTCGATGCCGAGCACCCGCATGGAGGCGCCTCCCGCCGTCAGCCGAACTGGTGTTCGACCCACGCTAACCCGCCCGACCGACGGGGACGGCCCTCGACACGCCCGGTCGGCTCCCGGCAGGGCCCTACCGCCGGCTCCGTCCCGGGCCCGCCCCGAGCCTGCGAGGGGTGAGGAGGACGGGGTCCTTACATGGTGGGGGGCAGGGGATTCTATATCTTCTCGAGCACCTCGTCGGAGACGTCGTAGTTGGCGTACACGTTCTGCACGTCGTCGCAGTCCTCGAGGGCGTCGACGAGCCGGAAGACCTTGCCGGCGGCCTCCTCGTCGAGCTCGACGCTCACGCTGGGCACGAACCCCGCCTCGGCCGAGTCGTAGTCGATCCCGGCGTCCTGCAGGGCGGTGCGGACGGCGACCAGGTCGGTGGGCTCGCTGATGACCTCGAACGAGTCGCCCTGGTCGCGCACCTCCTCCGCGCCGGCCTCCAGCACGGCCGTCAGCACGGCGTCCTCGTCCACGCCGTCGGCCCGAGGAACGACGACGACGCCCTTGCGGGAGAACAGGTAGGAGACCGAACCCGGGTCGGCCATCGAGCCGCCGTTGCGGGTCATCGCCGTGCGGACCTCGGAGGCGGCCCGGTTGCGGTTGTCGGTGAGGCACTCGACGAGCACCGCCACCCCGCCGGCGGCGTAGCCCTCGTACATGATCGTCTGCCAGTCGGCGCCGCCGGCCTCGAGGCCCGCGCCGCGCTTGACCGCCCGGTCGATGTTGTCGTTGGGGACCGAGGACTTCTTGGCCTTCTGGATGGCGTCGTAGAGCGTGGGGTTGCCCGCCGGGTCCCCGCCACCGACGCGTGCGGCGACCTCGACGTTCTTGATCAGCTTGGCGAACAGCTTGCCGCGCTTGGCGTCGATGGCGGCCTTCTTGTGCTTCGTCGTCGCCCACTTGGAGTGGCCGCTCATGAGTCTGAGTCCTCCTCGTTCCCGGCTGCGGCGCCGGCCCTCTCGGCCAGGTGGCGTCGGACGATGTCGACGAACAGCGCGTGCACCCGGCGGTCCCCGGTCAGTTCGGGGTGGAAGCTGGTGGCCATCAGGTTCCCCTGGCGGACCGCGACGATCCTACCGTCGGCGGGTCCTCCGACGACCCGCCCGAGGACCTCCACGCCCTCCCCCGCCTCCTCCACCCACGGCGCCCGGATGAAGACGGCGTGCACGGGACCGCCGGTCACTCCCGCGAGCACGACCTGCGACTCGAAGGAGTCGACCTGCCGGCCGAAGGCGTTGCGCCGCACCGCCACGTCCAGCCCGCCGACGGTGACCTGGTCGGCCGGGGCGTCCAGCAGCCGGTCGGCGAGCATGATCATCCCGGCGCAGGAGCCGTAGACCGGCAGCCCGCCGGCCACCGCCGCGCGCAGCGGCTCGAGCAGGCCGAACCGGACGGCCAGCTTCGCCATCGTGGTCGACTCCCCGCCGGGGATGACCAGCGCGTCCACGGCGACCAGCTCCTCCGGACGCCGGACGGTCACCGCCACGGCGCCCAGCGCGGGCAGCGTCGCCAGGTGCTCCCGGACGTCGCCCTGCAGCGCCAGCACACCGACGACGGGGTTCTCGGGCACGGGGAGACAGGGTACGGCCCGCGCCCTACGGCCCGGCCGCCCGCCGGGAGCTCCAGGTCAGCAGCCGCTCCAGCGGCCCGCGTCCCACCCGCAGCCGCCAGACGGTCGCCAGCAGCACCGCGGTGATCGTGAAGCGGGCCCACCGTCCCCAGTCGTCGGCGGAGTCCACACCGAGCGCCCAGATCGCGACGATCTGCGCGGTGTAGACCGACAGCGCCATCACGCCCACCGACGCCAGGGGGTACGTCAGCCGCGGGAGCAGGTCGGCCGCGACCAGGCACAGCCCGATCACGGCGACCGCGACCCCGCCGGAGCCGACGACCTCGAAGGACGTTCCGCTGTGCGGCTCGGCGCCGGCGAACCAGGCGGGTTCCCACTTTCCGGAGGAGCCGAAGCCGGTCTCGATGCCCGCCGGCTGCTCCCCCGGCGCGAACTGCCGGGCGCTCAGCCAGCCGCCGCCGTAGCCGAGCACCGCGGCGGCCGCCCCGCCGGCGACCAGGCCGGCGCGCACCCGGGCGGTACCCAGGTCCAGTCGGCCCACCGCCAGCCCGACCAGCACGAAGGCCAGCCAGACCGCCGCCGGGTAGTAGCCGGTGAACAGCAGGAAGGCGAACGCGTTGCCCTCCTCGCCGCGGGCGGTGGCGTACTGCGCCACCGCCAGGGTGACCGGCGGCCCGGCCAGGGCGACGGCGCCGGCGGCCAGGAGCAGCCGCGCGGGGGACCAGCGCAGGAACGGCAGCGCGAGGACGAAGAGCACCGCGTAGACGCCGAGGATGATCGCGACGAAAGTGTCGAGCAGTTCCAGGACGCCGCCGACGGCGAACACCCACGCGGCCCGCACCAGGATGCGGGTGCGGGCCCGGGCGAGCTCCTGCCCCGTGGCCGGCGTGCGGCCGCCCGAGAGCAGGGCGATGGAGACGCCGGCGAGCGTCGCGAAGAGGATCGACGACCGGCCGTCCACGACCGCGCGCCAGGTGGCCGGGTCCCAGCCGAGTTCGCCGGTCTGGCCCAGGTGAGCGCCGAACATGCCCAGGACGGCGAGCCCTCGGGCGACGTCGAGGCCGCCGATCCGCCGTCCGGCGGCAGGCTCCCGTGCCACGCCGGCGGGCGCGGGGACGTCCTCGACGCGCTCCCTCACGGACCGAGGGTAGGTGCCCCGGCCGGCGGGCAGCGGCGGCTCACCAGCCGCGGGTGGCGTACCGCTCGCTCTCCGGCAGCGTCGCGACGTTGATGCCGACCATCGGCTCCCCGAGGCCGCGGGAGACCTTGGCGATCAGGTCGGGGTCGTCGAAGAAGGTCGTGGCCTGCACGATCGCGGCCGCGCGCTGGGCCGGGTCGCCGGACTTGAAGATGCCCGAGCCGACGAAGACGCCCTCGGCGCCCAGCTGCATCATCATCGCGGCGTCCGCGGGGGTGGCGATGCCGCCGGCGGTGAACAGCACGACGGGCAGCTTGCCCAGGCGGGCCACCTCGGCCACCAGGTCGTGCGGAGCGCGCAGCTCCTTGGCCGCGACGAACAACTCGGTCTCGTCGAGCGTGCCCAGCCGGCGGATGCCGGCGCGGATGGCCCGCATGTGCCGCACGGCCTCGACCACGTTGCCGGTGCCGGCCTCGCCCTTGGAGCGGATCATCGCCGCGCCCTCGGCAATCCGCCGCAGCGCCTCGCCCAGGTCGGTCGCGCCGCAGACGAACGGCACGGTGAACTCCGCCTTGGCGATGTGGTGCGCCTCGTCGGCCGGGGTGAGGACCTCGGACTCGTCGATGTAGTCCACCCCGAGGCTCTGCAGCACCTGTGCCTCGACGAAGTGCCCGATCCGCGCCTTGGCCATCACCGGGATCGAGACCGCGTCGACGATGCCCTGGACCATGTCCGGGTCGCTCATCCGCGCGATGCCGCCCTGGGCCCGGATGTCGGCCGGCACCCGCTCGAGCGCCATGACCGCGACCGCGCCGGCGTCCTCGGCGATCCGCGCCTGCTCCGGGGTGACGACGTCCATGATGACGCCGCCCTTGAGCTGCTCGGCCATGCCGCGCTTGACGGCCGCCGTCCCGGTGGTGCCGGTGCCGGTGGTGCTGGGAAGGATCGTGCTGTGCTCTGCCACGGGAGCTGCCTCGGTCTCGGACGTCGGGGGCGGACACCCCATGCTACGGGCGGGCCCGCCCGCCGCCGGCGGCGCTGCCGGTGACCTCGCGGAGATCGTCCTCGATGTCGAAGAAGCGCGGCAGCGGCCGGGAGGCGTGCAGCCGCAGCAGGCCGGGCAGCCGCCGGGTGCGCAGCGCGTGCGTGTCCCGGACGGCGTCGTTGTAGAAGCGCCGGGCCAGGCCGATCCGGGTGGCGGTGCCCTCCAGGTCGGCGCGCAGCGCACCCGGCACCCCCGGCAGGTCCTCGGGGAGCTCGCGCAGCTCGCGGCCCAGGGCGTTCTCCGCCATCTCCCGGTCGCCGGTGCGCGGGGCGCGGACCTCCCGCACCGCGGCGGCCAGCCGGGCGGCCCGCTCCTCCCCGACCGCGGCGGCGTGGTCACGGGCCAGCTCGGCGGCCAGGCCGGTGCGCCGCCGCAGCTGGGTGTCCAGGGCCGTCCAGGCCCGCTCGACGCGCGCCTCCAAGCGGCCCAGCCGGGTCAGCGTCCACGCCGACCATGCGGTCAGCAGCAGGACGACGGCGGCGGCCGCGAGCAGCAGCCAGACGTCGGGGGTCACGACGGGTCAGGCTATCGCTGCACCCACCGGCGCAGGGCGGACCGGGCCGGGGCGTCGCCGGAGACCGCGGTCAGCTCGGCCAGCCGCGTGTCGTCGTCCGCTGCGGTGACCTCGCCGCTCCCGGGCACGGCGACGGTCTCGTAGACGTCGAGCACCCGGCGGGCCACCACCGACCAGTCGTAGGCCGCGGCGACCCGGCGGCCGGTGGCGGAGAACCGGTCCCGCCGCGCCGGCTCGGCGAGCAGGTCACCGAGCGCGCGAGCCAGGTCACGGGCGTCGCCGCGGCGTACCAGCACCCCGGCGGCGCCGTCCTCGAGCACCGTGGCGAAGGCGTCGAGGTCGCTGGCGACGATCGGCGCCCCGGCGGCCAGGGCCTCGATGAGGATGATCCCGAAGGACTCTCCCAGCAGGTTGGGCGCGCAGTACACGTCCACCGACCGCAGGAACGCGCCCTTGTCCGCCTCGGTGAGCTCCCCGAGCAGGGACACGTGCGGCCGCAGGTCCTCCCTCAGCAGCTCGCGGACGGCGTCGGGATCCCCGCGGCCGGCGATGAGCAACTGGGCGCCCGGGTGCTGCCGGACGACGGCGCGCATCGCCTCGAGAAGCACCGGCAGGCCCTTGCGCGGCTCGTCGTAGCGGCCGAGGAAGCCGATCGTCGGCCCGTCGACGCCGCGGGTGTGGCCGGGCAGCGAGGAGCCCTCCGCGAAGGAGGAGACGTGCACGCCGTTGGGGATGATCACCGCGTCCCCGCCGAGGTGCTCGACCTGCACCCGGCGGGCGAAGTCCGACACCGCGATGCGCCCGGAGATCTTCTCCAGCCACGGGCGGATGACCGGGCCCCAGGCGGCCAGCCACTTCGAGCGGACGGTGGCGGCGTGGAAGGTGGCCACGATCGGCCCCTCGGCCATCATGCAGACCAGCAGGCCCACCGACGGCGGCGCCGGGTCGTGCACGTGCACGACGTCGAAGTGCCCCTCGCGCAGCCAGCGCCGCACGCGGGCGGCCGACACCGGGCCGAACTGCACGCTGGCCATCGAGCCGTTGTACGGGATCGGCACGGTGCGACCGGCGAAGGTGAAGTACTCGGCCGGGAGGGACTCCTCGCGCTCGGCCGGGGTCAGGACCTCGACGTGGTGGCCCAGGCCGCGGAGCGTCTCGGCGAGGTCGCGGACGTGGTACTGGACCCCGCCGGGGACGTCCCACTGGTAGGGACAGACCAGCCCGATGCGCATCAGGCGCGCCTGTTCCGCGGGGGGTCGGGCGGGACGTCGGCCCAGATGCGGCCCAGCACGTGCCAGTCCTCGGGATGCTCGGTGATGCCGGCGGTGAGGGCGTCGGCCACGCCCTGCATCCCGGCGAGCACGCGGTCGCGCAGCCGGCCGGGGCCGTCGACGGGCACCTCGGGGTGGACGACGTGCCGCCAGCCGCCGTCGGTGAAGGAGGACACCACCGGGTGCAGGGCGGCGCCGGTCTGCGCGGCCAGCACCGCCGGCCCGCCCGGCATGGTCGCGGTCCGGCCGAAGAAGTCGACCGGCACGCCCCCGCTGCCGAGGTCCCGGTCGACCAGCAGGCAGATCGAACCGCCGGCGTCGAGCCACTCGCGCAGCACCGCCGATCCCGGCCGCGGCCCCCCGGTGAGCGGCACGACCCGCATGCCGAGGGTCTCGCGGAACTCGAGGAACCGCCGGTAGAGCGACTCGGGCCGCAGCCGCTCGGCGACGGTCATGAAGGGGCCGCCGAGCCAGTCGACCAGCCAGACGCCGGCGGCGTCCCAGTTGCCGCTGTGCGGCAGCGCGAGGATCAGCCCCCGCCCCTGGTCGCGGGCCGCCTCGAGGTGCTCCCGGCCGAGGAGCCCGGTGCCGGCCAGCACCCGCTCCACGCCCAGCCGCGGCAGCCGGAACGCCTCCTGCCAGTAGCGGGCGTAGGAGCGCATCGCCCGCGTGGTGAGGTCGTCGAGCGCGGCCTGGTCGAGTCGGCCACCGGTGGCGACCCGGAGGTTGGCGCGCAGCTGCCGCACGCCCCGCCCGCCGCGCCCGGCCGCCCACCGGCCGGCGGCGTCGAAGGCGCCGCGGGCCACG
>NZ_SPQN01000105.1 GCF_004571065.1 Geodermatophilus sp. DF01-2
AGCACGAACCCGGCGAGCGCGGCGTGCTCGAGCCCGCCGACCTCGGCGAGCACGGCCAGCGCCGCCTCCGGCGTCGTCGGCCGCTCGGGCACGCGGGCGTTGGCGCGGGCGACGACCTCGACCTTGCGGGCCAGCGTCGGGTCGTCGACGCCGGTGCCGCGGCCGGTGGCCGCCGCGGGGTCGGCGCCGGTGAACGCGCAGACCAGCGCGGCCGACGCCGTCGTGTTGGTGATCCCCATGTCCCCGGTGACGAGACACCCGTGCTCGGCGGCCAGCTCGGTCGCCACCTCGATGCCGACCTCGACGGCCCGCCGGGCCTCCTCGAGGGTCATGGCCGGGCCGGCGGCGAGGTCGGCGGTGCCGTACCGGACCTTGCGGGACATCAGTGCCGGGCTCGGCTCGACGGCGTAGGGCGTGGCCACCCCGACGTCCACCACGACGACGTCGGCGCCCAGCTGCGCGGCGAAGGCGTTGACCACGGCGCCGCCGCGGGCGAAGTTGGCCACCATCTGCGCGGTGACCTCCTGCGGCCAGGGCGTGACGCCCTGGGCGTGCACCCCGTGGTCGCCGGCGAAGACCGCCACGGCGGCGGGCGTGGGCAGCGGCGGCGGGCAGACGCCGGCGGTGCCGGCCAGCTGCGCGGCGACGTCCTCGAGGACGCCGAGGGAGCCCGGCGGCTTGGTCATCCGGTCCAGCCGGTCACGGGCGGCGCGCTCGGCCGCGGCGTCGCGCGGCGCGATCGCCGCGATCGTCTCGCCGAGCAGGGTGCCGGCGAAGGGCGCGAGGGCGGCGTCGGGCGGGGGAGTGTGGCGGCCGGGTGGGGTCGTGGGGCGGCTCAGCGGATCTCCTCGGGGAGGCGGGGCAGGTCCCGGAACGCCGGTGCCCCGGGGTCCAGGATGGCAGCGAGGTCGGCGGCGAAGGCCACCGAGGTGGCGGGGTCGCGGACGGCGACCCGCAGGTGGTCGGCGTCCAGGCCGGGGAAGGTGTCGCCGCGGCGCACCGCCCAGCCCCGCGCGCGCAGCTGCTCCCGCACCCGCGCGCCGTCGGGCACCCGCAGCAGCACGAACGACGACCGTGGCGTGCCGACGACCTCGACCCCCGCAGGCAGGGCGGCCAGCAGCGCGGCCCGGTTCGCGGTCAGCTCCCGCGCCGCCGCCTCGGCCTCGGCGCGGGCGGCCGCTGTGGTGCAGGCGGCGAGCGCGGCGAGCGCGGGCGTGGACACCGGCCAGTGCGGCTGCTGCACGGCCAGCGCGGCCACCAGGTCGGGCGGGCCGAGCGCGTAGCCGACCCGCAGCCCGGCCAGCCCCCACGTCTTGGTCAGGCTGCGCACCACGAGCAGCCCCGGCAGGTCGCGGCGCCCGGCCAGCGACTCCGGCTCGCCCGGCACGGTGTCGGCGAACGCCTCGTCGACCAGCAGCACCCGGCCGGGGCGGGCGAGCGCGGCGACGTCGCCGGCCGGGTGCAGCGCCGACGTCGGGTTGGTCGGGTTGCCGAGCACCACGAGGTCGGCGTCGTCCGGGACGCCCCACAGGAGGTACCCGGGGGGCTCCAGCAGCAGCCGTTCGACCGGGTGCCCGGCGGCGCGCAGTGCGGCCTCCGGCTCGGTGAACGACGGGTGGACGGCGACCGCCCGGCACGGCCGCAGCGCCCGCGCGACCAGGGTGAACGCCTCGGCGGCGCCGGCGGTGAGCAGCACCTCGTCGGTCGGCCGGCCGTGTGCGGCGGCGACCGCGGCGCGGGCCGGGGCGGCGTCGGGGTAGGCGGCGGCGTCGTCGAGGGCCTCGTGCAGGACGGCGCGCAGCCACGGCGGCGGCGTGCCCGCGCGCACGTTGACGGCGAGGTCGACCAGGTCCGGGGCGAGCTCGGCGTCCCCGTGGTGGTCCAGGTCCGTCACGAGGCCACCGCCACGGTGACCCGGCCGACCACCGTCCGCCCCACGAGCAGCGTCCCGCCGCCGAGCAGCGCCGCGGCCTCGGCGACCGACGGGGTGCCCACGACCGCGGCCACCCGCTCCGACGGCGCAGGCACCCGGATCGCGGCCAGCGCGGCCGCGGGGTGCCCGGTCAGCGGCCAGCCGCGGGAGGCGGCAGCGTCGACCAGACCGGACTCGACCGAGCGGGCGTCGAGGGTGGCCAGTCGGACGTCGTCCGCACCGGCGGGCAGGACGGCGTCCACCGCGGCCAGCACCTCCTCGGCGCTCACCCCGGGCCGCGCGCCGACGCCCACGACCGTCATGTCGGCACCCCCGGCCGGTCGGGCAGCGCGGCCAGCAGCGACTCGGCGTCGCGGGGGAGCGCGCTGTCGGGCAGCAGGCCGAGGTCGCGCAGCCGGGCCCCCACGGTCAGCGCCCAGGGGCGGTCCAACCGGGCGCGCTCGAGCAGCGCGTCGTCGGCCAGGACCTCCTCGGGCGCGCCCTGCACCACCGTGCGGTCGACGACGATGGCGACGTCGTCGGCCCAGCGCAGCGCGAGGTCGACGTCGTGGGTGCTCATGACGACGGTCGACCCGGCCTCCCGCAACCGTTCGAGGGCCGCCAGCGCCTCGGCGACCGCCGACGGGTCGAGCCCGGCGGTCGGCTCGTCGAGCAGCAGCACGCAGGGGCGCATGGCGACCGCGCCGGCGATGGCGACCCGCTTGCGCTCGCCGTAGGAGAGCTGGTGGGTCGGCCGGGCGGCCAGGGAGGCGACCCCGAGCAGGGCCAGCGCCTCGGCCACCCGCTCCCGGACGGCGTCCTCGGGCAGGCCCAGGTTGAGCGGGCCGAAGGAGACGTCCTGGGCCACCGAGGCGCTGAACAGCTGGTCGTCGGGGTCCTGCAGGACCAGCTGGACCTCCTGCCGGTGCGCCCGCAGGCCGCGGCGGGTGTGCTGCAGCCGGGCCCCGTCCACCGCGACCGTGCCGGCGACCGGCTCGAGCGCCCCGGACAGGCAGCGCAGCAGCGTGGTCTTGCCCGAGCCGTTGGCGCCCAGCAGCGCCAGCCGGCGCCCGGCCGGGACGGTCAGCGAGGCGCCGTCGAGCACCCGGCGGCCGCGCTCGTAGCCGGCGACCAGCCCGGTGGCGGTCAGCGTGCGGTGGGTCATGCGACGGCCAGGCTCAGCGAGACCAGCGCGGCCAGTCCGGCGGCGGTGGCGGCGAGGAAGGCGCGGGACGACGGCAGCACCTCGGGCAGCACCCGGAGACCGGTCTCCATGCCGCGGCCGGCCAGGCCCTCCTGCATCCGGCGGGCGCGGTCCCAGGAGCGGGTGAGCACCGCGGCGGCCAGCGCGCCCGAGGAGCGGTAGGAGTGGCGGAGCGTCGAGTAACCCATCCGCGCCGTCTGCGCCTCCCGGATGGTGCGCAGGCCGGCCAGCAGCACGAACAGCAGCCGGTAGGTCACCGCGGCGACCTCGACGACGGCGGCCGGCACCCGCAGCCGGCGCAGCTCGGGCAGCAGGTCCGCCATCGGGGTGGTGGTGGCCAGCAGGAGCACCGCGGCGCTGCCGGCCAGCGCGTGCCCGGCCAGGGATCCGGCGCGGGCGGCGGCGTCCGGGGCCCAGCCGAGGCCGTCGGCGCCGACCGTGACGACCGAGGTCAGCGTGCCGACGGCGATGAAGGCCAGCGGCCAGCGCACCGCGCGGCCGAAGGTTCGGGCCGGCACCCGTGCCGGGCCCAGGGCGAGCACCACCGCGGTGAGGCCCACCAGCACGCTGCCCGGCCAGGCCGGCAGGGCGAGCGCGCACACCACCAGGCCGCCGCTGAGCAGCAGCTTGTCGGCGGGGGAGCGACGGCGCCAGGTGCTGGCCCAGGCGGCGTCGTCGACGGCGAGCCCGGTCACGTCCCGCCGTCCTCCCGAGAACGCTCGGCCAGCCGGCGGCCGCGCAGCCGGCCGAGCACGTAACCGAGCACACCTCCGCCGAGCGCGGCCTGCAGTGCGAACAGCCCCGACTCCACCTCGGCCGACGACGGCGAGAACACCGACTCGAACCACGGCTGCGCGCCCCGCTCCTCGGCGAGCGCGGCGGCGGTGGCGTCGGTGCCGGCGAACTCCGACGTCCCGCCGTCGAGCACGAGCGGCAGCGCGATCAGGACGACGACGCCCAGCACCAGCAGCGCGGTGACCAGCCGGGAGCGGGTCACCGGGCCGGCTCCGGCGCAGGGGCCAGCAGGCCGAGGCGCTCCAGCTCCGGGCGGGCGTTGGCGGTCAGCGCCCGGAACAGCAGCACCCCGAGCAGTCCCTCGCCGAGGGCCAGCGGCACCTGGGTGAGCGCGAAGACCGACAGGAACTTCACCAGCGCGCCGGCGATCCCGGTCTCGGCGTCGGGCAGGGCGAGGGCCAGCTGCGCCGCCGTCGTCACGTAGGTGGCGAGGTCGGCGACGACCATCGCGGCGAACACCCCGGGCAGCAGCCCGCCGCCGACGCGGCGGGTGAGCCGGTAGGCCCCGTAGCCGGCCCACGGCCCGACGACGGCGAACGCGACCACGTTGGCGCCGAGCGTGGTCAGTCCGCCGTGCGCCAGCAGCAGCGCCTGGAACAACAGCACGATCGTGCCGAGCAGCGCCATGACCGGCGGACGGAACAGGACGGCGCCGGCACCGGTGCCGGTCGGGTGGCTGGAGCTGCCGGTGAACGAGGGCAGCTTGATGGCGCTGAGCACGAAGGTGAACGCCCCGGCCGCGCCGAGCAGCAGCGTGTTCTCCGGCCGCTCGCGCACCTCGGTGGCCACCCGGCGGGCGCCGTGGACGACGAACGGTGCCGCGGCCAGCGTCCAGCCGACCGCGTGCGCCGGCGGCAGGAACCCCTCAGCGATGTGCACGCGCAGCCTCCCCCCGGACGGCCACGCAGGCGGCCACGAACCGCTCGGCCAGGGCCGGGGAGCCGGCCCAGTTCAGGTGCAGGTAGGACGCGTGCACGCTGCCGGAGACGAACCCCTCCGGCCCGCCGCCCGCCCAGCGCCAGGCCGGCGTGGACCCGGCGGCGGGCGTGGCGACGGTGCGGTGGAACTCGTGGCCGCGCACGCGGGTGCCGGCCGCGGCGAGCACCGAGTCGCTGAGCGCGACGGCCTCGCGGTAGCCGAGGGTCAGCCCCGGGGACATCTGCGTGTCGGCGTCGAGGACGCCGCACATGGGGACGCCGTCCAGGCTGCGGGCCAGGTAGAGCAGGCCCGCGCACTCCGCGGCGACCGGACCACTCCGCGCGGAGAGCGCGGCGATGTCCGCCCGCAGCGTCTCGTTGGCCGTGAGGTCGGCGGCGTGCACCTCGGGGAATCCGCCGCCGACCACCAGGCCCGCCGTGCCCTCGGGGAGCGCCTCGTCGCGCAGCGGGTCGACGGTCACCACCTCGGCGCCGGCGGCCTCGAGCAGCTCGGTGTTCTCCGCGTAGCCGAAGGTGAAGGCCGCCCCGCCGGCGACGGCGACCCGCGGCCGGCCCGGGACGGCCTCCACCTCGGCGGCGGGGTCCCACGGGACGGCGTCCAGCGGCGGGGCCGAGCGGGCCAGCCGCAGGACGGCGTCCAGGTCGACGGCGCCGGCCACCACCTCGCCGAGCCGGCCGACCGTGGCCAGCGCCTCGGCGGACCGCTCGGCGGCGGGCACCAGGCCGAGGTGGCGGGACGGCGTCCCCAGCTCCGCCAGCCGCCGGACCGCGCCCAGCACCGGCACGCCGGAGCCGCCCAGCGCGTCGCGGAGGATCTCCTCGTGCCGGTCGCTGCCGACCCGGTTGAGCACCACCCCGCCGAGCCGCACCGTCGGGTCGAAGGTGGCGAAGCCGTGCACCAGTGCGGCGACGCTCTGCGCCTGCGCCGACGCGTCGACGACGAGCACCACCGGGGCGCGCAGCAGCCGGGCAACGTGCGCGGTGGAGGCGAAGCCGGGCTCGACCGTCGGGGAGGTGGCGCCGTCGAACAGGCCCATGACCCCCTCGACGACCGCGACGTCCGCGCCACGGGCCCCGTGCAGGAACAGCGGGACGACCCGTTCCTCGCCGACCAGCACCGGGTCGAGGTTGCGCCCGGGCCGTCCCGCGGCGAGGCCGGTGTAGCCCGGGTCGATGTAGTCGGGGCCGACCTTGTGCGGGGAGACGGCGAACCCGCGGGCGGTGAGCGCGGCGACCAGCCCCGTGGCGACCGAGGTCTTCCCCGCGTTGCTCGACGGCGCGGCGACGACCACGCGCGGAAGGGTCACCATGACGACCCCCACCCGCGGCGAGATCGGCGGTCCCGCACGGTGGAAGCGGCCCAGGCGTGCGAGATCGGCGATCTCGCCGGGGGAAGGGCCGACGGGACGGTCACCACTCGATCCCCCGCTGGCCCTTCTGGCCGGCGTCCATCGGGTGCCTGACCTTGGTCATCTCGACGACCAGGTCGGCGGCCTCGACCAGCGCGGGATGGGCGTTGCGGCCGGTGATCACCACGTGCTGCATGCCCGGGCGGTGCACGAGCGTCTCCACCACGTCGGAGACGTCGACCCAGCCCCAGTGGATCGGGTAGGTGAACTCGTCGAGGACGTAGAAGCGGTGAGCCTGCGCGGCGAGGTCGCGCTTGATCTGCGCCCAGCCCTCGGCGGCGTCGGCGGCGTGGTCGACCTCGGTGCCCTGGCGGCGCGACCAGCTCCAGCCACTGCCCATCTTGTGCCAGACGACCGGCCCGCCCTCGCCGGTCTGCTCGTGCAGCCGGCCCAGCGCGGTCAGCGCGTTCTCCTCGCCGACCTTCCACTTGGCGCTCTTGACGAACTGGTAGACCGCGATCGACCAGCCTTGGTTCCAGGCCCGCATCGCCATGCCGAACGCGGCGGTGGACTTGCCCTTCATCTCGCCGGTGTGGACGGCGAGCAGCGGCCGGTTCCGCCGCGCCTTCGTGGTCAGCCCGTCGTCCGGGGTGACCGCGACCTGCCCTCTCGGCATCTCAGGCCGCCTCCCTCGCCGTGCGGACCGTGGCGGCCAGCGACTCGGCAGCCAGCTCCTCCAGGCGCAGCGTCTGCGCGCCGAGCGCCGTCCCGAGGGTGCCGGCCAGGCCCAGCCGCACCGGCCCGGTCTCGCAGTCGACGACGACGGCCGCCGTCCCGTCCGCGGCCAGCAGGGAGGCGGCGGCGTGCGCGTCGGCGACCGCGGTGCTGCCGCGCGACCCGGTGGCCCGCCCGTCGGTGACGACGACGAGCAGGGGACGGCGCTGCGGGTCGCGGACCCGCTCCACCCGCAGCGTCTCGTGCGCGCGCAGCAACCCCGCGGCCAGCGGGGTGCGCCCGCCGGTGGGGAGCTCGCGCAGCCGGGCCGCGGCGGCCTCGACCGACCAGGTGGGTGGCAGCGTCAGTTCGGCGTCACTGCCGCGGAAGGTCACCAGGCCGACCTTGTCCCGCCGCTGGTAGGCGTCGAGCAGCAGCGACAGGACGGCGCCCTTCACCGCGGCCATCCGCGCCCGGGAACCCATCGAGCCGCTGGCGTCGACGACGAACAGCACGAGGTTGCCCTCGCGGCCCTCGAGGGTGGCCTGGCGCAGGTCCTCGCGGGCGATGCGCAGGCCCGGGCCGGTGCGCCCGCGGGCGACCTGGTGCGGCGCGGCGGCGAGCACGGTTCCGATCAGGTGCAGCCGGGTGACCCTGCCGTCGGGACGGGTCGCGCCGACGACGCGGCCTCGCTCGGAGCGCGCCCGCGATCGTCGGCCGGCTGCACCCGCCCCGATGCCGGGCACCTCGAGGTGGCGGGCGCGGAACGGGTCGGCGGGCGCCACCGCGGCCCGCTCGGCCGCCGGCGCGCCCTGAGCGGAGTCGCTCGAGGACGGTTCGTGTTCCCCTCCCACTCCGCTGGGGTCCTGCGGGCCGTCCTGCGGAGGAGCGCCGCCGCTCGGGTCACCGCCGCTCGGGCCGCCGTCGTCCGGGTCGGGTTCGTCGTCGGGGCGGCCGTCGGAGAGCGCCTGCTCGAGGGTCTCCTCGTCCAGCCCGGGGGCGTCGAAGGGGTTGCGCCGTCGCCGGTGCGGCAAGGCCAGTCGGGCGGCCACCCGGACGTCGTCCTCGGTCACCGCATCCCGGCCGCACCAGGCGGCGTGTGCCATCGCGGCACGGGCGGTGACCAGGTCGGCGCGCAGCCCGTCGACGTCGAAGGCCGCGCAGACGGCGGTCACCTGGCGCAGCGCGTCGTCGGAGAGGACGACGTGCGGCAGCCGGGCGCGGGCGTCGGCGATCCGGGCCGCCAGCCCGGCCTCCTCGGAGGCCCACGCCGCGGCGAAGCCGGCCGGGTCGGCGTCGAAGGCGAACCGGCGGCGCACGACCTCGGCCCGCTCGGCCGGGTCCCGGGGCGCGGCCACCTCGACGGTCAGCCCGAACCGGTCGAGCAGCTGCGGGCGCAGCTCGCCCTCCTCCGGGTTCATCGTCCCGACCAGCAGGAAGCGCGCCGCATGCCGCACCGAGACGCCCTCGCGCTCGACGTAGGCGGTGCCCAGCGCGGCGGCGTCCAGCAGCAGGTCGACGAGGTGGTCGTGCAGCAGGTTGACCTCGTCGACGTAGAGCACGCCGCGGTGCGCGGCGGCCAGCAGCCCCGGCTCGAAGGCCTTCACACCCTCGGTGAGCGCCCGCTCCAGGTCCAGCGAGCCGACGACGCGGTCCTCCGAGGCGCCCACGGGCAGCTCCACCAGCCGCGCCGGGCGGGTGTGCCCCGGAGTTCCGGCGTCGTGCGGACCGTCGGGGCAGGCCGGGTCCGGCGCGGCCGGGTCGCAGGCGAAGCGGCACCCGGCGACGACGGCCACCGGCGGCAGGACGGCGGCCAGCGCCCGCACCGTCGTCGACTTCGCCGTGCCCTTCTCTCCGCGGACGAGCACGCCGCCGACGGCGGGGGAGACCGCGTTGAGCAGCAGGGCCAGCCGCATGTCGTCCATGCCGACGACGGCGCCGAAGGGGTACGTCACGTCGTGCGCGTCCTCTCCCCGGGTGTCCACGCCCGGAGGTGGCAGGGACGACGGCGGGAGTCTCCTGGCTCCCGGATCAGCGTCCGGCCCCGGCCTTCCCGGCCCCTCGCGGGGTCAGTGGCGCCAGGTGGGGTCGGACTCCCCGGTCACAGTGGCGGGACCGCGCCGGAGTCTCACCGGGCTTCCTCCACTGCCGTCGCGTGTGGCCGGGTCATCAGACCACGACCCTCCGGCGCGCCGACAGCCCCCTGTCTCTTGACGGAATGGAAAGCGGCCGGGCACTCCTTCCGACATGGAAAGCCATGAGGCTCCGGATCGTGCCGCCGCCGCGGCACAGCTCGACGCGCTGCGGGCCGACCGGGAGGCGCTGGCCGCCTTTCTCCTGTGCCTCCGCGGGATGATGGCGCTGTACCGCCGGCTCACCGGGTTCTGGGTGGACGGGTTCCGGCGGGGTCCGACGCGACGGGCGATCGTGGTGTGGGTCGTCGTCGTCCTGGCGGTCCTGGGGGCCGGCTTCGCCGTCGAGTCCCACTGGCGCGGTGCGATGGTCGTCGCCGGCGCGGTGCTCGGGATCGGCCTGGTCCTGGTGAACCAGTGGTGGGCGCGCATCTACGTCGCCGAGGCTGCGCGAGGGGATGTGACCGAGCTCGTGAGGTTCCGCACGGATGGAGCACCGCCGGGCGCGGGACCGGCGAGCGCCGGCGAGGCGGTGCCGTGACCGCGGTCGCGCCGCGCTTCGACGCGGTCATCCACCCGCCGCCGCGGTTGCAGGTCTGCGGCCTGCTCGCCGCGGTCGACACGATGGACTTCGCCACGGTCCGCGACACGGTCGGGGTCAGCGACTCGGTGCTGTCCAAGCACGTCAGGCAGCTCGAGGAGGCCGGCTACGTGCGGGTGCACAAGGCCACCCGCGCCGCCCGGCTGCGCACCAGCCTGGCGCTGACGAAGGAGGGCCGGGCCGCGTTCGACGCGCACGTCGCCGAGCTGCGCCGGATCACCGGCGGCTGAAAGAGACCCCCTTTCCCCCACCGGAGAAGGACTCCGCCCTCCCCGTCCTTCGCGAGCTCAGGGCGGTGCCCGGGACGGGGCCGCGGCGGGACCCTGCAGGGGGCCGACCGGGCCGCCCGGCAGAGTGGTGCGCGTGGGGGAGGCGGGGCGGGTCGCCCGGGTGGCCGATGCGGTGCTGGTGCTGACCGCCGCCCTCGCCGTGACCCTCGCCTTCGACGTCCTGGACCTGCCCTCGCCGTCCCTCTTCGGTGGCCTGGCCGCCGGGCTGGTGCGCGGCCTGGCCGGCCGCCGCGCGCTCGCCGTCCCGCGCCCGGGCGCGACGGCGGCTCAGGGGCTGGTCGGCGTCTCCATCGGAGCGCTGGTCGACCCGGAGACGCTGGCCGCGATCGGCCGCGACTGGCTGCCGGTCCTGCTGGTCACCGTCGGCACCCTCGTGCTGAGCGTGCTGGCCGGGCTGGTGATGGGCCTGCAGCCCGGCGTCAGCCCGGTGACCGGCGCGTTCGCGACGATCGCCGGTGGCGCGGCAGGCATCACGGCGATGTCCCGGGAGCTGGGCGCCGACGACCGGATGGTCGCCGTCCTGCAGTACCTGCGGGTGCTGCTGATCGTCGTCCTCATGCCCGTGGCGGCGACGGCGGTCTTCGGTGCCGAGCCGGGGTCCGGCGGCGCGACGGTGGACGACGCCGGCCCCGGCTGGCCGGCCGGGCTGCTGTTCTCCGCGGCCTGCCTGCTGGTCGGCGTCCCGCTGGCCCGGCTGCTGCGGATCCCCGTCCCCGCGGTGCTGGGGCCGATGCTGGTGGCGGCCGGGCTCGACCTGGGCGGCCTGTCGGGCGGGGCGCACGTCCCGGCGCCGCTGGAGACCGCGGCGTTCCTGCTCATCGGGCTGATGGTCGGGCTGAACTTCTCCCGTGACAGCCTGCGCTCCGTCGGCCGTGCGCTGCCCGTGGCGCTCGCGGTCATCCTGGGCCTGGTCGCGGCGTGGGCCGGCCTGGGCGCGGTGCTCGCCGCCACGACCGAGGCCAGCGCGCTGGACGCCTACCTCGCCACCACGCCCGGCGGGCTCTACGCGGTGCTGGCGACCGCCCAGGACGGCGGCGCGGACGCCACCTTCGTGCTCGCCGTCCAGGTGCTGCGGCTGTTCGTGATGCTGCTCTTCGCGCCGCTGCTCGCCCGCTGGCTGCGCCGCTCGGGGGCCGGCTGAGGAAGGACCCGTCCTCCCACCCTCGCCGTAGAAGACCGCCTCCACCCGCCCCTCGCGAGCTCGCGGCGGGACCCGGGAGGCGGCCGGACGGGGTCACCGTCCGCCGCGGGGCGCGCCTACCCTTGCCCGGGAGCGAGGGAGGTGAGGGAGCTGTCCGAGGACCAGACCGGCGCGGACGCCGGCACGCAGGACGCGGTGCTGTTGTTCGTCGGTGGCCCGCTCGACGGGCGGGTGGAGATCCGCGAGGCGCGGCACGGGGAGCCCTTGCCGACCATCACCCACGTGCACCTGCACGGTGGTCCCAAGGTCGTGCACCGCTACGACCTGACCCCGCTGGGCCCGCAGGCCGGGGTCTACCACCTGCGGCCGCGGCAGGCCGTCCGCGACCGGTCCGTCGCCGACTGAAGAAGGACCCCTGCTCCCCCCACCGCTCGCAGGCCCGCGGCGGGGCCCTGCAGAGGGCCGGCCGGACGTCGGTCTCGCTGCGGGCCTCGGCCAGGGGCGCGGCCGAGCCGACCGCCGTCAGCCGCGGTGGAGTGCGCGCAGGGCCGTCAGCACGTCGTCGAAGACGGCGCTCCCGAGCACCGCGCCCTCCCGGCGGGCCGACCCGGGCGGCAGCAGGAGCAGGCGGTCCAGTCGGACCTCGCTGGGGCGCCCGCGGGGATCCCACGCGCCGCGGCCGACGTCCATCCAGGTGCGGCCGTACCGGGCCTCGTCCGCGGCGTCCCGGTCGTGGTCCTGGCTGGAGAGCATCAGGCCGACCAGGTCTGCACCACGGCGGCCGACGACGAGCACCGGGCGGTCCTTGCCCCGTCCGTCGCCCTCGTCGTAGGGAACCCACGCCCACACGACCTCGCCGGGGTCGGGCTCACCGTCGTCCTGCGGGCGGTAGGTGAGGTCGAGGCCGTCGAGGCCGCCGGCGAGGTCGCGGACGCCGTCGGCGCCGCCGGCGAGGTCGCGGACGCCGTCGAGGCCGCCGGCGAGGTCGCGGACGCCGCGACTGGGGGAACGAGGACTTCGCCGAGCTGGCCCGCTCCGCCGCGCGCAAGGCCGCCCGGACCCCGTGGCGGGAGGAGGTCTGGGAGCGCCTCGCCGGCAGCGTGCGCTTCGTGCAG
>NZ_SPQN01000106.1 GCF_004571065.1 Geodermatophilus sp. DF01-2
CCGCCGAGGAGCAACCGCTCGCGGTGCCGCCGGCGTGGAGCTGACCGTGCGGGCAGGGGAGCGGGCGCCCTGGCACCCCGGCCGCTGCGCCGAGCTGCTGGTCGGCGGCCGGGTCGTCGGGCACGCCGGCGAACTGCACCCGCGGGTGTGCGCGGCGCTGGACCTGCCGGCGCGCACCTCGGGAATGGAGCTGGACGTCGACGCGCTGCCGCCGGCGCCGGTGCCGGTCGGCCCGCGGGTGTCGACCTTCCCGCCGGTGCTGCTCGACCTCGCGCTCGTCGTCCGCGACGACGTGCCCGCCGCGGACGTGGACGCCGCGCTGCGCGAGGGGGCGGGGGAGCTGCTGGAGTCGCTGCGGCTGTTCGACGTCTACACCGGCCCGCCGGTGCCGGCCGGGTCCCGCTCGCTGGCCTATGCGCTCACCCTGCGGGCGCCGGACCGGACGCTGACCAGCGAGGAGGCCACCGCCGTCCGCGACGCGGCGGTCGCCGCCGCGGCCGGGGGGACCGGCGCGGAACTCCGTGGCTGAGGAAGTAGGAGGACCCCGTCCCCCTCACCGCTCGCAGGCTCGCGGCGAGCCTCTGGACGGGGCCGACCCGGGAGCCGGCGGGACCCGGGACGGGGCCACGGCACTCGCTGGCCAGGTCGCGCTGGTGACCGGCGCGTCGACCAGCATCGGCCGGTACCTGGTGCAAGGGCTGGCCGAGCGCGGTGCGGCGGTGGCCGGCCTGGCTCGGGGCGGCGAGCGGCTGGTGACGGCGATGGACGAGGTCGCCACCGCCACCGGCGCCCGCACCTGACCGGGTTCAGCTCGGGAACAGGTAGACGCGCGAGATGGGCTCGCTGCCGTCCGGCGCCGCCCAGCCGGCAGGACGGCGGTCGATCAGTCGCCAGCCGAGCCGCTCGTAGAGCCCGACGGCGGGGTGCCCTCGACGACGTCGAGCACCACCCGCAGCCCCTGCGTTCCCGCCACCGCCACCGCCGTGCGCACCAGCGCCGTCCCGACAACGCTCCCGCGGGCGTCCGGGGTCACGAAGAGCCGGGACAGGGCGACCAGGCGACCGGCCAGCAGCCCGCCGTCGTCGTCCACGTCGGCGAGGACGGCGTGACCGTCCAACCGGCCGCCGTCCTCGGCCACCCAGGCGTTCCTCAGCCCGGCCAGGGAGAGCCAGGCGGACGGGTGGGCCGGCCAGTTCAGCGGGTAGCCGTCGGCCCGGTGGACGTCGGCCAGCACGCGGACGCAGGCAGGGAGGTCGGCCGCGCTCCGGACGCGGACGGTCCGTGGGGCCACGCGGAAGCTCCTCCGGCAGACGGTCGTGCTCTGCCCACCCTCGTGGGCAGAGCACGAGTCTCCCGGAACGGCCCCGGCCCTCAGCGCCCGAAGTGAACAGTCATGCATGGCCGTGTATGGTCATGCATCGTGAGCGGAACGCAGACGTGGACGGTCGGGGTCACCGGCGCCACCGGGTACGCGGGGGGAGAGGTGTGCCGGCTGCTGGCCGGGCACCCGAACCTCCGGCTGGCCGGGGTGCACGCCAACTCGAGCGCCGGCCGACGCCTGGGCGAGCTGCAGCCGCACCTGCTGCCCTACGCCGACCTCGAGGTCCTGCCGAGTGACGCCGACAGCCTCGCCGGCTACGACGTCGTCGTCCTCGCCCTCCCGCACGGGGAGTCGGCCGCGATCGCGGCGCAGCTGTCCGAGGACACCCTGGTCATCGACTGCGGCGCCGACCACCGGCTGAACGACCCCGCCGCCTGGGCGCGGTGGTACGGCTCCGAGCACGCCGGCTGTTGGCCCTACGGCCTGCCCGAGCTGCCCGGCCAGCGCGAGCAGCTGGCCGGCGCCCGGCGGATCGCCGTCCCCGGCTGCTACCCGACCTCGGTCACCCTGGCCATGGCGCCGGCACTGGCCACCGGCCTGGTCGAGCCCGAGGTGGTCGTGGTGGCCGCCAGCGGGACCTCCGGTGCCGGCAAGTCGGCCAAGCCGCATCTGCTCGGCAGCGAGGTCATGGGCTCGGTCAGCGCGTACGGCGTGGGCGGGGTCCACCGGCACACGCCCGAGATGGTCCAGAACCTCTCGCAGGCGGCGGGCCGGGAGGTCGTCGTCAGCTTCACGCCGACCCTCGTGCCGATGAGCCGGGGCATCCTCGCCACCTGCTCGGCCACGCTGCGGCCCGGCGTGGACGCCGAGTCCGCCCGGGCCGCCTACGAGAAGGCCTACGCAGACGAGCCGTTCGTGCACCTGCTGCCCGAGGGCCAGTGGCCGACCACCGCGCAGGTGCTGGGAGCCAACACCGTCGCGCTGCAGGTGGCCGTCGACCCGGATGCGGGCCGGCTGGTCGTCGTCGCCGCGGTGGACAACCTCACCAAGGGCACCGGGGGAGCGGCGATCCAGTGCGCCAACCTGGCTCTCGGCCTGCCGGAGACCATCGGCCTCCCTGTCGTGGGGGTGGCGCCGTGAGCACCACGGCTCCGAAGGGTTTCCGGGCCGCCGGCGTCGCCGCGGGTCTCAAGTCCACCGGCGCGAAGGACGTCGCCGTGGTCGTCAACGCCGGCCCGGACGACGCCGCGGCCGCCGTCTTCACCACGAATCGGTTCCCGGCCGCGCCGGTGCTGTGGAGCCGGCAGGTGCTCACCACCGGCCGGGTGCGGGCGGTGGTCCTCAACTCGGGTGGCGCCAACGCCTGCACCGGCGCCGAGGGCTTCGGCGACACCCACGCCACCGCCGAGCACGCCGCGGCCGAGCTCGGCATCGGCGCGATCGACGTCGCGGTGGCCTCCACCGGGCTGATCGGCGTCCGGCTGCCGATGGACAGGCTGACCGCAGGGGTCACCGCCGCGGTCAAGGGCCTCTCCGACACCGGGGGACAGGACGCCGCGCTGGCGATCATGACCACCGACAGCGTCCCGAAGACGACCGTCGTCGAACGCAACGGGTGGACCGTCGGCGGCATGGCCAAGGGCGCGGGCATGCTCGCCCCGAGCCTGGCCACGATGCTCGTCGTCCTCACCACCGACGCGGTGGTGGACGCCGGCACCCTGCAGACGGCCCTGGAGCAGGCGACCAGCGTGAGCTTCGAGCGGGTCGACTCCGACGGCTGCCTGTCCACCAACGACACCGTGATCGTCATGGCCTCCGGCGCCGGCGGGGTCACGCCGTCCGCGGACGAGGTCGCCGAGGCGCTCACCGCCGCGTGCACGGACCTGGCGATGCAGCTGCTGGCCGACGCCGAGGGCTCGACCAAGGACGTCGCGATCACCGTGCGGGGCGCCGCCAGCGTCGAGGACGCCCTCACCGCCGGCCGCGCCTGCGCCCGCAACAACCTGCTGAAGACCGCGCTGTTCGGCAACGACCCCAACTGGGGCCGGGTGCTGGCGGCGATCGGCACCACCGACGCCGCGTTCGAGCCCGACCGGGTCGACGTCACCATCAACGGCGTCACGGTCTGCCGGGGTGGCGCGATCGGTGACCCGCGCGACCTGGTCGACCTCACCGGCCGGGCCGTCACCATCGACGTCGACCTCGGTGCGGGTACCGAGCAGGCGACGATCTGGACCAACGACCTGTCCATCGCCTACGTGCACGAGAACTCGGCGTACTCCACATGAGCGCACCACAGGACCCCACCCCGCCCGACGTCCGGGTCGACGAGACGCCCCCGCAGGTGCCCGCCGTCCGCAAGCGGATCGGCACCAACCGGGTCATGCGCACGTACGACCCCGAGGGCGACGCCCGCAAGGTCGCCGTCCTCACCGGTGCGCTGCCGTGGCTCAAGGAGTTCCACGGCAACGTCGTGGTGATCAAGTACGGCGGCCACGCGATGGTCGACGAGGAGTGCCGCCGGGCCTTCGCCGAGGACATGGTCTTCCTGCGGACCTGCGGCATCCTCCCCGTCGTCGTGCACGGCGGCGGTCCGCAGATCACCGAGATGCTCGGCCGGCTCGGCATCGCCAGCGAGTTCCGCGGCGGTCTGCGGGTCACCACCGAGGCGACCATCGAGGTCGTCCGCATGGTCCTCACCGGCCAGGTCACCCCGGAGGTGGTCGGCCTGATCAACCAGCACGGCCCGCTGGCGGTGGGCCTGTCCGGTGAGGACGGCGGCCTGTTCACCGCCGAGCGCACCGCCGCGGTGGTGGACGGCGAGCCGGTGGACGTCGGCCTGGTCGGCGACGTCGTCGCGGTCGACCCGGCCCCGGTGCGGGCGCTGCTGGAGTCCGGGCACATCCCGGTGGTGGCCACGGTCGCGCCCGACCGGGACGGCGTGGTGCACAACGTCAACGCCGACACGGCGGCCGCGGCGGTGGCCGTGGCGCTGGGCGCGGTGAAGCTCGTCGTCCTCACCGACGTCGAGGGGCTCTACGCGGACTGGCCCGACCGCGACTCGCTGGTGCAGCAGATCGACGCCGGTGAGCTCGCCGAGATCCTGCCCACGCTGGACTCGGGGATGGTGCCGAAGATGGCCGCCTGCCTGCGGGCGGTCGAGGGCGGGGTGAAGCGGGCGACGGTCGTCGACGGCCGCACGCCGCACGCCCTGCTGCTGGAGATGTTCACGTCCGAGGGCACCGGGACGATGGTCGTCCCGGCCCCGCCGACCGAGAGGGAGGGCACGGCATGACGCACACGGAGGAGCTGGCCACCCGCTGGTCGGCGGTGATGATGAACAACTACAAGGCCCCGCCGGTGGCGCTCGCCCGCGGTGCGGGGGCCACGGTGTGGGACGTCGACGGGCGCGAGTACACCGACCTGCTCGGCGGCATCGCGACGACGATCCTCGGCCACGCCCACCCGCGGGTCGTCGAGGCGATCACGACGCAGGCGCAGCGGCTCGGGCACGTGTCCAACCTGGCGATGCACGAGCCGGGCGTGACCCTCGCCGAGCGGCTGCTCGAGCTCGCCGGTCGGCCCGGCCGGGTGTTCTTCTGCAACTCCGGCGCCGAGGCCAACGAGGCCGCCTTCAAGCTCAGTCGGCTGACCGGGCGGCCCGAGGTGGTCACCGCCGAGGGCTCGTTCCACGGCCGGACCATGGGCGCGCTCGCGCTCACCGGCCAGCCGGGCAAGGCCGACGCCTTCGCCCCCCTGCCCGGCGGCGTCCGGTACGTGCCCTACGGCGACGCCGCGGCCCTGACCGGCGCCGTCACCGACCGGACGGCGATGGTGCTGCTCGAGCCGATGCTCGGAGAAGGCGGCGTGCAGCCGGCCCCGCCCGGCTACCTGGCCGCCGCGGCGTCGACGGCGACGGCCGCCGGTGCGCTGTTCGCCGTCGACGAGGTGCAGACCGGCACCGGCCGCACCGGCCACTGGTTCGCCCACCAGGCCGACGGCGTGCGGCCCGACGTCGTCACGCTGGCCAAGGCGATCGGCGGCGGGCTGCCGCTCGGTGCCACCCTCGCCTTCGGCGACGCCGCCGACCTGATGACCGCCGGCTCGCACGGCTCCACCTTCGGCGGCAACCCGATCGCCGCGGCCGCCGCGCTCGCCGTCCTCGACACCATCCGCGACGAGGGGCTGCTCGAGCGGGCCAAGGAGCTCGAGCACCGGTTCACCGCGGGCATCGAGGGGCTCGGCTCCCCGGCGGTGGCCGGCGTCCGCGGCAGGGGCGCGCTGCTGGGCGTCGTCCTGGCCGCGCCGGTCGCCGGCGCGCTCGAGGCGCGGCTGCGGGACGCCGGCTTCCTCACCAACGCCGTCGCCCCGGACGTGCTCCGGCTGGCGCCGTCCCTGGTGCTGACCGACGCGCAGGTCGACGCCTTCGTCGCCGCCCTCCCGGCGGCCCTGGACGCGGCGGTGCAGGAGTGACCCGCCACTTCCTGCGGGACGACGACCTCGGCCCCGCCGAGCAGGCCGAGGTCCTCGCGCTGGCCGCCGAGCTTAAGCGCATCCGGCACACCCAGGACGCCCCGGTCCCGCTGCGGGCGGCCAACGGCGTGCCCCGGGCCGTGGCGGTGCTGTTCGACAAGCCGTCGACCCGCACCCGCGTGAGCTTCTCCGTGGGCGTCGCCGAGCTCGGCGGGTACCCGCTCGTCATCGACGCCGCCGGCAGCCAGCTCGGCCGCGGCGAGCCCGTCGAGGACACCACCCGCGTGCTGGACCGGCAGGTCGCTGCCATCGTCTGGCGCACCTTCGGCCAGGACCGTCTCGAGGCGATGGCTGCGGTCAGCCGGGTGCCGGTGGTCAACGCGCTCACCGACCAGTTCCACCCCTGCCAGATCCTCGCCGACCTGCAGACCGTCGCCGAGCGCAAGGGCGCCCTCGCCGGCCTGACGATGACCTACCTGGGCGACGGCGCCAACAACATGGCGCACTCCTACCTGCTGGGCGGCGCCACGGCCGGCATGCACGTCCGCATCGGCTCGCCGACCTCCTTCCAGCCCGACCCCTCGGTCGTGAAGCGCGCCGAGGAGATCGCCGCGGAGACCGGCGGCTCGGTGCTCTGGACCGACGACGCCGCGGCGGCCGCCGACGGCGCCGACGTCCTGGTCACCGACACCTGGGTCTCCATGGGCCAGGAGGACGAGGTCGACGCCCGGGTCGCGCCGTTCCGGCCCTACGCGGTGGACGACGCCGCGCTGGCGCGGGCCGCCGAGGACGCCGTCGTCCTGCACTGCCTGCCGGCCTACCGCGGCAAGGAGATCGCGGCCGACGTGATCGACGGGCCGCAGAGCGCCGTGTGGGACGAGGCGGAGAACCGGCTGCACGCCCAGAAGGCCGTTCTGATCTGGCTCCTGGAGCACTCGTGACGACCCGCTCGCCCGGCCGGCCCGTGCGCCGACGACGACCTCGGGGGCGGCGGTGACCACGGCTCTGACCCGCTCGGCCCGCCAGGCGCGGATCCGCGAGCTCGTCGAGGCCCAGCCGGTCACCTCGCAGACCCAGCTGGCCGCGCTGCTGGCCGAGTCGGGCATCGAGGTCACCCAGGCCACGCTCTCGCGGGACCTCGAGGAGCTCGGGGCGGTCAAGCTGCGCGGATCGGACGGCGCCCCGGCGTCCTACGTGCTGCCGCCGGAGAACGCTCCGCTGCGCCCGGCGCAGGCCGCGCCCGCACGCCTCACCCGGCTGCTCGCCGACCTGCTGACCAGCGCCGAGGGCAGCGCCAACCTCGCTGTGCTGCGCACGCCACCGGGTGCGGCGCAGTTCCTCGCCTCCGCCCTGGACAAGGTGGGCCTCCCCGACGTCCTGGGCACGATCGCGGGGGACGACACTCTGCTGGTCGTCTCGCGCGAGCCCGACGGCGGCCCGGCCCTCGCCGACCGCCTGCGCGCGATGGCCCAGCGCCTGCCCGCCGCCTACCCCGAACTGAAGAGCGACCTGGAGGACCCCGCACCGTGAGCCCGGCCGACCCCGCTGTGCCCACCGCCGCCGGACCCGGCACCCCCGCCGTCGTGCCCACCGCCGCCGGACCCGGCACCCCCGCCGTCGTGCCCACCGCCGCCGGACCCGGCACCACCCGGCTCTGGGGTGGTCGCTTCGGCGGCGGCCCGGCCCCGGCGATGGCCGCCCTCTCCAAGTCGACCCACTTCGACTGGCAGCTGGCCCCCTACGACCTGGCCGGCTCGCGGGCGCACGCCCGCGTGCTCCACCGCGCCGGCCTGCTCACCGACGACGAGCTCGCGCAGATGCTCGGCGCGCTCACCGAGCTCTCCGCCGAGGTCGCGGCCGGCACGTTCACCGCGGTGGAGGCCGACGAGGACGTCCACGAGGCGCTCGAGCGCGGCCTCACCGGAAAGCTCGGCGCGCTGGGCGGCAAGCTGCGCGCCGGCCGCAGCCGCAACGACCAGATCGCCACCGACCTGCGGCTGTACCTGCGCCACCACGTGCGCACTCTGGTCGGGGAGTTGGCGGCGCTGGAGTCCGCGTTGGTCGAGCTCGCCGACCGCTACCGCGACGTGGCCGCGCCGGGCATGACGCACCTGCAGCACGCCCAGCCGGTGCTCGTCGCCCACCAGCTGCTCGCCCACGCGCATGCGCTGTCGCGGGACGTCGACCGGCTGCAGGACTGGGACCGTCGGACCGCCGTCAGCCCCTACGGCTCGGGCGCGCTGGCCGGCTCCTCGCTGCCGCTGGACCCCAACGCCGTCGCCGCCGAGCTCGGTTTCGACCGCGCCTCGGAGAACTCGATCGACGGCGTCAGCGACCGCGACTTCGCCGCCGAGTTCTGCTTCGCCGCGGCTCTCCTGGGCGTGCACCTCTCCCGGCTGGGGGAGGAGGTCGTGCTCTGGACGTCGACCGAGTTCGGCTGGGCCCGCCTGGACGACGCCTGGGCGACCGGGTCGTCGATCATGCCGCAGAAGAAGAACCCCGACATCGCCGAGCTGGCCCGCGGCAAGTCCGGCCGGTTCGTCGGCAACCTGACCGGCCTGCTGACGATGCTCAAGGGCCTGCCGCTGGCCTACGACCGCGACCTGCAGGAGGACAAGGAGCCGGTCTTCGACTCCATGGAGCAGTTGCTCCTCCTCCTCCCCGCGGTCACCGGGATGACGGCGACGCTGACGTTGCGGCCGGAGGTTCTCGAGGCCGCGGCGCCCCAGGGCTTCGCGCTGGCCACCGACGTCGCCGAGTGGCTGGTCCGTCAGGGCGTCCCGTTCCGCTCGGCGCACGAGATCTCGGGCACGATGGTCGCCTACTGCGAGCAGCGCGGCCTGGAGCTCGACGAGCTCTCCGACGCCCAGCTGGCCGAGGTCGCCCCCGAGCTCACCCCCGACGTCCGGTCGGTGCTCTCCGTCCGGGGCGCACTGGCGGCACGCGGGGCCCGCGGGGGGACGGCGCCCGAGCGGGTCGCCGAGCAGCTCGACTCGCTGGACGCGCTGGCCCGGTCGCACGCCGAGTGGGCGTCGTCCTCACCCGTGGCGGCCGCGCTCTGAGCGCTCCGGGGCCCCTCGTTCCCGCCGGCGAGCTGCTCGGGCCGGCGGACGTCGTCGCGCCCACGCTGCTCGGCTGCTGGCTGGTCACCGACCGCCCGGCCGGCCGGGTGGCGCTGCGGCTCACCGAGGTCGAGGCCTACGCCGGCAACGGCACCGACCCGGCAGCGCACTCCCACCGCGGGCCGACCCCACGGGCGGCCATCATGTTCGGCCCGCCGGGGCGGCTCTACGTCTACTTCAGCTACGGCGTGCACTGGTGCGCCAACGTCGTCGTCGGCCCGGAGGGGCAGGGCTCGGCGGTGCTGCTGCGCGCCGGGGACGTCGTCGTGGGGGAGGAGCTCGCCGTCTCGCGCCGTCCCGCCGCCCGCACCCCCCGCGACCTCGCCCGCGGGCCGGCCCGGCTGACCCAGGCCCTGGCGATCGGCCCCGACGACAAGGACGCCGACCTCCTCGACCCGTCGTCCCCCGTGCGGCTGCACCGCGGCGACCCGCCGGCCGAGGTGTCGGCGGGACCGCGGGTCGGGATCAGCGTGGCCACCGAGCTGCCGTGGCGGTTCTGGGAGACCGGCGCGGCGTCGGTCAGCGTCTTCCGTCCGGGTGGCAAGCCCCGCGGGAGACCTGCCAGGCAGGATTGATCCCGTGACCGACGTGATCTCCGAGCTGCACCGCCGCGGGCTGATCGCCCAGAGCACCGACGAGGACGCCCTGCGCGCCCACCTGGCCGCCGGACCGGTCACCTACTACGCGGGCTTCGACCCGACGGCGCCGAGCCTGCACGTCGGCCACCTGCTGCAGTTCATGGTGCTGCGTGCGCTGCAGCGGGCCGGGCACCAGCCCGTCGTCCTCGTGGGCGGCGCGACCGGGCTGATCGGCGACCCGCGGCCCACCGCGGAGCGGCAGCTCAACGACCGCGACACCGTCTCGGGCTGGGTGGACAGCATCCGCATCCAGGTCGCTCCGTTCCTCGAGGTACCGGCCGAGCGGGACGGTCTCGCCGCGCCGGTCTACGTGGACAACCTGGACTGGACCGCACCGCTGAGCGCGATCGACTTCCTGCGGGAGATCGGCAAGCACTTCCGCGTGGGCCGGATGCTGGCCAAGGAGGCGGTCGCCGCCCGGCTGAACTCCGAGGCGGGCATCAGCTACACCGAGTTCAGCTACCAGATCCTGCAGGCCAACGACTACCGCGAGCTCTTCCGGCGGCACGGCGTGACGCTGCAGACCGGTGGCTCGGACCAGTGGGGCAACCTGACCGCCGGCATCGACCTGGTCCGTCGGACCGAGGGTGCGACGGTGCACGCGCTGTCCACCCCGCTGGTCACCAAGTCCGACGGCACCAAGTTCGGCAAGACCGAGGGTGGTGCCGTCTGGTTGGACCCCGCGCTCACCTCGCCCTACGGCTTTCACCAGTTCTGGCTCAATGCCGACGACGCCGACGCCCGCGCCTGGCTGCCCCTGTACTCCGAGCGCCCGGCCGAGGAGGTCGATGCGCTGGTCGCCGAGTCGGTGAACCGCCCGGCCGCGCGCGCGGTGCAGCGCGCACTGGCCGAGGAGCTCACCCGCCTCGTGCACGGCGAGGACGAGCTCCGCCAGGCCGAGGCGGCCGGGCGTGCGCTGTTCGGCCGCGACGACCTCGCGGCCCTGGGGCCGGAGACCCTCGGTGCCGCCCTGCGGGAGGCCGGCAGCGTCACCGTGGACGGCGGGACGCCGACCATCGCTGCGCTCCTGCAGCAGACCGGCCTCGTCTCGAGCCTGTCCGAGGCCCGGCGGACGGTGAAGGAGGGCGGGGCCTACCTGAACAACGAGCGGGTCACCGACGCCGACGCCGTACCTGGGGACGACGCCTGGCTGCCCGGAGGCTGGCTGGTGCTGCGCCGGGGCAAGCGCTCGGTCGTCGGGGTGCAGCGGGGCGACCCCTCAGCCGACGTGGACGAGCTGTGACGACCCGGTTCCGAGCTGGTGTCGGGCGTCACCCCGGAGCGGTTTGACAGCCCGGACGACAGCCACGTAACTTCCTCTCTGCGCCCGGCGAGACCGGCGCGGGACGGCGATCGAGTCACCGCCCGCGGGTCGGACCCGGCGCCGCCTGCCCAGCGGCTGAGCGGGCCTCGGGAACACGACCCGAGGGACCTCGGTTGCCCTGGGTGCCGCCGCTCCGAGCGTCGGGCGCGGGTCTCCGACCCGCCGCTTGACGAACACCGCGAGCGGCGTAACGTGGAACAGCCGCCGCGATCGAAGGCCTCACCAGGCCCGGCATCGTGAGCGTCCGCTCCTTGAGAACTCAACAGCGTGCCGAAAGTCAGTGCCAAGTATCGAACCCCTTTTTTGTGGGTTTCTTTGGGTTGATGGATGTCGAGAGTGCTAGTTCTCGGTTCTTCAGGTCAGGGGT
>NZ_SPQN01000107.1 GCF_004571065.1 Geodermatophilus sp. DF01-2
GGTGGTGATCGCTCCGCGCGGCGGCGGGCGCTCAGGACCGCAGCAGCACCGCCACGCCCACGCACGCCACCGCCCACAGCACGCTGGCGAGCGTGCCGATGATGAAGCGCTCGGCGGCGCCTGGATCGGGGTGCTCGAGCGGGCCGCCGTCGCCGGGACGCTGCTCGCCGGCTGGCCCGAGGGGCTCGCCGTCGTCCTCGCGGTCAAGGGCCTGGGCCGCTACGCCGAGCTCAAGGCCCCGGCCGCCGCCGAGCGCTTCATCATCGGCACGCTCGCCAGCGTGCTGTGGGCGGTGGCGTGCGTGGGCGTGGCGGTGCTGCTGCGGTCCTGAGCGCCCGCCGCCGCGCGGAGCGATCACCACCCGGCGAGAATGGGGGCGCAACATCCGCGCCGTCCCTGGGGGAACCCGTGTCCGAGCCGACCGCGCCAGGCGGGATCCGCAACGCCGACCTGCTCCGCGTCTACACGAACGACCACCTGGCCTCGGCCACGGGCGGCATCGAGCTGGTCAGCCGGATGCTCGGCGAGCACCGCGGCACCCCCTACGAGTCGCGGCTGGAGGAGCTGCTCGACGAGTTGCGCGAGGAGCGGACGGCGCTGCGGAACACGATGACGGCCCTGGGCCTGCCGGTGCGGCAGTACAAGCAGGCCGCGGTGTGGGTCGGCGAGAAGCTGTCCCGGGTCAAGTTCAACGGTCACCTGCTCAGCCGCTCCCCGCTGTCCGACCTCGTCGAGTTCGAGTTCATCGCCACCGCGGTGCTGGCCAAGCGGGCGGGTTTCGAGACGCTGCGCGCGCTCGGCGAGGGCGATCCGCGCATCGACGCCGCGCTGTTCGAGCGGCTGATCGACCAGGCCGACAAGCAACACCACTGGCTGGCCGACGTCCGCCGCGAGGTCGCCGCCCGGGTCTTCGGCGGGTCCCCCGGCGCGGCCGACGCCGCGGCCGACACCTGAGCCGGGCCCGGCCGGGCGCGCGGCCGTCGCGCCCGGTAGAACCGGCGGCATGTGTCACGACATCGACAGCCGCCCGCCCGCCCCGCCGAGGAGCGGGGACGTCGCCGAGCGCGGCACCCTGACCCTGACGTCCGCCGACGGCACCGAGGTCGCCGCCGCGTACGCCGCACCCGCCGCCCCGGCCGGGGCCGGCGTCGTCGTGCTGCCCGACGTCCGCGGGCTGCACCCGTACTACGTGGCGCTGGCCGAGCGGTTCGCCGAGGCCGGCCTGCCCGCCGTCGCCGTCGACTGGTTCGGGCGGACGGCGGAGCTGCCGGAGACCGGCACCCGCGACCAGGACTTCGACTGGCAGGGACACGTTCCGCAGGTCACCCCGGCCGGCGTGGACTCCGACGTCGCGGCGGCGATCGGCTACCTGCGCGAGCGCACCCGGCCGGGCCTGCCGGTGGTGACCGTGGGGTTCTGCTTCGGCGGCAGCCACTCCTGGCGGCTGGCCGGCAGCGACCTGGACAGCGGTCCGGACATCGCCGCCTGCGTCGGCTTCTACGGCAAGCCGGATGTATCCGGCGATGCGCCCGCCCGGCGCCCGACGCTCATGGTGGTCGCCGGCGCGGACGCCGCGACGCCGGTGGCCGACCAGCTGGCGCTGGCCGAGCGGCTGCGGGCCGGGGGAGCCGCGGTGGAGACCGCCGTCTACGACGGTGCCCCGCACTCCTTCTTCGACCGCGCGTACGGCGACTGGGCCGAGGCCTGCGCCGACGTCTGGCGCCGCATGCTGGCGCTCACCGATCGCGTCGCCGGGAGCTGACGTCCGCGCCGGCTCCGCGGCGGCGTCGATCTCCTACGCTCGACCGCATGAGCGAGCAGCAGAGCGGCGGCATCGAGCCGGGCGTCATCGAGCTGGCCGGCCGGGTCTTCGACCTCGCCCGAGGCGGGGCGACCGAGGAGCTGGCCGCCTACGTCGACGCCGGGGTGCCGGCGAACCTGACCAACGACAAGGGCGACACGCTGCTCATCCTGGCCGCCTACCGCGGCCACCCGGAGACCGTCGCGGCGCTGCTGGCCCGCGGCGCCGACCCCGGCCGGGTCAACGACCGTGGGCAGACGGCCCTCGCCGCGGCGGTCTTCAAGCAGTCGGAGGAGACCGTCCGCGCGCTGCTCGCGGCCGGGGCCGACCCGGACGCCGGCGGCCCCAGTGCTCGCGAGACGGCGGCGTTCTTCGACCTGCCGGCGATGACGGTGCTGCTGGACGGTGTGCGTCCCTGAGCCGGCCGGCCCGGCGTGCCAGGCTGCGCGCCGCGGGTTCGTCGGCGCCGTGTGGAGGAGGTCAGTGGGCACATGATCGGGATGGACACGTTCCCGGTCGGCCGGCATCCGGTCGTCGCGGGAGCGGCCGGCGGGCACGCCCCGCGCCGCGTCCGCGTCCCGGGCTGAGGGGGCCGACGGTGGTCGCCCAGCGTGGTGTGCGGGGCACCGGGGCCGGCACTCCGGCTGCCAACGGCGCCACGGGGCTGTCCCCGGCCGCCGCCGCGGAGGTCCAGAGGGCCGCGGCCGAGGCCCGGGCGGCCGCGGAGGCGGGTGTCGCGGCCGATGCCATGCCCGATGTCCTGCCCGATGTCCTGCCCGACGAGGACGTGGGCCCGTCGACCGGGGGCATGCCGCGCTGGATGGTCCTGCTGATCGGCGCCGCCACCGCCACCATCGCCATCGCCGGGTTGCGGTCGATCGCCTGGTTGGTCGGACCGGTGCTGCTCGCCCTCGTCGTGGTCATCGCGCTCATGCCGGTGCAGCGTTTCCTGCAGCGGCACGGCTGGCCGCGGTGGGCCGGCGCCACGGTGCTGCTCCTCCTCGTCTGGTCGGTCCTGCTCGGCTTCGTCGCCCTGCTGGTGGTGTCGATAGCCCAGTTCGCGGCGCTGCTGCCCGACTACGCCGGGTCGGCCGAGGCGCTCATCGCCTCGGTGGTGAGCGACCTCAACGACCGCGGCATCGTGTCCGGTCAGCTCTCCGACCTCGTCGCGCAGTTCGACTACAGCCAGCTGGTGGGCGTGGCCACCGGCGTGCTCGCCCGCGCCACCGACGCCGCCTCCACGCTGGTCCTGCTGCTGGCGGCGCTGGTGTTCCTGGCCATCGAGTCCGGCGGGTTCGGCCGGAGGCTGGCGCTGATCGCCGCCGACCGTCCGCACCTGCCGATCGCGCTGGGCCTGTTCGCCCGTGGCACCCGCAGCTACCTGTGGGTGAGCACGGTGTTCGGCGCGATCGTGGCGGTGGGGGACACCGTCGCGTTGGCGATCATCGGCATCCCCCTGCCCGTGATCTGGGGGCTGCTGGCCTTCGTCACGAACTACGTGCCCAACGTCGGATTCGTCCTGGGCCTGGTGCCCCCGGCGATCCTCGCCCTCCTGGACGGCGGGTGGACCGAGTTCTGGGTCGTCATCGCGGTCTACGCGCTGCTCAACTTCGTCGTCCAGACGCTCATCCAGCCCCGGTTCGTCGGCGACTCGGTCGGGCTGTCGATGACCGTCACCTTCGTCGCGCTGCTGTTCTGGGGCTGGGTGCTGGGCGCACTCGGCGCGCTGCTGGCCATCCCGCTCACCCTGCTGCTCAAGGCCCTGCTCGTGGACGTCGACCCGCGGGGGCACTGGCTGGACGCGCTGCTGCGCGAAGAGCCCCGGGCTCCCCGCACCAGCCGCGCCCGGCAGCGGGCGCACACCCGGCGGGCCGCGCTCGCCTCCGTCCGCGCGCTGCACGTCCCGCGGCCGCACCGGCGCCCGCCGGACGACTGAAACCGCAGGTCAGCGCGGAATGTCGGACCCCTGGAGGACGTTGTCACCATGTCGGGTGCAGGGCCCGACGAGGCGTCTTCGGAGGTGGAGATGAAGGGCGACCGTGTCGAGATCGTGATCGACGCCGGCGGCAGCACCCGCACGTACGAGATCGAGGCCACCCGCGCCGGGCGGCGGGTGGACGTGAGCCACGGCCGCGGGCTGGTGGAGGTCACCGAGACCACCCGAGGTGGCACCCCGGTCCGCACCGCCCGGTTCATGGCGGGGCGGGTCCTGGCCCTGGTGGAGCACCCGGCGCCCCGGCCGGCGCTGGACGACGACGCCGGGGTGGCGCCGCTGCGCCGGACGGCCTGACCGAGGTCCCCGGCCCCCTTGCAGGGTCCTGCCGCGAGCTTGCGAGCGGTGGGGGGCAAGGGGGTCCTTGCTCCACCCCTCGGGGAAGGACCCTCTCCTCGAGCCCTTCGCGCGCTGGGGGCGTGCCAGGAGAGGGCCGGGTGCCCGGGAGGGGGCAGGAGCTGGTCGTGATGGCCGGCCTGCAGGGGAGCGGGAAGTCGACGTGGGTGCGGGAGCATCTGGCCGGCACGCACGCCGTGGTGAGCAAGGACCACTGGCCGAACGCCCGGCGCCGCGAGGCCCGGCAGCGGCGGGTGGTCGCCGAGCTGCTGGCCGAGGGATGCAGCGTCGTGGTCGACAACACCAACCCCACCCCGGAGGACCGGGCGCCGCTGGTCGCCGCGGCCCGGATGGCCGGTGCCGGCGTCCGCGCGGTCTGGCTGGACACCCCGTTGGTGACCTGCGCAGCGCGGAACGACGCGCGGGAGGGCCGTGCCCGGGTCCCGCCGGCCGGGCTGTACGGCACCGCCCGGCGGTTCGTCCCGCCGTCGACGGCGGAGGGGTTCGACCGGGTGGACGTCGTCCCGGCCGGCTGACGGTCTCGGCGCCGGCGGGTGCGCCGGTCCCCGACCCGGCACGCCGGGGCGGACCGACGGACGCGGTGCGGTAGACACGTCCCCGCCCTCGTCCCCGCGTGCCCCCGGAGGTCTCCCGTGCTGGCCAGCATCGGTTACGCCGTCGCCTACACCGGGGTCGGCATCGCGCTGCTGACCCTCGGCTTCCTCGTGCTCGACCTGCTCACCCCCGGCCACCTCGGCCGGCAGATCCACGAGGAGCGGTCGGTCAACGCCGGGGTCGTGCTGGCGGCGGGCTTCCTCGGCCAGGGCCTGGTCATCTTCGCCGCGATCTGGACCAACGCGACCAGCGGTTTCGGTCAGGCGCTGCTCTACACCGTGGTGTTCGGTGTGCTCGGCGTCGTCCTGCAGGCGGTGGCGTTCCTGGTGCTCGACCTGATCACGCCGGGCAGGCTGGGCAGCCACGTCACCGAGGTGGCGTTCCACCCGGCCAGCCTGGTGCTCGCCGCGGTGCAGCTGGCGGTGGCCGCGATCGTCGTCGCCAGCATCTGGCCCTGAGTCGTCACATGCGTCCGGCCCGGGGTCGTCCCCCGTGCTCGGCGCGCCGCCGGCTACCCGTGGGTAAGGGCCGCGGCGGCCGCCCGTACCGTGTCGGGAGCGCATCGGACGACGTAGAGACGAGAGAGGGATCCATGACTGAGGCAAGCAGCAACCGCGTGGCCATCGTCACCGGAGCCGCGCGGGGCATCGGCGCGGCCACCGCGCTGCGGCTGGCGCAGGACGGCTTCGCCGTGGGCGTGCTCGACCTGGAGGAAGTCGCGGGCAAGGACACCGTGCAGGCCATCGAGGCCGCCGGGGGACGGGCGCTGACCGTGGGTGCCGACGTCAGCGACGCCGAGCAGGTCGAGGCCGCGGTCGCCCGGGTCGCCGCCGAGCTGGGCGCGCCGACGGTGCTGGTCAACAACGCCGGCGTCACCCGCGACAACATGCTCTTCAAGATGACCGAGGTCGACTGGGACGTCGTCATGAACGTGCACCTGCGGGGTGCGTTCCTCATGACCCGTGCCGTCCAGAAGCACATGATCGACGCCAAGTGGGGTCGGATCGTCAACCTCTCCAGCGTCTCGGCCCTGGGCAACCGCGGTCAGGCCAACTACTCGACGGCCAAGGCCGGTCTCCAGGGCTTCACGAAGACCCTGGCGATCGAGCTCGGCAAGTTCGGCGTCACCGCCAACGCGATCGCGCCCGGGTTCATCCAGACCGAGATGACCAAGGCCACCGCCGAGCGCATGGGGGTCCCGTTCGAGGACTTCATCAAGGGCGCGGCCGCGCAGATCCCGGTCCAGCGGGTCGGTCAGCCCGAGGACATCGCCCACCTCGTCTCCTTCCTCGTCAGCGAGGGTGCAGGCTTCGTCTCCGGGCAGGTCGTCTACGCCGCCGGCGGCCCGCGCGCCTGAGAGGAGGTCCCCCTCCTGGTAGGAGGGAGCCCGCCGAGGAGAAGGCCGGGCTCGCAGAGGCTCAGGAGGGGCCGGTACGACGTCGACCTGCACGTCCTCGCCGTCCCTCGAGCGGGGTCGCGTGACCTGACCGCGCAGGTCCGCCGGGCGGCGCCGCCGCCAGATCGGCGGCGGCGTCACCCGCGATCACCGCGCCGTGACCGCCCTGCGGCGCCCGTGCTGCGGCGCACCCCGGGTCGGTGCTGCCGGCCCGACCCCACCCCGAGCTGCGCCTGGCCGCCTGGCGGGCGGTCTTCGGGGCTGCTGCACCACAACCCGGTGTTGGCCGCCCGCCACGCCGCCCTCACCGGCCGAGCCGAACGGCGGCTCACCGACGCCCAGGCCCGGATCGCGGTCGCCGGCAGCCTGCTGCGCCAGCTGCACGCGGTGATCACCACCGGCACCGCCTGGGATCCGGCCATCGCCGCCGGCATCAACCGCGCAGGACAGGAGGTCGCCACCGCCGCCTGATGCGCGCCCGCTGACCACGGGCGGGGCGAGCCCGCATTGCCGTCGGGATCACATCCCGCAACTGACCATGGGCAGCCCCGCCTGTCTCCCTCCAAGCCCGGATGAAGGCTGTCGGGAACAACCCGCTTGAACGCTACGTAGGGCCGGGAGACGGGCACAGGTACCGCCCACAGCAGCGCGCAACCAACGACCGACCAAGATCCGCTCGACCGGGCCAGCCGGCGAGCTATCCCAACCTGCCCAAGATCACCCCGGGCCTGGACTTGACTTCGATCTCATAGGTTGGTCAGGCGGGGACGGCGCTCACCAGAGCGTCAGGGACCGGCGGAAGATGCCGGCCACGTCCTCCTCGGTGACGTCCCGGGGCGCGGTGGCCAGCAGCCGCTGCTGCTTCATCGTGCCCTCGACCAGGTCCGGGATGTCGCCCTCGCCGTAGCCGACCGCCCCGATGCCGCCGGGGATGTCGATGTCGCGCATGAGCGCGATGAGGACGGTGGGCAGGAACTCCGCGGGGTCGCCGGTCTGCTCGGCCCGCGGGTCCAGCAGCCGGGCGGCGCGCAGGTGCCGCTCCGGGTCGGCGGCGAAGGTGAACCGGAACGCCTCGGGCGCCGTCAGCGCCACCGACATCCCGTGCGGGATCATCGGCTCGTCACCCGGGTACCCCTCGGGGTGGAAGTCCTTCACCCGGCCGGCGACCGGGTAGGCGTTGGCGTGCGGGATGTGCACGCCGGCGTTGCCGAACCCCATCCCGGCGAAGGTCGCGGCCATGGCCATCCTTCCGCGGGCGTCGGTGTCCTCGCCGTCCCGGACGGCGGTGCGGAAGGACCCGGCCAGCAGTGACAGCGCCTTCTCCGCCCACATGTCGGCGATCGGGTTGGCCCCGCAGTAGGGCACCCGCTGCGCAGGTCCCTTGCGCTCGAAGGTGGTGTAGGGCCGGGCGGTGTAGCTCTCCAGCGCGTGGCAGAGGATGTCCATCCCCGACGCCGCGGTGACCCCGGCCGGCTGGGTGCGGGTCAGCGCCGGGTCGACGACGGCGAGGGTGGGCCGCAGCCGGACGTGGCTGATGCCGGTCTTGACCTTCAGCGCGAGCACGTCGAGCACGCAGATCGTGGTGCTCTCCGAGCCGGTCCCGGTCGTGGTGGGCACGGCGACCAGCGGGTTGAGCGGGTTCACCGGCGCCCGGCCGCCGCCGACCGGCTGGTTGACGTAGTCCATGAGCTCACCGGGGTTGGTGGTGAGCAGGTTGACCGCCTTGGCGGTGTCGATGCTCGAGCCGCCGCCGACGGCCACGATCGCGTCCCAGGGGCCGTGCGCGCGGGCCCACTCGACTGCCGCCCGCAGGCTCTCGTCGGTCGGCTCGACGTGGGTGCCGTCGAAGACGTGCGCCTCGATGCCGAACGCCGTCACCTGGTCGGCGACCCGCTGCGGGTGACCCGTCGCGGCCACGCCCGGGTCGGTGACGACGAGAACCCTGTTCGCGCCGGTCTGGCTCAGGTCGTAGCCGATCTCGTCGGAGGCGCCGGGGCCGTACTTCAGCTGCGGCGTCCCGTAGGTGAAGACGCTCTCGGGATGGGCGGGGGAGTGGGTGGACGCTGCTGCCATGGGGGAGGCCCCTCCTCGGTCGACGCCGGCCGCTGCGCCGCCGAGTCTGTCGCAGTGGATCCGACCCCGGCGGCCCCCTCCTCGGCCCGGCCGAGGAGGGGGCCGCCGGGGGGTCCTTCCGGGAGCCGCTCCGCTCACTCGGTCGGCGGCTCGTCCTTGCCGGACTCCTCGGCCTCGTCGGCCTCCTCCTTGGTCTTGTGGACCGCGCCGTCGGCGTGCTCCGGCGGGCCGTAGACGGTGTAGAGGACCAGCGGGTTGGGCCCGGTGTTGACGAAGTTGTGCTTCGTCCCGGCGGGGACGACGACCAGGTCGCCCTGCGCCACCTTCTTCTTGCTGCCGGAGATCTGCGCCTCCCCGGTGCCGCTGACGAAGGTGAGGATCTGGTCGATGTCCTCGTGGACCTCCTCGCCGATCTCGCCGTCCGGCGGGATGGTCATGACGACCAGCTGGGTGTTCTTGCCGGTCCACAGCACGCGGCGGAAGTCGGCGTACTTCTCCGCCTCGGTCGCGATGGTGTAGTGGATGACGGACGCCATCGAGGGCTCCTCTCGTCGGGCGGGCAGGGTCTGGTGGGGCCGCGGCCGGTGGGGCCCCGGCGGACGACGCTCCTCCTGCCCCCGGTCCGGGGAGATCATTCGCCGGTCCCTCGCCGACCGGCCGGCGGCGCGTCGCGCGCGGCGCGCGGGTACGTGACCGATCTCACCGGCGTCGCGGGAAGGGCCGGCGACCCCGGGGACGTCCTCCGGAGGGTGACCACGCCGACCGTTCCCCGCCCGGCGCGCGCCTACGCGGTGTGGCTCGTGGCGCTCGCCGCCTACGCCGTCGCGGTCTTCCACCGTGCCTCGCTCGGGGTCGCCGGGGTGCAGGCCCAGGAGCGGTTCGACGCGGGCGCCTCGGCGATCTCGCTGTTCCTCGTCCTCCAGCTGGCCGTCTACGCCGGCATGCAGGTGCCGGTGGGCGTGGCGCTGGACCGCTTCGGCTCGCGGGGGCTGATCCTCGCCGGGGCGCTCACCATGGCCGCCGGGCAGGCGGCGCTGGCGCTGGCCGGCGACGTGCCGACCGCGGTCGCCGCACGGGTCCTCGTCGGTGCCGGCGACGCGATGACGTTCGTCAGCGTGCTCCGGGTGGTCGGCTTCTGGTTTCCCGGCCCCACGGTGCCGCTGGTCACCCAGCTCACCGGCATCCTGGGCCAGTTCGGGCAGATCGCCGCCGCCTACCCCCTGGTGGCGCTGCTGTGCTCCACCTCCTGGGAGACCACCTTCCTCGGCGCCGCCGCGGTGAGCGTCCTCGTCGCCGTCCTCGTGGTCGTGGCCCTGCGCGACGCCCCGTCCGGCACCGTCCTGGTCCCGCCCGCCGGGCTGGCGGAGGTGCGGCGCACCCTGGCGCTGACCTGGCGGGAGCCGGGCACCCGCATCGGCCTCTACACCCACCTGGTCACCCAGTTCTCCGGCACGGTCTTCGCGCTGCTGTGGGGCTATCCGTTCCTGGTCGTGGGCCAGGGCCTGAGCCCGGCCACCGCGGCGGGCCTGCTCACGCTGCTCGTGGTCGTCGGCATCGGGGTCGGCCCGCTGCTCGGCCGGTTGTGCGGGCGCTGGCCGCTGCGCCGGTCGACCCTGGTCTTCGCCATCCTCGCGGCCACGGCGACCGCCTGGACCGTCGTGCTGCTCTGGCCCGGGCCCGCCCCGCTCCCGGTACTCGTGCTGCTGGTCGTCGTCCTCGGCACCAACGGTCCGGGCTCGATGATCGGTTTCGACTACGCCCGGACGTGGAACCCCGCCGAGCGGCTCGGCAGCGCCAGCGGCGTGGTCAACGTGGGCGGGTTCGCGGCCTCGCTGCTCACCATCCTGGCCGTCGGGGCGGTCCTCGACGTGCTGACTCCGGGCGCCTCGGCCGACTACTCGCTGGACGCCTTCCGCGCCGCGTTCGCCGTCCAGTACGTGTTCTGGGCGGTCGGTCTCGTCGGCGTGCTCCGGCACCGGCGGCAGCTGCGGGCCCGGCTGGCGGGCGACGGCGTCGTCCTCGCGCCGCTGGTCGTCGCCGTCGGCGCCCGGTTGCGCGGCGGCTCGGCCTACCGCTGAACGAGGACCCTCCCGCCCTCGCCGCTCGGCCCCCTCCCGGGCACGCCGCGGCCCGTCCGGAGGCTCGCCGTGCGCGTGCGAACGGTGAGGAGGACGGGGTCCGTCTGCCTGCAGGAGGGCCGATGGACGGGGCCGACCACGCCCCGTGGCCGACCCGGTACGCAGGCGGGGGACTACGCCGTCGACCCGCCGCGCCGTGGTCGCGGGAGGTTGCCGGGCCGCCGCCGTCTGGCAGCGTCGGCGCGCCGGCAGCGGTGAGCAGGGAAGGCCCTGATGTTCCGACGCAACGAGCTCGCGGTCGGCGGCGGTCCCGGGCAGCCGGAGCCCTCGTCGTCCGGTGGAGCGCACCGCCGGCCCCACCTCGCCGGTGACCTCGACGCCCTCCTCGAACCCCGGCCGCTGTTCCGCACCGCGCTGCGCGGCTACGACCGCCTGCAGGTGGACAACTACGTCGCCTGGGCCGAGGCCGAGCTGCTCGCGGGCCGGCGGGGAGAACGACGACCTGCTCACCCGCTACGGCACCTGCTCGGCGGAGCTGGAGCTCTCCCGCCGGCTGCTGGCCTGCTCGCCCGCCGGGCGCGAGCAGGTGCGGACCTCCGAGCGGGTCGGCGAGATCCTGCGGCTGGCCGCCGACGAGGCCGTCCGGCTGACCGAGGCCGGCGCCGGCGAGGCCGACCGGCTGCGGGCCGCGGCGCGAGCGGAGGCCGACGCACTGCTGCGCCGGGCGCGCCAGGTCGAG
>NZ_SPQN01000108.1 GCF_004571065.1 Geodermatophilus sp. DF01-2
CCTCCCCGTACTCCTCGACCGACTGGGCGCCGGTGCACGGGGCGCCGCAGCGGCCCATCCCGGCCAGCGCGCAGGCGGTGCCGAGCGCCTCGGGCGAGAGCCGCCCGGTGCACTGCCGCAGCGGCAGCGCCTCGTGGACGGCGGCCACGGCGGCGTCGGCCGCGCGCCGGTCGGGGAAGGGACCGAGGAACACCCCGGCGCCGGGCCGTACCCGGCGGACCACCGACAGCCGGGGGAAGGGCTCCTCGGTCAGCCGCACCCACAGCGCCCGCTCGGGGAACCGCGAGCGCCGGTTGTAGCGGGGTCTGTGCTCGGCGATCAGCCGGAGCTCCCGGACGGCGGCCTCGAGGTCGTGCGCGCAGGGGATCGCGTCGACCCGCTGGGCGAGCGCCACCATCTCGGTGATCCGGCTGCGCTGCTCACCGGCGGTGAAGTAGCTGCGCACCCGGCTGCGCAGGTCGGTCGACGTCCCGACGTAGAGCGGCTCGTCGCGGGGCCCCCGGAACAGGTAGACGCCGGGGCCTGCGGGGACGCCGGCGGCCAGGTGCCGCTTGCGCAGCCGCTCCGGGTCGACCTGCCGGGCGAGGCTCGTCAGTTCCTCCAGGGTGGTGATCCCCACGGGGCCCAGACGCTCGAAGAGCCCGTGCAGCACGTCGACGGTGGCGCGGGCGTCGGCCAGCGCGCGGTGGCACGGCTCGGTGCTGGTACGGAAGTACGGCGCCAGGGTGGCCAGCTTGCAGTTGGGCACCTCGTCGCGGGTGAGCAGGCGGCGGGCGAGGACGGCGGTGTCGACCGAGGCCGCCGCGGGCCACGCGATGCCGTTCTCGGCGCAGGCAGCCTTGAGGAAGCCGAGGTCGAACGGGGCGTTGTGGGCGACCAGCACCGCGCCGCGGGCGAACTCCAGGAAGCTCGGCAGCACCGCGCCGATCCGGGGCGCGGCGGCCACCATCGTCGAGGTGATCCCGGTCAGCACGCTGATGTAGGGCGGGATCTCGCAGCCGGGGTCGACGAGGGTCTGGAACTCCCCGAGCACCGCCCCGCCGCGTACCTTGACCGCGCCGATCTCGGTGATCGCGCTGTCCTTCGGCGACCCGCCGGTGGTCTCCAGGTCGACGACGACGAACGTGATCTCCGCCAGCCGGGTGCCCAGCTCGTCGATGGTGGCCTGCTCGTAGCGCGGCAGCCCGGCGGCCGCGCGGGCGGCAGGGTGGGTGGACCAGGCCGGCACCGGGCGGGCGGGGGAGGAGGGCACGGGGCGGACGGTAGGTCGGGGTGGTGACAGTCCCGGGGACGCGCGCCGGTGCCGGAGGCCCCGGGCGGCCCGGTGCTCGCCCGTCCGGGGGAACCGGACCCACGTCTCTGGCGGGGAGGCGTGCCCCCGGACACCGCCGCCGGGCGGCGGCCGCGGAGGCCTGGACACCGAGCGCCGCCGTGCAGTGCAACTGGCCGAGGAGGTGGCCGAGCTCGAGGCGGCGGCCTCGTCGACCGGGAGCTGGACGCCGCCGTCCGGGACGTCGACCGGCAGCTGGCCCGGCGGCCGGAGGCCGAGCTGGAGGTCGACCGGGACATGGCGGCCAGTTGGCAGGCGCATCTCGACGAGCTCGCCGCCGCCGGGGTCGTGTCGCCGTCGGCGTCGGCGCTGCTCGCCCCGGAGTCGGGGCTGCCCGACCGGCTGGTGCCCGTGGGTGCGCTTCGGCTTCCTGCACCCGCGCTGGGCCGACCCCGGCAACGGCCGCGAGGAGCCCTGGCATTGGGAGTACGTCGGCGCCTGAGTCGGAACTGTCGGTGCCCGGTCCTAGCGTGCTGCCCGGATCGACCGGGGCCGGGGACGGCCTCTCGTGACCAGGGGGTCGGCCAGCGGAGGAGTGGACCGTGTACATCGACTGCGACACCTGCACCGCCCGCGGCACCGGCTGCGGGGACTGCGTCGTCACCGTGCTGCTGGGGGCGCCGCCGGGCTGGCAGGGCACCGACCCGACCGTGGTCCCGATGGCGGGACGTCGCGTCGACGGGCCGACCGCGGAGGACGTCGTCGTGTTGCCGCCGGGGGTGGTCGTGGAGTTCGACGACGTCGAGCGCCGCGCCGTCCGGGTGCTGGCCGATGCCGGTCTGGTTCCGCCGCTGCGTCACCAGCACTCCGCCCGGTCGGCCCCGACACGACGGGCCACACCGCAGCGGCGGACCGGCGGACAGGGCGCCGGTCGGCGCACCGGGTGACCACGGTGCGCCGACCCGCTCGGTCCTCGCGGGTGACCGGCGGCGTGGCGAGCCCGGGAGAGCACCTCGACCTCACAGTTCCCCGCGCCCCTGTTTGTCACTTCTCGCACAGCCTCCGTACGGTGAGCCGGTCCGGCCGGGTGGTCGTTGCCTGCAGAGGGGTGACCTCGGCCGGGAGCCGCCGAATCACCCGACGCGCCGCTGTGGCGTCGAGGGAGAGCCGGGGACCCACCACAGCACTGGGGTGAGTTCTCGCGTGCGCCGGTCCGCCGGTGGCACCAGAGATAGGGCGCCTTCTTCCCAGTCCGAACCCGTCAGCTAACTCGGTAGGCCGTCGCTGAGGAAGAACGGACAGTCGCCGCCCGTGGCGACCCTCCGCCCTGCCCTGGGGCATGCCGTCGATCAGTCCGTCCCCGGCCTCCCGGCCGCGTACCCCCGTACCGGCCTGTCCCGTTGCATCGGCCGCGGGTTGGTCCTGGGGGCGACCGCCACCCTGGCCCTCACGCTCCTGCCGGGCACCGCCGCCGCGGACCCGGAAGAGGCCACCAGCGCCGCCCAGGCCGCCCAGCTGGTCGCCCGGGCCGCTCACGACCTCGAGGTCGTGACCGAGCAGGTCAACGAGGCCCGCGAGACCCTCGCCCGGCAGCAGGCGGCCGCGCAGCACGCCGACCTGGCCGCCGCCGAGGCGCAGGCGCAGCTCGAGGCGCTCGACGGCCACATCCGTCAGGTCGCCCGCGCCGCCTTCACCTCCGGTACCTCCGTCGAGGGCATGGAGGAGCTGGACCTGCTGATGATCAGCGGGTCGGCCGAGGAGTTCGTCTCCCGGCTCGCCACCCTGGACGCCATCGCAGTGCACACCACCGAGGTGCTCGGCGAGGTCGCCGAGTCCGCCGCCGCGGCCCGGCAGGCCCGTGCCGAGGCGGAGACGGCGCAGGCCGCCGCCCAGCGCACCCTCGACGACGTCACCGCGCGGCAGACCCAGCTGGAGTCGGACATCGCCGACTACCAGGCGCAGTACGACGCACTGTCGGTCCCACAGCGGCAGGAGGTGGTGGCCACGCGCGTCGGGCAGGCCGTCGTGGCCGCGCCCGCGGCCGCGGCCAGCGGTGCCGCGCAGATCGCCGTCGACACCGCGCTGGCCCAGGTCGGCGACGCGTACGTGTGGGGGGCCGGCGGGCCGGAGGCCTTCGACTGCTCCGGGCTGACCCAGTACGCCTATGCCGCGGCTGGGATCAGCCTGCCGCACTCGTCACGCATGCAGTCGCAGATGGGCACCGCGGTGTCCCGGGGCGACCTGCAGCCGGGCGACCTGACCTTCTACTACAGCCCGATCAGCCACGTCTCGATGTACACCGGCAACGGCCAGATGGTGCACGCCTCGACGTCCGGCCAGCAGGTGAAGGTCGTGAGCGTGGATTCGATGGGCGGGATCACCGCCATGCGCCGCATCGCATGGTCACCGTCGTCCTGCCGGACGACACCGCGCCAGGTGGCGTCCCCGACTTGCGCGGAGCCCAGGCTCGCGTCCCTCCCACATGTCACCGCCTCCGTCGCGGCTCGGACGCTTCTGGCCTGGACCGACACCGATCGTGGAGGCGGGCGAGTTCGCGCGGCGCACGGCAAGGCGACTTGGCGTCCCATGGCGAGACAAGTTAACTTGCCAGGCATGCAGCCGGTCATTCTCTCCAGCGCCCGTCGCCACGGGATCGCTGATGAGGACATGCTGCACGCGCTCCGCAACGCCATCGGCGAGTATCCGGGCCAGGGCATCTACGACCTCACCATCGCCGTCGGCCCCGCCCGCAACGGCGTCACCCTGCTGGAGGTCGGCTACGACCTCGCGGACGACGACCGGATCGTCATCGTCCACGCCATGAAGGCCCCGACCGAAGTACCTCTGAGGAGGGATGATCACGATGCCGCGAAGCTTCGAGGAGATCGTCGCGCAGTCTGAGGCGATGGCCACGTCCCTGGAGGCGGACGACTCGCCGCCCAGCGTCTCCAAGGAGGAGGCCGCCCTCCGTGCCGCCGCGCTGCGTCGCGCGCTGGCCGAAACCGAGCTCGGCGAGGCTGTCGCTGTGGCCCGGCGCGCCGGCGTCCCGTGGCAGCGGATCGGGGAGGCGGTCGGCACGAGCGGGGAGGCGGCCCGGCAGAAGTACCGGGCCATCGCCCCGTAGCCGGTGCCGTCCCCGACCTGCGCGGAGCGCTGCCCGTGTCCCGGTCGGAGCGGACCCCTGGACGGGGCCATCCGGAGCCCCGCGACCGGCCCAGCAGGGAGGGGCGACCCTAGAATCGACCGGGTGAGCGGGGCGGGCGGGATGAACGCCCGCCGGGCCGCGCTACTGGCCGCGGTCGTGCTCGGTGCCGCGGTGGTGGTCGTCATCGTGGTGGTTCCCCCGTGGACGCTGCTGCCCGAGCCGGCGGGCGGGCGCACGCCGGTCGACCCGGGCGCCGTGCTGCCGCCGGAGCTACTGGAGCGGGCGGAGTCCTTCGCCGCCGCGCTGCGCCCGGCCTCGCTGACCTCGCTGCTGCTCGGGCTCGCGGTGTCGGCGGTCCTGGGGCTGACCCGGCTCGGGGCCCGGCTGGTGCGCGCCGTGGCAGCGCCCTTCGGCGGCGAATGGGTGCCGCAGGTCCTGCTCGGCACCGCGGCGGTGATCGTGGTCGGCCGGCTGGTCACGCTGCCGGTGTCGGCCTACGCGGAAGCAGTCCGCCACCGGTACGGCCTGTCGACCCGCGGCTGGGGGCTGTGGCTGCGGGACGTCGCCGTCTCGACCGCCATCAGCGCGGTCGTCACGGCGCTGGCGCTGATGAGCTTCCTGTGGCTGGTCCGCCGGGCGCCGCGCACCTGGTGGGCGTGGGCGTCGGCGGCGGCCGCGGGCTTCGTCGTCGTGGGGTCGTTCCTCTACCCGGTGGTCATCGAGCCGGCGTTCAACCGGTTCGAGCCGCTGCCCGCAGGCGAGCTGCGCGCCCGGCTGCTCGACCTGGCGGAGGAGAACGGCACCCCGGTGCAGGACGTGCTCGTGTCCGACGCCTCCCGGCGGACCACCGCGCTCAACGCCTACGTCTCCGGGTTCGGCTCGACCCGCCGGATCGTCGTCTACGACACCACGCTCGAGCAGCTGCCGCCGGACGGCGTCGCCTCGATCGTGGCGCACGAACTCGGGCACGTGGTCCACCGGGACGTCCTCACCGGGACCCTGATCGGGGCGCTGGGTGCCGCCGTCGCCGTGGCGCTGTCCGGCTGGCTGCTCTCGTGGACTCCCCTGCTGCGCCGGGTCGGCGCCCGGTCGACCGCCGACCCGGCTGTCGTCCCCCTGGTGCTGTTCCTGCTGTCGGTGGGCGGCCTGCTGAGCACCCCGGTGCAGAACCTGGTGTCGCGGCAGGTCGAGACCCGCGCCGACCTGCGGGCGCTGGAGCTCACCGGGGACGCCGAGGCCTTCGTCGCCATGCAGCGGCAGCTGGCCGCCACCAACCTGAACGACCCCGACCCGCCCGAGGCCTGGCACTGGTTCTTCGGCTCGCACCCGACCGCCGCCCAGCGGATCGCCTTCGCACGGGACTGGCAGCTGCTGGAGGACGCCGGGTGAGGACGCTGGTCGTCACCAACGACTTCCCGCCGCGCCAGGGCGGCATCCAGACCTTCGTCGCCGCCCTCCTCGCCCGCCGTCCGCCGGAGTCGCTGGTCGTGCTCGCCTCCCGGTCGCCGGGCTGGGAGACCCACGACGCGGCGCTCCCGTACCCGGTGGTCCGCCGCCCGACCGGCATGCTGCTGCCCACCCCGGCCACGGCCCGCGCGGCGGCCGACCTGGCCCGCCGGCACGGCTGCGACTCCGCCTTCTTCGGGGCCGCCGCACCGCTCGGTCTGCTCGCCCCGGCGCTGCGGGACGCCGGCGTGCAGCACCTCGTCGGTGCCACGCACGGCCACGAGACCGGCTGGGTCGCCCTGCCCGGCGCGCGGCGGCTCATGCGGCGGATCGCCTCCGGGCTCGACGTCCTGACCTACATCAGCGACTACACGCGGGCGCGGCTGGCGCCGGCGCTGGGCGCGGTCACCCGCATGGCGCAGCTGCCGCCCGGGGTGGACGTCGACCGCTTCACCCCGGACGCCGACGGGGCGGCCGTGCGGAAGCGGTACGGCTTGGGCGCCGCGCCGGTCGTCGTCTGCGTGTCCCGGCTGGTCGCCCGCAAGGGCCAGGACGTGCTGGTCGCCGCCTGGCCGCGGGTGCTGGCCCGGCACCCCGCCGCCCGGCTGCTGCTGGTCGGCGGCGGCCCCCTCGAGAGGAGCCTGCGCCGGGCCGTGGCCGCCCGCGGACTGGAGCGCTCCGTCGTCCTGACCGGGCCGGTGCCACCGGCCGGGCTGCCCGAGCACTACGCCGCCGGCGACGTGTTCGCCATGCCGTGCCGCACCCGGCGCGGCGGGCTCGACGTCGAGGGCCTGGGCATGGTCTACCTCGAGGCGGCCGCCTGCGGCCGGCCGGTCGTGGCCGGCCCGTCCGGCGGTGCCCCCGAGACCGTGCAGGAGGGCGTGACCGGCCACGTCGTCGCCGACCCTCGGTCGCCGGGGGACGTGGCCGCCGTCCTCACCGGCCTGCTCGACGACCCGGAGCGGTCCCGGGGGATGGGCGCGGCCGGCCGCGCCTGGGTGGAGCAGCGCTGGTCGTGGACGTCGATCGCCGACACCTTCGCCGAGCTGCTCGAGCCCTAGTGGAGTCGCTCGGTGACGATTTCCGCCACCGAGCGACTCCACTCAGCGGGCGTAGAGCGCCTCGACCTCGGCGTCGAACTCCTTGAGCACCACGGATCGCTTGAGCTTCAGGCTCGGCGTCAGCATCCCGTTGTCCTCAGTGAAGTCGGTGCCCAGCACGCGGAACCTCTTGATCGCCTCCGCCTGGGACACCGCCTTGTTGGCCTCGGCGACCGCGGCGTCGAGCTCGGCGCGCACGTCGGGGTCGTCGGTGAGCTGGGCAGCGGTGAGGCCGGCGTCCTTGCCCCTCGATTCCAGCCACAGGGGAAGGGCCTCCTCGTCGAGCGTGACCAGCGCGGCGATGAAGGGCCGCTGGTCACCGACGACGATGCACTGGCTGACCAGCCGGTGCGCGCGCAGCCGGTCCTCGAGCACCGCGGGGGCGACGTTCTTGCCCCCGGCGGTCACCAGGATCTCCTTCTTGCGCCCGGTGATCGTGACGAAGCCGTCGGCGTCGATCTCGCCGAGGTCGCCGCTGTGCAGCCAGCCCTCGGCGTCGATCGTCTCCTTGGTGGCGGTCTCGTTCTTCCAGTAGCCGCGCATCACGATGCCGCCGCGGATGAGGATCTCGCCGTCCTCGGCGATGGCGAACGAGACGCCCGGCAGCGGCCGGCCGACGGTGCCGATCCGCAGCGCGTCGTCGTGGTTGACCGACGCGGCTGCGGTGGTCTCGGTGAGGCCGTAGCCCTCGAAGACGGTGACCCCGATGCCGCGGAAGAAGTGGCCGAGCCGCTCGCCGAGCGGAGCGCCGCCGGAGATCGCGCCCTGGCAGTGGCCGCCGAGGGCCGCGCGCAGCTTGCCGTAGACGAGCTTGTCGAACAGCGCGTGCTGGGCACGCAGCGCCAGGCCGGGGCCACCGGTGTCCTGGGCGCGGGACCAGTCGATGGCCACCTGGGCGGCCTTGTCGAAGATCTTGCCCTTGCCGTCGGCCTCCGCCTTGGCCTTGGCGCCGTTGTAGACCTTCTCGAACACCCGCGGGACGGCGAGGACGAAGGTCGGCTCAAACTCACCGAGGTCCTCGACCAGGTTCTTCACGTCCGGCGTGTGGCCGATGATGGTGCGGTTCTTGACCGCGCCCACCTGCAGGACGCGGGCCAGCACGTGCGCCAGCGGGATGAACAGCAGCAGCGAGCCCTGCTCCCTCATGAACCGGTCGAGCAGGGTGATGCCGTTGCCGATCTCGAACAGGAAGTTGCGGTGCGTCAGCTCGCACCCCTTCGGCCGCCCGGTGGTGCCGCTGGTGTAGATCAGCGTGGCCAGGCTGTCGGCGTCCAGGGACGCGCGGCGGGCGTCGAGCTCGCTGTCGGGCACGTCCTGCCCGGCGACGGTGAGGGTCCCGATCGCGTCGTCCTCGATGACGTGGACGGACTTCAGGTCGGGGGCCTGGTCGCGGACGGACTCGACGGCCCCGGCGTGCTCGTCGCGTTCGACGACGGCCGCGGTGGCGCCGGAGTCGGACAGGATCCAGGCGACCTGGTCGGCGCTGGAGGTCTCGTAGATGGGGACGACGACGGCGCCGGCGGTCCAGATCGCGTAGTCGAAGACCGTCCACTCGTAGCGGGTCTTGGCCTGCAGGGCCACCCGGTCACCGGCGGCCACGCCGGCGGCGATCAGACCCTTGGCGACGCCGCGGACCTCCTCGCCGAACTGCTTCCAGGTGACGTCGACCCATCGGCCCTCCACCCGGCGACGCAGGCCGACCTCGTCGCCGTGTTCGGCGACGTTCTCGGCCAGCATGTCGGGAAGGGCCTCGTCCGGGCCCACCTCGGTGGTCGCGGGGACGCTGAACTCGCGCACGCCTCGTCCTCTCCTGCCCGCCCGGCCACGGGCACCGTCGCCCGTGACTCGGTCACGGGGCCTCTCGGGAAATCTAGCCGCTGACCCCTACCGGTGAGTAGGGAGAGTTGCCATCGAGGGCCGCCGGGACGGAGCCGAGCGGATAGCCTGCTCCGCATGGCCGACCAGTCCACGCAGTCGATCACCGTCGCGGCGCCGCCGGCCGACGTCATGGCGGTCATCGCCGACTTCCCGGCCTATCCGGAGTGGGTGGCCGCGGCCAAGCAGGTCGACGTGCTCGAGACCGAGCCGGACGGCCGGGCCCGCCGGGTGCACTTCGTCCTCGACGCCGGCGCGGTGAAGGACGACTACGTGCTCGAGTACACCTGGGACGACGACCGCCGGGTCTCCTGGCAGCTGGTCCAGGGCCAGATGCAGAAGCGGCAGGAGGGGTCCTACACCCTCACCGAGACCGCACCCGGAACGACCGGGGTCACGTACACGATCACCATCGACCTCTCCATCCCGATGCTCGGGATGATCAAGCGCAAGGCCGAGAAGGTCATCCTCGACACGGCCCTCAAGGAGCTCAAGAAGCGCGTGGAGAGCTAGGCGGCAGGGTGCGCACGCTCCTCCTCACCGGCCCCGGTGGGGCCGGTACCTCGACCCTCGCGGCGGCGGCCGCCGTCCGCGCCGCCGGAACCGGCTCCCGCACGCTGCTGCTGACCCGCCCCGGACGGCAGGCGGTCGACCTCACCGACGTCCCCGGCCTCGCCGTCGACCGCGTCGAGTCGCTGGCCGCGGCCGAGTCGCTCTGGGCGGCAGCCGACGGGGCCTTCGCCGGCGTCCCCGCGCTGACGCCGCCCCCGGCCAGCTCGGTCGTGCCGCTGCCCGGCGCCGCCGAGCTGGCCGTCCTGGCACGGCTGGCCCGCGCGGCCGCCGGAGACGAGGCCGACACGGTGGTCGTCGACGCCGGACCGCTGGAGTCCGGGACCGCGCTGGTCGGGTTGCCCGGCGCTCTGCGCTGGTGGCTGGACCAGGCGCTGCCCACCCGGTTGCGGGTGCTCGGCGCCGTCCGGACCGCTGCGGTGCGCTCCGGCGCGGCGCCGCGCGGGCCGGTGGACGCCGTCCTCGACGCTCTCCCGGCCCTCGAGGCGGGGCTGGGTCGGTTGGCCCTGACCGACCCAGCCGCCACCGAGGTACTCCTGGTCGCCGTGCCGCGGGCCGCCGCCGTCCCGGCGCTGCGGACGGCGGTGACCGCGCTGGCGCTGCACGGGCAGCAGCCGTCCGCCGTCCTCGCGCGGGTGCTGCCCGCCGGCGGGCCGGGGGAGTGGTGGGCCCGGCGCGCTGAGGAGCAGGACGCCGCGCTGGCCGCGTTCGCCGACCTGGCCCCGGTCCGGCGGGTCGAGGAGGCCGCGCGGGAGCCCGCCGACGCCGCGGCGCTGGCCGGGCTGCTGCCCACCGAGGACGTCCCTGCGCCGGTGACCGCGCTGACGCCGGCCGTCGAGCGGGCCGAGGGCATGCGCCGGCTGGTGCTGCCGCTCCCCTTCGCCGAGCGGGAGGGTCTGGACCTGACCCGCTGGCAGGACGACTTGGTCGTGACCGTGGCCGGGGTGCGCCGGTCGATCCGGTTGGACTCCCTGCTGCGCCGTTGCGTGGTCACCGGCGGTGCGCTCGCCGACGCCGGCACCGCGCAGGCACGGCTGGAGGTCCGCTTCACACCCGATCCGCAGCAGTGGCCGGCCGACCTGCTGGCCGCCGAGGGGAGCACGCGATGAACGACGGACCCGACTGGGTCGAGCAGGCCCGCCGCCTGGTGGACGGGCTGGGCCAGACCCTGGGCTCCGCGCTGCGCGAGGGCGCCCGGGACGGCGAGGCCTCCGGGAGGCACCCGGCCGACTGCCGCTGGTGCCCGGTGGCGCCGGCGTCGATGGCGCAGGCGTGGGTGATGCGCGGGTACGCCGCCTCCGTCGCACCGGCCGCCGGCCACTCACCGTTCGACGACCTGGCCGAGCTGCTCGCCGAGGGCGGCTACAC
>NZ_SPQN01000109.1 GCF_004571065.1 Geodermatophilus sp. DF01-2
TTGGCTGCGGACAGCGCCGTCCCGGCCCGGGCGACCTGCGGCCGCAGCCCGCCGTCGGTGCCCGCGGCGAGCAGCGCACGGGCCTCGGCGAGGTCCTCCTCGCTCTCGGCCCGCACCTGCGTCACCCGGGCCTCGGCCGCCTGCAGGTCGCCGGCCAGCCGCCCGACGGCGTCCAGCAGCGTGCTCGTCTGGGCCAGGGCGTCCTCGGCCACCCGGATGTCCCCGACGGCTCCGCCCGCCCTGCCGGCCGCGAGGTCGCCGCGCGCCTCGGTCACCGCCCGCTCGGCCGCGGCCAGCCGCGCCCGGGCCTGCACCAGGTTGTCCGTCACGGGTGCCAGCGCGGCCGGTGCGTAGCGCCGCTGCAGCACGGCGAACCGCTCCTCGTCCGCGGGCAGCCGCCCGCGCAGCGCCGTGATCCGCGAGGTGAGCGCGTCGAGGGCCTGCGGCGCGGTGCGCTCCAGGTCGCGCAGCCGGTCGAACGCTTCGGCCTGCTCGTCGAGGCGGGCGTCGGCCGCGGTGGTCAACTGCAGCATCTCGGCGAGCACCCGCCGCTTCGTCGGCTCGTCCGTGCCGGGTCCCCGGCCGCCCGACTCGTCGTCCAGCTGCTGGCGCAGCGCGAAGGCGCGGGCCAGCTCCTGCTCCGAGGCCGCCAGCGCCTCGGCGAACCCCGCGACCGCCTCCTGGCCGTACTGCAGCCGCGCGTAGTCGAGGTCGAGCCGGGAGGTCTTGACCGCCTCGTCCAGCTCGAGCAGCGCCGTGCTGGCCTGGCCCTCCAGCTGTTCGGTGGGGACGCCGGCGTGCGGGTCCGGCCGCTCCAGCCGCCGGGTGGGTGGCGGCCCCTGCCTCCGGCGGCGGGACCGCGCGACCAGGTAGGCGCCGCCGGCGAGCGCCGCGATGCCGCCCACCACGGCGATCGCGCCCAGCCCGCCGCCACCCTCACCACCGCTGCCCAGGCCCTCGGCGAAGGCGACGGCCGCCCCGTCGAAGTCCCCGGCGGTGAGCTCCGGCTCGACGTCGGAGGCGATCAGCTCCTCGATCTCCTGGCGCGAGAGCGAGAAGTCCGCGGGCGGGTCGTACGCGTAGAGCCGGTCCTCGACGGCGACGGCGAACAGGACGTCGTTGCCGCCGAACCCGGACAGCTCCGCGGTCCGGTCTGCCCACTCGCGCGGATCGAGGCCGGCGAAGGAGTCGACGTAGACGACGAACAGCTGCACCTGCTCCTCGGCCTGCAGCTCGGCGACCGCGGCCTCGACCGAAGACTCATCGCCGACGAGCACGCCGGCGCGGTCGGTGACCTGCTCGGGCACGTCGAACGGCGGCTCGGCCAGCGCGGGGCCCGCGCCGAGGAGGACGACGGCGGCCAGCGGGGCGAGGACGGCGGACAGCCGGCGCACGAGGGGACCTCCGCGGAATCGGGTGCGGCGACCCTACCCGCGCCGGACGGTCTGCTCCGTGGCCCGCGGGGGTAGGCCGGGGGGCGTGGGCATCGCAGCGAGGAGCGGAGCGCCTGCGGGAAGGAACCGTGGACTCTTCGCGCGAGACGTGGAGGACGCATGACCGAACCCGACCGGATCCCCGCCGCCGACCTGCCGCCGGGAGCGGTCCGCCGCGCCGGCGACTGGGCCGTGGGCAACCGGAACGGCCGGTACTTCGCCGTCTCCCGGCGCTGCCGGCACCAGCTCGCCGACCTGTCGAGGGGCACGCTGGACGCCGAGGGCTGCCTGGTCTGCCCCTGGCACCAGAGCCGCTACGACGTCCGGACCGGCGAGATGCTCGACGGCCCGCACGGCTTCCTCGGCTACCACGGGTCGACGCCGGGCTACACGCAGCTGATCGCGGCGATCGGCCGGATCGCGCGGCTGCGGGTCCGCCGGGCGACCCGCCGGGGGAAGGACGTCGTCCTCGAGTGAGCGGAGTCGCTCGGGGCCGGGAACCGTCGTCGAGCGACTCCGCCCCGGGCCACCCGCTACGCCTGCTCCTGACGGGGAACCGGCCGGTCACGACCGAGGAAGATGCCGTCGTCCTCCTCGACCGGTCGCGGCCCCTCCGCCGAGGGCGCCGTGGCGTGCAGCGCCTCCTCCGGCGACCGCGGCCGCAGCACGCCGTCCCGGATCTCCTCGGCCCAGTGGCAGCTCACCAGGTGGCCCGGCGCGAGTTCGCGCAGCACCGGCGCCTCGTCGGCGCACCGGGTCTCCTGCCGCCAAGGGCAGCGGGTGTGGAACCGGCACCCGCTGGGCGGGTCGGCCGGCGAGGGCAGGTCGCCGGCGAGCAGGATCCGCTCGCGCCGCTCCTCCACCACCGGGTCGGGCACCGGGACGGCGCTCATCAGCGCCCGGGTGTAGGGGTGCAGCGGCTCGTCGTAGAGGACGTCGGACGGCGCCTGCTCGACCAGCGAGCCGAGATACATCACCCCGACGACGTCGCTGATGTGCCGGACGACGGCCAGGTCGTGGGCGATGACCAGGTAGGTCAGGCCGAGCCGCTCCTGGATCTCCTCGAGCAGGTTGACCACCTGGGCCTGGACGCTGACGTCGAGGGCGGAGACCGGCTCGTCGGCGATCAGCAGGTCCGGCTCGAGGGCGATCGCGCGGGCGATGCCGATGCGCTGCCGCTGCCCGCCGGAGAACTCGTGCGGATAGCGCCGCAGTGCGGCCGCCGGCAGCCCGACGGCGTCCAGCAGCTCCCGGATCCGCGCGGCGATGCCGGCCTTCCCGCCACCCAGGCCGTGCGCCCGCAGCGGCTCGGACAGCAGCGACTCGACGTCCTGCCGGGGGTCGAGGCTGCCCAGCGGGTCCTGGAAGACCATCTGCATCCGCCGTCGCATCCGGCGCAGGGTCTCGCCGCCGAGGGCGGCGACGTCGGTGCCGTCGAACTCCACCCGGCCGGCGGTCGGCTCGACCAGCCGGAGGACGGCGCGGCCGAGGGTGGACTTGCCGCACCCGGACTCCCCCACCAGCCCGTAGGTGGTTCCGCGGTCGATGGACAGGCTCACCCCGTCGACGGCGCGGACGTGGCCGACGGTGCGGTCGAAGAACACCCCCCGCTTGATCGGGAAGTGCACCTGCAGGTCCTCGACCCGCAGCAGCGGCCGGTCGGGGGCGGTCATCGGGCGGCGCCCGCGGCGGTGGCTCCGGCGCCCACCGAGGGGTGCTCCAGCGGGTGCCGGCAGCGCAGCTCGCGGCCTGGGCCGTCGTACTCCAGCGGGACGGTGCTGCCCGCGACCTCGGTGAGGCAGTCGTCCTGGGCGTTGTCGCAGCGCGGGGCGAACGCGCAGCCCTCGGCCCACGGGATCGCGTCGCGCGCCGACCCGCGGATCGGCGTGAGCGGGACGCCGCGTCCAGCGTCCAGTCGCGGCACCGACGCGAGCAGCCCGCCGGTGTAGGGCTGCCGGGGCCGGGCGAACAACTCGTGTCGATCGGCGGTCTCGATGATCTTCCCCGCGTACATGACGTGCACCCGGTCGCAGAGGCCGGCGACGACACCGAGGTCGTGGGTGATCATCACCAGCGCCGTCCCCGAGTCGACGACCAGCTCGCGCAGCAGCTCGAGGATCTGCGCCTGGATGGTGACGTCGAGGGCGGTGGTCGGCTCGTCGGCGATGAGCAGCCGCGGCGAGCAGGCCAGCGCCATGGCGATCAGCGCCCGCTGCCGCATGCCGCCGGAGAGCTGGTGCGGGTACTCCTTGAGCCGGCGGGTGGGGTCGGGGATGCCGACGCGGTCGAGCAGACGGGTCGCCTCGTCGGCGGCCTCCCTGCGCGACATCCCGCGGTGCTCCAGCAGCACCTCGGTGACCTGGGTGCCGATCGGCACGACCGGGTTCAGCGAGGAGAGCGGGTCCTGGAAGACCATGGCCATGTCGGCGCCGCGCAGCGCCCGCAGGCGTCTCTGGTCGGCCCCCACGAGTTCCTGCCCGTCGAAGCGCACCGACCCACCGATCCGCACGCCACGCCGGGGCAGCAACCCCATGACGGCCAGCGAGGTGACCGACTTCCCGCACCCGGACTCCCCGACCAGGCCGATCGTCTCGCCCGGCGTCACGCTGAAGCTGATCCCGTCGACGGCGCGGGTGGCCTGCTCGCCGCGGCGGGTGAAGGTGACGGTGAGGTCGTCGACCTCCAGCACCGGGACGTCGGTGCGGTGGGCGTCCCCGTCCGGCCACGACCCCGGGGGCGAGGACCCCGGGGGCGAGGACCCCGGGGGCAAAGACTCGATGGTCACCGTCCCGACCTCCCTGTCTCCTGCTCGACTCCGCCCTCGTTCCGCTCCTCGGTCGACGTCATCGGCGGAACTTCGGGTCGAGGGCCTCGCGCAACCGCTCGCCGAGCAGGGTGAAGCCGAGCGCGACCACGATGATGCACAGCGCCGGCCAGATCGCCAGCGCCGGCCGGACGGAGAGGAAGTCCTGCGCGTTGGCCAGCATCGCTCCCCACTCCGGCCGGGCGATGTCGGGGTCGCCCAGGCCCAGGAAGGACAGCGCCGCCGCCTCGATGATCGCGGTGGCCAGCGACAGGGTCGCCTGCACGATCACCGGCGACAGCGAGTTGGGCAGGACGTGCCCGAAGACGATCCGGCCCCTCCTGACGCCGAGCGCCCGAGCGGCGACGGCGTAGTCGCTTCCCCGCTGCGCGAGCATCGACCCGCGCAGCAGCCGGGCGAAGATGGGCACCTGCGTGACCGCGATCGCGATCATCAGCGACGTCTGGCTCTGGCCGAGCAGGACCGAGACGGTGATGGCCATCAGCAGGCCCGGGATCGACAGGAGGATGTCGACGAACCGCATCACCACGGCGTCGACCCACCCGCCGAAGGCGCCGGCCAGGATGCCGAGGGTCATCCCGACCAGGACCCCGAGCACGGTCGAGACGAACCCGATCAGCAGCGACTGCCGTGATCCCCAGATCAGCCGGGAGAGCAGGTCGCGGCCGAGGTTGTCCACGCCGAGCGGGAAGCCCTGGCGCGGACCCGGGATCGAGCCGGGGCGGATCTCGGACAGCAGATACTGGGTGATCGGGTCCCGAGGGGCCAGCAGCGGGGCGAAGGCGGCCACCGCGAGGAAGACCAGCACGATGACGGCGCCGGTGATCGCGACCGGGTCGCGCCGCAGCCGGCGGAACGCGCTGCGGGTGAGCGAGACCCCGCCCTCGCCCTCGGGCTGGCCGGCCTGGGCGGCGAGTGCGTCGATCCGCTCCCGCTTGTACTGCCCCAGCACGGTCACCGGGCCCTCACTCTCGGGTCGAGCAGGCCGTAGGAGATGTCGACCAGCAGGTTCACCAGCACGTACACCACGGCCAGCATGAGGATGAAGCCCTGCAGGACGGCGAAGTCGCGGTAGGTGATCGCGTCGCGCAACGTCAGCCCGACCCCGCCGAAGGCGAACACCGTCTCGGTCAGCACCGCGCCCGACAGCAGGAGACCGGTCTGCAGGCCGATCGTCGTCGACACCGGCAGCAACGCGTTGCGGATGACGTGCCGGCGCCGAACGGTCGACGTCGCCAGGCCCTTGGCGTTCGCCGTCCGGACGTAGTCCTCGTTGACCACGTCGAGAACGGAGGCCCGGGTGATCCGCACGATGATCGCCAGCGGGATCGTGCCGAGGGCGATCGCCGGCAGGATCAGGTGCAGGACGGCGTCCCAGGCGGCATCCCATTCACCCGTGAGCAGCCCGTCGAGGACGTAGAAGTTCGTGACGCGGGTGGCGTCGATGCGCACGTCCTGCCGGCCGGAGCCGGGCAGCCAGCCCAGCTCGACGGCGAACAGCAGCCGGAACAGGTAGGCGAGGAAGAAGACCGGGATCGCCACCCCGATCAGCGAGCCGACCACCGACGCCGAGTCGAGGAAGCTGCCGTACCGGCGGGCGGCCAGGTAGCCGAGCGGGATGCCGACGCCGACGGCGAAGACCATGGCGAACACGGTCAGCTCGATGGTGCCGGGGAAGCGCTCGAGGAAGACCTCGGTCACCGGCCGCCCGTACTGGGTGGAGCTGCCGAAGTCGAGGGTGAGCGCGCGGCCGAGGAAGCGCAGGTACTGCACCCAGATGGGCTGGTCGAGGCCGAACAGCTCGTTGTAGCGGGCGATCGCCTCCGGGGTGGCGCGCTCCCCCAGCGCGGCCCGGGCGGGCCCGCCCGGCAGCGCCCGCAACCACGCGAACAGCAGCACGGACAGGCCCAGCAGGATCGGGATGAGCTGGAGCAGCCGCCGGACGATGAAGCGGAGCACGAGTCGGGTCAGCCCTTCCTGACGACGGTGTCCATGCGGGCAGGGTGCGCCGGCCGGTACGCGGTCGGCTCTCAGTCCTCCAGGTAGACCGTCGAGAAGTCCTCGGCGGTCAGCGGGCTGGGCTCGAGACCCTGCACGTTCTCGGCCACGACCAGCGCCGGGGGCGAGTGCGAGATCGGGACCGCCGGCAGGAACTCCTTGATCAGCTGGTTGGCCGCCTGGTACAGCTCGATCCGGGCGGCCGGGTCGGGCTCGGCGTCCGCCTGGGCCAGCGCCTGGAAGATCTCCGGGGCACTGAACGCCCCGAACTCGGCCGACGCCTGGTTGTTCTGGTCCTCGGCGAAGAACGTGCCGATGAAGTTGTAGGCGTCGTTGTAGTCACCGGTCCAGCCGAGCAGGTGGATGTCGGCCTGGCCCGACTGCACCGCCTGGAGGTAGTCCGGATTCCACTGCAGGGCGACCGGCTCGATCTGCAGACCGACCTCCTGCAGGTCCTCGCTGATCACCTGGAACATCGCGGCCGGGTCGGGCAGGTACGGCCGGCTGACGTCGGTCGGGTAGTAGAAGCGCAGGGTGGTGCCCACGGCCCCGGCCTCCTCCAGCAGCTGCCGGGCCCGCTCCGGGTCGTACTCGTAGGTCTGCACGTCCTCGGTCCACCCGTCGACCGTCGGCGGCATGAAGTTGATCGCGACCTCGGCGCCCTCGGGGAGCAGCGAGTTGACGATCGTCTCGCGGTCGATCGCATGGGCGATCGCCTGGCGGACCCGGATGTCCTGCAGCGCCGGGTTGGCGTTGGTGCCCGGCACGTTCCCGTGGTTGAAGCCCAGGTACAGGATGTTGAACGGGTCGCGGACGAGGATCTGGAAGCCCTCCTCCTGGAGGCTCGCGTAGTCGGCGGGGGCGACGAAGTCGTAGCCGTCGATCGTGCCCGCCTGCAGCTCCTGGCGGCGGGTGTTCCCGTCCGGGATGGTGCGGAAGATGATCTCGTCGAGCAGCGCGGGCTCGCCCCAGTAGTCCTCGTTGCGGACGATGGTGACCTCGCCGTTGCCCCGGTCCCAGCTCTCGAACCTGAAGGGGCCGGTGCCGGTCGGGTGCTCGAGGGCGTACTCGGTGTAGGTCAGCGCGTCCTCGCTGCCGGACAGGTTGTCGGCGTCGTACTCCTGGAGCGCGGTGGGGCTCTGGATGGAGAAGGCGGGCAGCGACAGAGCGGCGGGGATCTTGCTCGTCACCTGGTTGAACCGGACGACCGCGGTGTTCTCGTCGACGGCCTCGCAGCTCTCGTAGATCCCCGGGTCCTCGCTGTCGGCGAAGCCACCGAAGACCGCCTGGTAGTAGTACGAGGCGCTCGGGCTCTGGGCCAGGCCCTCGAAGTTGTGCCAGCGATCGAAGTTGAAGCAGACGGCCTCGGCGTTGAAGTCCGTCCCGTCGTGGAACGTGACCCCGTCGCGGAGCTCGAAGGTGTACTCCAGGCCGTCCTCGCTGACCGAGTAGTCCTCGGCGAGGGCGGGGACCAGCTCCGTACCGCCGGCCTCGGTCGTGAACAGGCCTTCGTGGATCTGCCGGGCGATGCGGAACGTCTCACCGTCGCTGGCGAACGCCGGGTCGAACATGGCGGGGTCGCCGGCGGCGCCGAAGACCATGGTGCCGCCGGACTGGCCCTCGGCCGAGTCCCCGCCGCCGGAGTCGTCTCGTTCGGAGGCGCACGCGGACAGCGTGACGGCGGTGAGCGCGGCCGCCGAGGCGGCGAGCACGCGGGCTGGACGACGATGCATCGCGGAAGACCTGCCTTCGTGGCCCCTCAGGGCCGGATGAGTTCCCGATGTGGTGGCCGTGCGGCGCGATACCTGCACGACGTGCTCGGGAACCCTAGGCCGATCACGTCCCGGCTGGTGAGCGACCTCCGGCGATCGACACCATCCTGTGACCTCGCTCGAGGCTCCACGGATCCGGCTGTGATGGAACCACCTGCCTCGGTGATCCCATCGGGATCATCCTGCGGCAGCCCGCACGACCGGGACAGCCCGGGCCGCCTCCCGCCGCAGGATCGGTCGCCGCAACAGTCCTGGCCGGGGAGCCCGGCGACCAGCCTGCAGCAGGCGGCCGAGCGCGTGCCCGGCTCGACTCACGGCCCGCCGGGTGAACGCGGAGAGGTCTGGATCCCCGCTCAGGGGATCCGCGATGAAGGCGACGTGGTCGTACTCCCGACCCGTCCGCCCGTCCGTTCCCCTGATGTGCTCCAGCCTCCCCACAGGGGACTGCGAGAACCGTTCCGCCTGCAGGCGACCTCCTCGGGTGGATGCAACGCAGACGGACACAGTCCGCCCGAATTCTGAAGTAGGGGCCGCGATACGTTGACTCCGCGCGTGAGATCTGACGTCGCCGACACATCGGTCGCGGCGAGCAGGCCCGACCGGCCAGATGGTCACGAACTCAGGGGATGCCCATGGTGGGGACTCCGCGCGCTCCACCCCTCGCTCGCCCCTCGACGCGATGCTCTCGCGGCCGTCGTCACGCGTCGATGCGGCGGCGTCCCTCGAAGGCCCGGCCGAGGGTGACCTCGTCGGCGTACTCCAGGTCGCCGCCCACGGGCAGGCCGCTGGCCAGCCGGGAGACCGCCAGCCCGAGCGGGCCGACCAGGCGCGCGAGGTAGGCGGCGGTCGCCTCCCCCTCGAGGTTGGGGTCGGTGGCGATGATCAGCTCGGTGACCGCGCCGCTCATCAGCCGGGTCATCAGCTCCTTGACCCGCAGGTCGTCGGGGCCGACGCCCTCGATCGGGCTGATCGCGCCGCCCAGCACGTGGTAGCGGCCGCGGAACTCGCGGGTGCGCTCGATCGCCACGACGTCCTTGGGTTCCTCGACGACGCAGATGACGTCGTCGCCGCGCCGCGGGTCGCGGCAGATGCGGCACCGCTCGCCCTCGGCGACGTTGTAGCAGGTGCTGCAGAACCGGACCTCGGCCTGCACGCGCTGCAGCGCAGCGACCAGCCGGCCGACGTCCGCGGACTCCGCGGCCAGCAGGTGGAAGGCGATGCGCTGGGCGCTCTTCGGCCCGACGCCGGGCAGCCGGCCGAGCTCGTCGATGAGGTCCTGAACGGCCCCCTCGTACACGGTGTTCCTCTCGTCGTGGAGGGGTGCCGCGACCTCTACAGGCCGGGCAGCCCCAGGCCGCCACCGAGGCCGCCGGCGAGCGGCCCCATGCGGCTGGCGGTGAGTTCGTTGACGGCGCGGGAGGCGTCGCGGAAGGCCGCGACGATCGAGTCCTGCAGGGTCTCGACGTCGTCGGGGTCGATGGCCGCGGGCGCGATGGTCACCGCGGTGACCTCGCCCTGCCCGGTCATCGTCACGCTGACCAGGCCGCCGGCGGCCGTGCCGGTGACCTCCTCCTGCGCCAGCTGCTCCTGCGCGGCAGCCAGCTGCTGCTGCATCTGCTGCGCCTGCTCGAGCAGACGTGCCATGTCGGGCTGGCCTCCGGGGAACATGACCCGAGGGTATGCCGGGGGGACGACACGTGCGGGGACGTCGGCGTCCTCAACCAGATGGTCGACGACCTTCGAGGGCATGCCGGACGGCGTCGCGTTGGAGAAGCTCCTGCTCGAGGACCTCGGCGACGGCCGCATCCGGCTGACCTCGACCTCGCTGGTCGGCTCCTTCGCCGACCCGGACGCGATGGTCGCCAGCGGCATGGAGGTCGGCGTCCGCGAGGGCTGCGAGCGCCTCGGCGAGGTCCTCGCACAGGACTGAGGCGCCGGCCTCCCCGGCCTCGTCCCGGCAAAAGGACCCCCTCCTCCCCACCCCTCGCACGCTCGGGGCAGTGCCCTGGAGGGGGCCACGAGAGCCCTAGTCGTCGATGGGGCGGGCGCCGAGGTGGGTGCGCAGCAGTGACAGCGCCGCCTGCTCGGGGTCGACGGCCGGCTCGGGAGCGCGGTCGCCTCCCGGACCCTCCGCCGCCCGCTCGGCCATGAGCTCGCGCGCCTCGGCGGCCTCGGCGGCCCGGGCCGCCTCCCGCGCGGCCTCCGGGGAGACGGTGCGGCCGGGCGCGGGCTGGCCCGGCGCATCCACGACGGCCTGCACCTTCCACCGCACGCCGAGCAGCTCCTGCAGCGCCGTCCGGACGACGTCCTTGTTGAGGTCGTCGCCCAGCATCTTGGCCAGCGCCGGCGAGGTCATGGACAGGGTCAGCATGCCTCCGGCCACGTCGTGGACCTGCGCGGACTTCAGCAGCGCCTCGGTGGTCCGCTTGTGCCGGCGGACGACGGCCAGCAGCTCCGGCCACACCCGCCGGACGTCGCCGGCGTCCAGCTCGCCGTCCGCGGCGTCCGGCTGCGGCGGGTTGGCCGTCACCACCGGCATCGGCTCGCTGCCGCGCGGCGCCGGCGAGGACTCGGCCGCGGCCCGGGGCGCCGACGTCGCCGTCGGTCGGGGCTGGTCGACGCGCG
>NZ_SPQN01000010.1 GCF_004571065.1 Geodermatophilus sp. DF01-2
CCGCGCACTGCGGCGCCCGCGCCTGCCGGCGCCGGCCCGAGGCGTGCACCCACGACCTGACCGGCCGGCCCGGGCTGCGCGCCCCCGGCCCGACTGAGGGCTACGGGCCCGGTGCCGCACTGGACCGCACCGGCCGGGCGCGGGATCGGCGGTGTAGGTTTCCCGGCTGCCGCCGCTGGGTGCCCACGGCCGGCGAGCTCGACCACCACCGGCCGTACGCCGCCGGGGGTGAGACCAGTGCGGCCAACCTGGCCGGCTACTGCACCGGTGACCATCGCGGAAAGCACCAGGCGCCGGGCTGGACCCACACCCTCGACCCCGACGGCACACTGACGGTCACCACACCGTCGGGTCTCACCGCCGTCACCACCCCACCGCCCTACTGACCGACCGGATGGACCTGGCCCGGCACGGCGCACACAACTTCTGGGGACTGCTCACCCGCACCGCCGCCACCATCGCCGCGCACACCCTGCTACGCACCTGCCTGGCCGACCTCACCGTTGCGTAAGACAACCCACATAACGCGCCTGAGGGAAGCGTGCCGGTCGGGTTTCGCCCACCGGCGGGGAACCCGGTGGCAGCCGCGCCGGTTCGTCGGCACAGTGCGCGGATGGCCGTCGACCACTTCACGGGATGGATCGCGGAGCGCTACGACGAATCCGCGGCCGAGACCTTCGTCCCCGCGGTGGTCGATCCGGTGGTCGACCTCCTCACCGACCTCGCCGGGACGGGCGCCGCTCTGGAACTGGGCATCGGGACCGGCCGGATCGCCCTCCCACTCAGCGCCCGCGGCACCAGCGTGCACGGCATCGACCTGTCCTCGGACATGGTCGCGCAGCTGCGGGTCAAGCCCGGCGCCGAACGCATTCCCGTGGCGATGGGCGACTTCGCTGCCACCTCGGTGGACGAGACATTCGCCCTCGCCTGCCTGGTCTTCAACACGATCATGAACCTGACGACCCAGGAGGAGCAGGTCGCCTGTTTCAGGAACGTCGCCCGGCACCTCGAGCCCGGCGAACGCTTCGTCGTCGAGGTCGGCGTCCCCGACCTCCGGCGACTCCCGCCCGGGGAGACCGCCCGGCCCTTCCTGGTGTCACCCACGCGACTGGGCTTCGACGAGTACGACGTCGCGCAGCAGCGACTGGTCCCCCACCACCACGTGCTGACCGACGGGCAGTGGCGCGCCACTTCGATCCCGTTCCGGTACGTGTGGCCGGCCGAGCTCGACCTCATGGCCCGGTTGGCGGGGATGGAGCTCGAGGCGCGCTGGGGTGGCTGGGACCGTCAGCCGTTCACGGCCGAGAGCCGCGCGCACGTGTCGGTCTGGCGCAAGCCGGGCTGAGCCCGCTGGCCCCCTTGAGGGCACGGCCCTCTCCGGGCGTGCGCTCTGAGCCTGCGAAGGGCTCGGAAAGAGGGTCCTTCAGGCGTCACCGATCGTCGCCACGGCGCGGGCTGCCTCGGGCCCCTCCTCGAGGAGCACCCGGAAGCCGTCGTCGTCCAGGATGGGCGCCTTGACCTGCACCGCCTTGTCGTACTTGCTGCCCGGCTCGGCCCCGACGACGACGAAGCCGGTCTTCTTGCTCACCGACCCGGTCACCTTGCCGCCGCGCTCCTGGATCGCGGCGATCGCCTGGTCGCGGCTGAAGTCGCGCAGCGAGCCGGTGACGACGACGGTGACGCCGGTCAGCGGCCCCGGCCCGGCGTCCTCGCCCTCGTCGGCCATCCGCACGCCGGCGGCGCGCCACTTCTCCACGACCTCGCGGTGCCAGTCGACGGCGAACCAGTCGCGGACCGACCGGGCGATGGTCGGCCCCACCCCGTCGGCGGCCGCGAGCTCCTCCTCGCCCGCCTCGGCGATGCGGTCGAGCGAGCGGAAGTCGCGGGCCAGTGCCTGCGCCGCCGTCGGGCCGACGTGCCGGATGGACAGCGCGACGAGCACCCGCCAGAGTGGGACGTCCTTGCGGGTCTGCAGGTTCGCCAGCAGCTTGCGCCCGTTGGCGGAGAGGCTGCCGTCCTTCTTGGTGAAGAAGGCGGTGCGGCACAGCGCCTCCTCGTCGAGGGTGAAGACGTCCCCCTCGTCCTGCAGCAGGTGGCCATCCAGCAGCGCGATGGCCGCCTCGTAGCCGAGCACCTCGATGTCGAAGGCGCCCCGGCCGGCGACGTGGAACACCCGCTCCCGCAGCTGGGCGGGGCAGGACCGGGCGTTGGGACAGCGGATGTCGGCGTCGCCCTCCTTCTCCGGCCGCAGCTCGGTGCCGCACTCCGGGCAGTGCGTCGGCATGACGAACTCGCGCTCGTCACCGGTGCGCGCCGCGGCCACTGGGCCGAGCACCTCGGGGATCACGTCGCCGGCCTTGCGGATGACGACGGTGTCGCCGACGAGCACGCCCTTGCGTTCGACCTCGCTGGCGTTGTGCAGCGTGGCCAGCTGCACCGTCGACCCGGCGACCTTCACCGGCTCCATGAAGGCGAACGGCGTGACCCGGCCGGTGCGCCCGACGTTGACCCGGATGTCGAGCAGCTTGGTGGTGGCCTCCTCGGGCGGGTACTTGAAGGCGATCGCCCAGCGCGGCGCCCGCGAGGTGGAGCCCAGCCGGCGCTGCAGGGCGACCTGGTCGACCTTGACCACGACGCCGTCGATCTCGTGCTCGACGGAGTGCCGCTGCTCGCGGTAGCGCTCGACGTAGGCCCACACGCCCTCGAGGTCGTCGACCACCTCGAACCGGTCGCTCACCGGCAGGCCGAGCTCGCGCAGCCGCGCATAGGCCGAGGACTGCCGATCCGGCGTGAACGCCTCCCGCGCCCCGAGGCCGTGCACCACCAGCCGCAGCGGACGGGAGGCGGTGACCCGCGGATCCTTCTGCCGCAGCGACCCCGCGGCGGCGTTGCGCGGGTTGGCGAACGGCGCCTTGCCCTGCTCCACCATCCCGGCGTTGACGTCGGCGAACGCGGTGACGGGGAAGTAGATCTCGCCGCGCACCTCGAGCAGCGCGGGGACGTCGTCCCCGGTGAGCTGCTGCGGGACGTCGGCCATCGTGCGAACGTTGGCGGTGACGTCCTCCCCCGTCACCCCGTCGCCGCGGGTCGCCGCGCGGACCAGCCGGCCCCGCTCGTAGACCAGCGCCACGGCGACGCCGTCCACCTTGAGCTCGCAGAGGTAGACGGCCGCGCTGCCGACCTCGCGCTCGACCCGGGCGGCCCAGGCGGAGAGCTCGTCGCCGGAGAACGCGTTGTCCAGGCTCTGCATCCGCTCCAGGTGCTTCACCGGGGCGAAGGTGGCGGTGAAGCCGCCGTTGACCTTCTGGCTCGGGGAGTCGGGCGTGACGAGCGCCGGGTGCGCGGCCTCGATGGCCTCGAGCCCGGCCATGAGCTCGTCGTACTGGCCGTCGCTGACCAGCGGCGCGTCCTGCACGTAGTAGGCGAACGCGTACCGGTCGAGCTCCTCGGCCAGGTCCCGGTGCCGGGTGCGCGCCTCGTCCGGGACCTCGGTGACGTCCTCCCGCTCGGTCACGGCCCCCACCTGCGGGGCGTCGGCCAGCGGCTCCGGCTCGGCGTCGGTGGTCACGTCGGAACGGTATCCGGCGGGTACGACGGCGAACCCGCCGTCACCCGGTCGGGGTCCGCTCCCGCGGGGACGGCACCTGGTCGGGATCGGGCCGCCGCGGCGGACGGACGTCCCCCAGGCAGCTGAGCAGTCCCACGGCACAGAGCACGCCGGTCAGGAGGCGCCACCCGCCGGGCAGGTCCGTCGCCGTCAGGGCGATCCAGAGCCCGACCGCGCTGAGGACCGCACCCAGAGCGCTCACCGCGCGGTACCAGCCGGGGCGGGTGGCGCTCAGCCGCCGCCAGCGGTCGAGCACGCCACCGCTGCCCTCGGGAGCGGTGAAGTCACCCCGCACCGACGCGTAGAAGCCGCCCGCGATCCCCTTCCCCTGGACCTCCTGTGCCTCGGCCTCCTCGACGCCGTCCAGGAGTGCGGGGACCTCGGGCGGCAGGCCGAGGACGACGACGGCGTGCTGCACCACCTCGGCTGGGGATCCGTGCATTCCCAGCAGGGCCGCCGTGTCCGACTCCGGTCGACCGGTCGCCTGAGCCAGGAGCCGCGGATCGCCCGGCTGCATGCCCCAGCAGTGCCGGTCGACCTCCTTCCCCCCGCGCAGCAGCACGTACTCGACATCGACGTGCGTACGCCGCAGCACGAGCCCCGTCGTGCCACGGCCGACCACGGCCGACAGGTCGCCGGCCACGGCTTCGGCCGGCCGGTCGCCGTCGGCCAGCACCGCGGTCCACTCTCCGTTGGACACCAGCTTCGCGCCGTGGTTCCCCAGAGCCACCGCCTCGGCCACCCGGTGGGCCGGAGCACGGAGCAGCAGCAGTCCGTCGTCGAGAGCGTCGTCGTCGACGACCTGGAGCTCCACCGGCACCGCGGCTCGTACGAGCGCCACGGCCTCGGCGCCGTCGCGCCAGTCGTCCTCCGACAGCGGGAGGCTGAGACCCTCGCGACCCACCAGCGCCCACTCCCCGGGTGCCTGCCGCACCAGTCCGACGGCGTCCCGCCACAGCACGGTGATCCGGCGGTCCTCGCCGAGCAGGAGGCTCGCCCCGTCCTCACCCACGACCAGCCGGGCGTCCTTGGGTACACCACGCAGGCGCCTGCGGGCGAACACCCTCCCGGCGGGGACGACGCCGGGTGACCAGTCCGGCAGCCGCTGGAGGTCGGCCCACGGCAGCTCGGACTCCCCCGGAACGAGGAGGACGGCGGCATCCCGGAGCGCGGAGGCCAGCTCGCGGACGGACTGCACGCTCAGCGAGGCGGCGTCGCTGCGCAGTTCCTCCGCGCCGCTCGCCGGAACCCCGGTGACCGCAGCGTGGGCGAGTGCGCACGCCTCGTCGACGTCCGACCGGGGGTCGTCGAGGTAGGCCTCGAGCTCGGCCCGCTCCTGCTCGACCTCCGCCGCTGTGGGCCCCTGGTCGGCGAGTCGGTGCACCTCCCGCCAGAGAACCTGGGCAGCCATGGCCTCGGAACCCGGACGCACGTCGCTGGTCACCACGAGCACCCGGGTGCCGTGGTCGATGCCCAGCTTGCCGGCGTCCACCGAGTAGGCCAGGCCACGGCGGTGCCGCAGCTCGTCCTCCAGCCGCGTCCGGAGGATGCCGATCGTGGCGCTCAGCGCCGGGTGGGACGGCAGCTCCGCCCCGAGCGCCACGTGCGCCTCGAGGGGCATCGGACCCCAGGCAGGAGTCGCGAGCGCCCGCCGGTGCTGCGGCGCACGCTCGGGAGCATGCCCCTCGGCGAGCGGGAGCTCGAGCCCTTCGGGCACCGGTCCCGACAGCCACAGGGCGGCGTTGCCGCGGACGAAGTGGCTCCGCGCCCACTCCCGCACGGCTGCGGCGTCCAGCGATCGCAGCGCGGGCTCTCTCGCCGATGCCAGCCCCGCACCGGCGGTGCCGTACAGCTCACCGAGCAGCACCGCGACCGGAGGCGGGGCGACCGTTCCCCCCTCCGCGCGGAGGACGTCGGCTTCGACCGCGAGCTGCTCGGTGGGCAGGTCCGCCAGCGCCAGGCAGACCGCACGCAGGAAGGCGGCCACGCGGTCCGGAGGCCCGCTGGCGGTGAACTCGGTCGCGGTCAGGTCGACCGAAGCGTTCCCCTCGACCGTCGTGCGCCCGACCGCACGCATCGCGAGGTGCTCGACGAGGTGGGTGATGCCGCCGCGGACGAAGTCCTCGTCGCGGCGGCCGACACCGAACACCAGCCCGGCAGAGAGCGGCGGTGGGCCGTCGGCCACGAACACGGGGATGCCTTGGATGGCGAGCTCGCGCACCGCGGCAGCGTAGGGCCGTGTGCCTCACCCAGCGCATGGACGCGCCGACGCAGCGTCACTCGGGGAGCAGGTACCTCGCCGCCTCGCGTACGTGGGTCATCGCCGCCCGCGCGTAGCCGGGCGTGGCGCCGGCCAGCCCGCAGGCCGGCGTGAGGGTGACCGCCCCGGGCAACCGGTCGGCGGCGAAGCCGAGCTCCCGCCACCACGCCTGCAGGCGGGAGGCGGTCGCCTTGGGAGCGGGCAGCGGGGCGTCGGTGCCCGGGACGACGCCGGGGAGCAGGTGCGTGCCGGCCTCGACCGCGGTGCCGAGCGCATCGAGGTCCTGCACCAGCCCGAGGTCGAACGAGACGGCGTCCGCCCCGGTGGACCGGAACAGCTCCAGCGGAGCCCGGTCGGCGCAGCAGTGCACCACCACCGGCGCCGGCAGCGCGCGGACGACGGCGGCGAGTTCCTGCTCCACCACGGGCGCCTCGACGGCGGGCAGCTTGCCCCATCCGCTGGCGGTGGGCAGCGCCCCCTGGAGGACGGCGGGCAGCGACGGCTCGTCGAGCTGCACGACCACCCGTGCCCCGGGCACCCGCGCGGCGACGGCGGCGACGTGTCCGGCGAGGCCCTCGGTGAGCGACTGGGCGAGATCGCGACGCGCGCCGGGGTCGACGACGGCGCGGTCGCCGCGGGTCCGCTCGAGGCCGGCGGCCAGCGTCCACGGGCCGGCGGCCTGCACCTTGAACGGGCCGGTGTAGGCCTCGGCGACGTCGTGCAGGGCGTCCAGGTCACGGGCCAGGAACTCCTCGGCACGGCGCTGGTCGATCCCCGTCCGCGGGACCAGCCGCCAGCCGGCCGGCGTCAGCTCGACGGCCAGGTCGACCAGGAGGGCGGCGCTGCGGCCGATCAGGTCCGCGCCGGCGCCGCGTCCGGGCAGCTCGGGCAGGTGGGCGAAGTCCGGCAGCTCACCGGTCACCACCCGCAGCGCCTCGGCCGGGTCGGCGCCGGGCAACGATCCGACCCCCGTGGCCGGGCCCCACGACGGGGGCGCGAACGCCGGCTCCTCCTCCGGGGACGGTCCGGTCGGTGGGGCGGGGTCGATCGGTGATGCCACGCTCGCGACGGTAGCCCGCGTCCGGCCCCGTCCAGGGCACCGCCCCGAGCCTGCGAGGAGTGGGGAGGACGGGGTCCTTCTTCAGGCGGCGCGGTCGGCGGCGAGCACGGTGCCCTGCCCCAGCACGAGATCACCGCGCCGGGCGTCCGGGGCGTAGAGCACCGCCGACTGCCCCGGGGCGACCCCGCGCTGCCGGCTGTCGAGTACCAGCCGCAGGCCGCCGTCCTCCCCTGCCGTCACCTCGCACGGCACCGGGGTGCCGTGCGCCCGCAGCTGCACCTCAGCGCGGAACGGCAGCGCGGGCACCGGGCCGGTCCAGGTCGGCGGGGCGGTACGGACCTCGCCCACCCCGGCGAGGTCGGCGGTGCCGATGGTCACCGTGCGGGACACCGGCTCGATGCCGAGCACGTACCGGGGACGGGAGTCACCCACGGCGACGCCGAGCCCGCGCCGCTGGCCGACGGTGAAGCCGTAGGCGCCGGAGTGCTCCCCCACGGTCGCACCGGTGGCGGCGTCGACGACCGGGCCGGGCTGCTCGCCGAGCCGCCGGGCGAGGAAGCCGCGGGTGTCGCCGTCGGGGATGAAGCAGATGTCGTGCGAGTCGGCCTTGGTGGCCACCGCGAACCCGCGCTCGGCGGCGATCTCGCGGACCCGCTGCTTGGTCATCGACCCCAGCGGGAAGACCGCGCCGGCCAGCTGGTCGGCGGTGAGGACGGCGAGCACGTAGGACTGGTCCTTGGCCGCGTCGACCGACCGCCGCAGCTCGCCGTCGGCCAGCCGGGCGTGGTGGCCGGTGACCACCGCGCCGAAGCCCAGCGCCTGCGCCCGATCGAGCACCGCCGAGAACTTGATCTTCTCGTTGCAGCGCAGGCAGGGGTTGGGCGTGCGCCCGGCGGCGTACTCGGCGACGAAGTCCTCGACGACGGCTTGCGTGAACCGCTCGGCGAGGTCCCAGACGTAGAACGGGATGCCGAGCTCGTCGGCGACGCGCCGGGCGTCGTGGGCGTCCTCGACGCTGCAGCAGCCGCGGGCGCCGCTGCGCAGTGTCTGCCGGTCCGGGGAGAGCGCGAGGTGGACGCCGGTGACGTCGTGCCCGGCGTCGACGGCCAGGGCGGCGGCGACCGCGGAGTCCACGCCCCCGCTCATCGCGGCGAGGACCCGCATCACCGCCGCCCCATCCCGGCCCGGCGGGCACGCTCCACGACCGGTCCGATGACCGCGAGCAGGGCGTCGACGTCGGCGTCGGTCGAGGTGTGCCCGAGCGTGAACCGCAGCGAGCTGCGGGCCCGGTCGGGATCGGCCCCGACGGCGAGCAGCACGTGGCTGGGCCGGGCGACGCCGGCGCTGCACGCCGACCCGGTGGAGCACTCCACGCCGCGGGCGTCGAGCAGCATGAGCAGTGCATCCCCCTCGGCGCCGGGGAAGGACAGGTGCGCGTTGCCGGGCAGCCGCCCCGGGCCGCCGATCGGGTCCGCCCCACCGATGACATCGTCCAGCGGGGCGCCGTTGAGCTGGGCGTCGGGCACCTGGGCCATCACCCCGGCGACCAGCCGGTCGCGCAGCGCGGCCAGCCGGTCGGCGCGCTCCTCCCGGGTCGCGACGGCGGCCGTGGTGGCCACCTGCAGGCCGACGATCGCCGCGACGTCGAGCGTGCCGGAGCGGACGTCGCGCTCCTGTCCGCCACCGTGCAGCAGCGGGGTGCACTCGGCCTCGCGGCGCAGCAGCAGGACACCGGCGCCCATCGGCCCGCCCAGCTTGTGCCCGGTCATGGTCAGCGCGTCGACCCCGCTGGCGGCGAAGTCGACCGGCACCTGCCCGATCGCCTGCACGGCGTCGGTGTGCAGCAGGACGTCGACGGCGTGCGTCACCTCGGCCAGGGCGGCGATGTCGCTGACCGTGCCGATCTCGTTGTTCGCCCACATGACGCTGGCCAGGGCGACGTCCTCGCCGTCCCCCAGCGCGGCGCGCAGCGCCTCGGGCGTGACCCGGCCGGTCGGCTCGACCGGCAGCCAGGTGACGTCGGCGCCGTCGTGCTTGGCCAGCCACTCGACGCTGTCCAGGACGGCGTGGTGCTCGGCCGGGCTGACCACGATGCGCCGGCGACGGGAGTCGGCGTCCCGCCGGGCCCAGAACAGGCCCTTGACGGCGAGGTTGTCACTCTCGGTGCCCCCGCCGGTGAACAGCACCTCGGAGGGGCGGGCGCCCAGCGCCTCGGCCAGCCGCTCCCGCGACTGCTCGGCGACCCGGCGGGCGGTGCGGCCGCTGGCGTGCAGCGAGGAGGCGTTGCCCACGCGGCCCATCTGCTCGGTCATCGCGGCCAGGACCGCGGGGAGCAGCGGCGTGGTGGCCGCGTGGTCCAGGTAGACCGCCTCGGGCGAGCTCACCTGGCCTCCTCGCTGGCGCTCGTCGGCCATGTGACCGTCATCCTGTGCTCCCTCGTGACCTCGCACGCGCGGTCACAGCGCCAGGGTAGTCGCGCGGGACGACGGGTCGCGGCGCAGGACCTCGGAGGGCGGGCCCCGGGAACGCGCCGAGCGCCGGCCCCCACGTGGGGGCCGACGCTCGGCGCGGGTGGTGTGGTCAGCCCTTGCGGGCGGAGATGGCCCCGGTGGCCTGAGGGACGACGGTGTTCAGGTCGCCCACGACGCCGAAGTCGGCGAGCTCGAAGATCGGCGCCTCGGGGTCCTTGTTGACCGCGACGATGGTCTTCGAGGTCTGCATGCCGGCCCGGTGCTGGATCGCCCCGGAGATGCCGACGGCGATGTAGAGCTGCGGGCTGACGGTCTTGCCGGTCTGCCCCACCTGGAAGGTGTGCGGGTAGTAGCCGGAGTCGACCGCGGCGCGCGAGGCGCCGACCGCGGCACCGAGGGAGTCGGCCAGGGCCTCGATGATCGAGAAGTTCTCCGCGCTGGCCACGCCGCGACCGCCGGAGACGACGATGGACGCCTCGGTCAGCTCCGGGCGGGAGGACTGCTGCTCCACCACCCGGTCGACCACCCGGGTGGCCTTGGCGGCTTCCGACAGGGAGACCGCGACGGTCTCCTCCTCGGCGGCCGCCGGCGCCGGCTCCGGGGTGACCGAGTTGCCGCGGACGGTGTAGATCGGGGTGCCGACGGTGACCTTCGAGTGCACGATCGTCGCCCCGGCGAACGCCACCTGCGTCGCGGTGCCGTCACCGGCGATCTCGGTGACGTCGGTGAGGAAGCCGCTGCCGGTCTTGATGGCCAGCCGGCCGGCGACCTCCTTGCCCTCCGGCGAGGAGGGGATGACGACCGCGGCGGGCTGCTTGTCGGCGACCAGCTGCGCGAGCACCTCGGCCTTGGGGGCGACCAGGAACTGGTCGACCTCCTCGGACTCGGCGACGTAGACCTTCGCCGCACCGTACTCGGCCAGCTGCGCCTTCGCCGCGGCGGCCGAGCCGGGGCCGCCGACGACGACCGCGGACGGCTCACCGAGCGCGCGAGCGGCGGTCAGCGCCTCCAGCGTGGTCTTGCGGACACCCTCACCGGCCGGGTTGAGCTCGACGAGGACCAGGACCTCAGCCATGGGAACTACCTCTCCTTCGATTCGGTCCGGGTCAGACGATCTTCTGGCCGGCCAGGAAGTCGACCAGCGCAGTCGCGCCGTCGCCCTCGTCGGTGACCTTGACACCGGCGCCCTTCGGAGGACGGCCGGAGAAGTCGAGCACCTGGCTGGTCGCGCTCGCCAGCCCCACGGTGGCCGGGTCGACGCCGAGATCGGCCAGCGACTTCTTCTCCACCGGCTTCTTCTTGGCGGCCATGATCCCCTTGAAGGAGGGGTAGCGCGGCTCGTTGATGGTGTCCCACGTGGACACGATCGCCGGCAGCGGCGCCTCCAGCGCCCAGTAGCCGCCGTCGGTCTGCCGCTCCACCCGCGCCACGCCGCCCTCCACGGTGAGCTTGCGGGCCCCCGACAGCTGCGGAATGCCCAGCCGCTCGGCCAGCAGCGCCGGCATCACCGACAGCTGGCCGTCGGTGGACTCCGCACCGCACAGCACGACGTCGTAGGACATCTGCCCCAGCGCCGCGGCCAGGATCGCCGACGTCTGCGGCGCACAGGAACCGTGGATGGCGTCGTCGACCACGTGCACGGCCTTGTCCGCGCCCATCGACAGCGCCTTGCGGATCGCGTCCGACGCCGACTCCGGGCCGACGGTCAGCACCGTCACCTCGCCACCGTGGGCCTCCTTGAGGACCAGGGCCTCCTCGACGGCGTACTCGTCGATCTCGTTGACGACGTTGTCCGCGCTCCCCCGGGCGACGGTGTTGTCCGCCGGGTCCAGGTTGCGCTCGCTCCCGGAATCGGGGACCTGCTTGACCAGAACGACGATGTCCATCGTCAGACCTACCTCCGCGCTGGGGTCGGGATCGCGGGCCGGCGCCCGCCTGCTCCGATAGTGGACGTTACCGCCGCGTAGCGGCTCCGCCGCCGGCGGCCCGGGTGACCAGGGTCACGCCGGCCGGCCGCGTCAGCGCCCGGTGAAGGTGGCGTTGCCCGGGCCCTGCTCGAGGAAGGACCGCATGCCGGTCTTCTGGTCCTCGGTGTCGAACAGCTCGGCGAACAGCCGGCTCTCCAGCGCCAGGCCCTCGCGCAGCGGCCGGTCCAGGCCCTCGTCGATCGCCCGCTTGGCGGCGGCCAGCGCCAGCGGCGGGCCGGCGGCGAACTTGCGGGCCATGGCGACCGCCGTCTCGTAGACCTCCGCGTCGGGGACGACGGCGTCGGCGAGCCCGATCTCCAGCGCCTCCTCGGCGCCGACGTGCCGGCCGGTGAAGACCAGGTCCTTGGCCCGGGCCGGTCCGACCAGCCGGGCCAGGCGCTGGGTACCGCCCGCGCCGGGGATGACACCGAGCAGGATCTCCGGCTGGCCCACCTTCGCGCCGGCGCCCATGACCCGGAAGTCCGCGCACAACGCCAGCTCGTAGCCGCCACCGAGCGCGTAGCCGGTGATCGCGGCGATGACCGGCTTGGGGATCTCCTGGACGGCGGTGAAGGAGTCGGTCAGCTCCCGGCCCCAGGCCACCATGCTGCCGCCGTCGAGCCGGGACATCGCCTTGATGTCGGCGCCCGCGGCGAACACCCGCTCCCCGCCGTAGACGACGACGGCCCGCACGTCCTCGCGCTGCCCGGCCTCCAGCGCCGCGGCGCGCACCTCCATGTGCAGCTGCTGGTCGATCGCGTTCATCTTCGGCCGGTCGAGGCGGATGGTCCCCACCCCGTCGGCGATCTGCAGCGTCACGAACTCCGGCTCTGCCACGGGGACCTCCTGGGGTGGACGACGTCGTCGCCGCACCCTATAAGGACCCCCTGCCCTCCCGGCCTCGTCCAGGGCACCGCCCCGAGCTCGCGAGGGGTGGGGAGGACGAGTCCTTCTACCGCAGGGGGCCGTGCTCAGGCGGCCCGGCGGGCGGTCCAGCGCCCGTCGGCGCGCTGCACCCGCAGCGCCAGCCCGAACGTCTCCGACAGCGCCTGCTGGGTGAGCACCTCCTCGACCGGTCCGGCCGCCACTGCCTGTCCGGCGCGCAGCAGCAGCGCGTGCGTGTAACCGGGCGGGATCTCCTCCACGTGGTGGGTCACCAGCACCTGGGCCGGGGCGTAGGCGTATCCGGCGAGGTCGGAGAGCCGGCTCACCAGGTCCTCCCGGCCGCCGAGGTCCAGGCCGGCGCCCGGCTCGTCGAGCAGCAGCAGCTCCGGGTCGGGCATGAGGGCACGGGCGATCTGCGCCCGCTTGCGCTCTCCCTCGCTGAGCGTGCCGAACGGGCGGTGCGCCATCGGGGCGACGCCCCACTGCTGCATGAGCATCGCCGCGCGGGTGAGGTCGTGGACGTCGTAGCGCTCTCGCCAGCGGCCGACCACGGCGTACCCGGCGGAGAGGACGACGTCGCCGGTGCGTTCACCGGTCTCGATCCGTTGCGCCAGCGCGGCGCTGGTCAGCCCGATCCGCGGCCGCAGCTCGAAAACGTCGACCGCGCCGAGGGTCTCCCCGAGCAGCGTGACGGTCCCCCGCGTCGGGTGGAGGTGCGCCGCGGCCAGCTGCAGCAGCGTCGTCTTGCCCGCGCCGTTGGGGCCGAGCACCACCCAGCGCTGGTCCGCCTCGACCGTCCAGTCGACCCCGCGCAGCAGGTGGGTCTGCCCCCGGACGACGTCCACCCCGTGCATCTCGACGACCGGATCGCTCGACACGCCCCCATCCAACCAACCCAGGCCGGACCCGCGCCGCTGCGACCCGGGGGCATCTCGTGCTGCCAGGATCACCGGGTGCGCAGCAGCCCGGACGACGTGGAGGTCTGGCCCGGCTCCCCCGCGCCCCTGGGCGCGCACTGGGACGGCACGGGCACCAACTTCGCCCTCTGGTCGGCCGGTGCGCACGCCGTCGACCTGTGCCTGTTCGACCGCGACGGCACCGAGCACCGCCACCGGCTGCAGGAGACCACCCACCAGGTCTGGCACGGCCGGCTGCCCGGCGTCGGTCCCGGCCAGCGCTACGGCTACCGGGTGCACGGCGTCTGGGACCCCCGCTCGGGGCTGCGGCACAACCCCGCCAAGCTGCTACTGGACCCCTACGCCCGCGCGGTGGACGGCGAGCTGGCCCTGCACCCGGCCCTGTTCGGCTTCCGGTTCGAGGGCGGCGAGGGGCCCGACCCGCGCGACTCCGCGCCGTACGTGCCGCGCGGGGTGGTGGTGCACGACCCGTTCCCGTGGGACGGCGACCGACGGCCCGCCACCCCGTGGTCGGACACGGTCATCTACGAGGTGCACGTCAAGGGGGCGACGATGCGCCACCCCGACGTCCCGCCCCCGCTGCGCGGCACCTACGCGGGCCTGGCGCACCCGGCGTTCGTCGAGCACCTGCAGTCGCTCGGCGTGACCGCCGTCGAGCTGCTGCCGGTGCACCACTTCGTCAGCGAGCCGCACCTGCTGCGCCGCGGCCTGACCAACTACTGGGGTTACAACACCCTGGGCTACTTCGCCCCGCACACCGCCTACAGCTCCGCAGGGGCCGGGGGCCAGCAGGTCACCGAGTTCAAGGCGATGGTGAGGACGCTGCACGCGGCCGGCATCGAGGTCGTCCTCGACGTGGTCTACAACCACACCGCCGAGGGCGACCACACCGGCCCGACCCTGTCGTTCAAGGGCATCGACAACGGCGGCTACTACCGGCTGCGCGAGGGCGACCCCAGCCGCTACCAGGACTACACCGGGTGCGGGAACACCCTCGACGTCCGCCGTCCCCAGGTGCTCGCGCTGCTCATGGACTCGCTGCGCTACTGGATCACCGAGATGCACGTCGACGGCTTCCGCTTCGACCTCGCCTCGGCCCTGGCCCGCTCGCTGCACGACGTCGACCGGCTGTCGGCGTTCTTCGACGTCGTCCACCAGGACCCCGTGGTCAGCCGGGTCAAGCTGATCGCCGAGCCCTGGGACGTCGGCCCCGGCGGCTACCAGGTCGGCAACTTCCCGCCGCTGTGGACCGAGTGGAACGGCCGGTACCGCGACACCGTCCGCGATGTGTGGTCCGGCGCACACGTGGGGGTCCGGGACCTGGCCTACCGGCTGACCGGCTCCTCCGACCTCTACCGCTCCGACGGCCGCCGGCCCTTCGCCAGCGTCAACTTCGTCACCGCCCACGACGGGTTCACGCTGGCCGACCTGGTCACCTACGAGCACAAGCGCAACGAGGCCAACGGCGAGGACAACCGGGACGGCGAGAGCCACAACCGGAACTGGAACTGCGGCGTCGAGGGCGATGCCTCCGACCGGGAGGTCACCGCGCTGCGGGCCCGGCAGGTGCGCAACCACCTGACCACGCTGCTGGTGTCGACCGGCGTCCCGATGCTCACCGCCGGCGACGAGCTGGGCCGCACCCAGCGGGGCAACAACAACGCCTACTGCCAGGACGGCGAGATGTCCTGGCTGGACTGGGCCCGGGTCGACGAGGACCTGCGCGCCTTCGTCGCCCGCCTGGTGCGGGTGCGCCGGAACTCCCCCGTGCTGCGCCAGGAGGCCTTCTTCGAGGGCCACGAGCTGCCCGGCACCGGCGGTACCCGGGACCTCGCCTGGTTCGCGCCCGGCGGGGCGCAGCTGACCACCGCGGACTGGTTCGACACGGGGCTGCAGACGGTCGGGATGTACCTCGACGGCCGCGGCATCCGGCACCGCGACGAGCGCGGCCGGCCGGTGCAGGACGACTCCTACCTCGTGCAACTGCACGCCGGCCCCGACCCGGTGACCGTGAACCTGCCCGGCCCGCCGTGGGCCGACGGCTACGAGTTCGTCGTCTCGACCGAGTACCCGACCGGCGCGCCGCCGCGGCCGGCGGTCGTCGCCCCCGGCCCGATCGAGGTGCCGTCGCGCTGCGTCTGGCTGCTGCGCGTCCTCCGCCGGCCTTGACGATGATCTGGCCGTCTACCCGGACCGCATCGCGGCTCTTGCGGTGCTGCACGCGCTCCAGCGGTGCTGCACGACCGCACGAGCGGCGGGAACACCGCAAGAGCCACCCCGGTGCGATCCGCTGGATCGCGGTGTCGTCCCTCAGTCGGACTGCTGCTCGAAGGTGATGACCGTCCATCCCAGCAGGAGGCGGTCGCCGTCGGAGAGGGGGTGGGCCACACCGGGCTCCAGCTGGGTCCACTCGGTCGCCTCCGGGCCGGCGACGTGCGTGCCGTTGAGCGAGCCCAGGTCGACCAGCGACACCTCCCGCCCGCTGCGCTGGATCGCGGCGTGGGCCGAGGAGAGGACGTTCTGCGTGTCCGCGATCGGCACCGGGCGCGCCGAGCCGCCGGTGACCAGCTCGTGGTTGTCCGGCCGGCGGCCGAGCACGAGGTCCTCGTCGACGGTCACGACCAGGCCGTCGTCGAAGCGCAGGACCGGGGCGGGCGGCGCGTCGGGCTTCCAGAAGGCGGTCGCCTCGCCCTCGTCCTCCTGCCGCGACGGAGCCGCGGTGGCGCCGTAGCCCGAAGAGCCCGCACCGCCGAAGCCGGCATCGGAACCGGCGGTGAAGGACGGCGTCGACGACTGCGGGGCACCGGCCGACGAGGGGTGTGCCACCGCGGCCAGCTGCAGCATCGCCCCGGAGCCGGGGACGGTGCCCTCGACCAGGTCGTAGGAGACACCCGGCGGCATGGTGGGCACCGGCTGGCCGGGGCCGACGTAGAGGGTCTGCCCGAGCTGGAAGCCGGTGGCGAGGGTGCAGCCGTCGACCGAGGTGCCCGACACCGGGACCCCGTCCACAGCGGGCTGCCCCTTGCCGGACCACAGCGCCGTGCCCGTACCGCTGCCGGTGCCGGCCCCGGTGTCGACCAGGACGAGCGCGAACGACGCCGAGCCGCCCCCGAGCGCCGCGACCTGACCGGCGACCGCGCCGAGCACCCGCTCGGCACCGGGGCCGGAGACCCCCAGGCAGGCGTGCAGGGCGGCGACCAGGGCCGGGGACCCCGGCGCGTCGGCCCAGAGCAGACCGCCTCCGCGTCGGGCGACGACGGAGTCTCCGGGCAGGACTTCACAGCGGTCGGGCATGGCCTCCAGCCTAGATGCGACTCACCCGACCGGGTGACCGGTCCTCCCCGCCACGCCGATCACCGGACGGGCCGGCGGGACCCCTGCGACCGGCGTGGCGGGTGTGCCGCCCGTGAGCAAGGACCTCCCTTTCTCATGCGCTCGCGACGACCCCGAGCTCCGCCGGATCGGCCAGGTGTTCCGAGTGCGGCAGCACGCGGACGGTGTACCCGAACGCACCGGTGCGCTCCAGCGGCAGCGTGGCGGTGAACCAGTGCCGCGACCCATCGGTGTGCTCGTGCGCCATGGGCAGCGTGGTCACCTCGTGCAGACCGTCGGCGTCGTCCACCCGCCCGTACGCCGCCTGCACCTGGACGTCGGACGGCGACAGGCCCGGCAGCTCCACCTCGGCCCGCAGCGCCAGCGTCGAGCCGATCTCCGGGGTGTCCCCCGCACCGGTGGCCTCCACGTGCGCCACCCGCACGGTGCTCCAGCGGTCGAGCAGCCGGGCACGCCACCCGGCCTCGGTGCGGGCCGCGCCGTAGCCGCCCTCGGCCATCGCGCGGGACGAGCCGGCCGCCGGCACGTACAGCTGCTGCACGTAGTCGCGGACCATCCGGGTGGCCAGCACCTTCGGGCCGGTCTCGCGCAGCGTGTGCCGCACCATCTCCACCCACCGGCTCGGCACGCCGTCGCGGTCGGTCTCGTAGAAACGCGGGATCACCTGGCTGCTCAGCAGCTCGTAGATCGCCCGCGCCTCGACGTCGTCGCGGCGCTCGGGGTCGGCGATGCCGTCGGCGGTCGGGACGGCCCAGCCGTTCTGGCCGTCGAACCACTCGTCCCACCAGCCGTCGCGGATGGAGAGGTTGAGCCCGCCGTTGAGCGCGGCCTTCATCCCGGAGGTGCCGCACGCCTCCAGTGGGCGCAGCGGGTTGTTCAGCCAGACGTCGCAGCCCCAGTACAGGTAGCGGGCCATCCCGATGTCGTAGCCGGGCAGGAAGGCGATCCGGTGCCGGATCCCGGGGTCGTCGGCGAACTTCACCATCTGCTGGATCAGCTGCTTGCCGCCGTCGTCGGCCGGATGGCTCTTGCCGGCGATGACCAGCTGCACCGGCCGCTCCGGGTCGAGCAGCAGGGCCCTGAGCCGCTCCGGGTCGCGCAGCATGAGGGTCAGCCGCTTGTACGAGGGCACCCGGCGGGCGAAGCCGATGGTGAGGACGTCGGGGTCGAACGCGCTCTCGGTCCACCCCACCTCGGACTCCGCCGCGCCGCGGGCCAGCGCGGTCTCGCGCAGCCGCCGGCGCACCTCCTCGACCAGCCGGCCGCGCAGCATCCGGCGGGTGCTCCACAGCTCCCCGGAGGGGATGCGGTCGACGCCGTCGAAGCACACCGGGCCCTCGAGGTCGACCGGGTCGCCCTGGTTGCTCACCTGGGTGCCCATCTCGACCAGCTCCCGCGCGGTCCAGGTGGGCGCGTGCACGCCGTTGGTGATCGAGCTGATCGGCACGTCGGACTCGTCGAAGCCCGGCCACAGGTAGCTGAACATGTGCCGGCTGACGGAGCCGTGCAGCCGGCTGACGCCGTTGGCGCGCTGACCCAGCCGCAGGCCCATGTGCGCCATGTTGAACTTCGCCGGATCCTCCTCCGCACCCAGCGGGATGAGGTGCTCGAGGGGGACGCCGAAGCCGGCGAAATAGCGCTCGATCAGCGCCCGCGGGAAGCGGTCGATGCCGGCGGGCACCGGCGTGTGGGTGGTGAAGACCGTGCCGGCGCGCACCGCCTGCAGCGCCTCGGCGAACGAGAGCCCGTGCGTCTCGGTCAGCTCGCGGATCCGCTCGATGCCGAGGAAGCCCGCGTGCCCCTCGTTGGCGTGGTAGACCTCCGGCGCCGGCGTCCCGGTGAGCTGGCAGTACGCCCGCAGCGCCCGCACACCGCCGATGCCCAGCAGCATCTCCTGGCGCAGCCGGTGGTCCTCGTCGCCGCCGTAGAGGCGGTCGGTGACGCCGCGCTCGGCCGGCGCGTTCTCCTCGATGTCGCTGTCGAGCAGCAGCAGCGAGACCCGGCCGACCTGCGCCCGCCACACGTGCGCGAACAGCGTGCGCCCCTCGGGCAGCGGGACGTTGACGACGACGGCGGTGCCGTCGGACTGGCGCAGCAGCTTCAGCGGCAGGCCGTGCGGGTCCAGGGACGGGTAGTGCTCCAGCTGCCACCCGTCGGCCGACAGGCCCTGCTCGAAGTAGCCGGCCCGGTAGAGCAGCCCGACGCCGACCAGCGGGACGCCGAGGTCGGAGGCGGCCTTGAGGTGGTCACCGGCGAGGATGCCCAGGCCGCCGGAGTACTGCGGCAGCACCTCGGTGATGCCGAACTCGGCGGAGAAGTAGGCGACCGTCGCGGGGGCCCCGTCCCCGAGCGACTGGTACCAGTGCGGCGCCGAGAGGTACTCCTCGAGGTCGTCGACGACGTCCTGCAGCCGGCGCACGAACCGCCGGTCCTTGGCGAGGGTGGCCAGCCGCTCGGCCGAGACCTCGCCGAGGACCTGCACCGGGTCCCCGTTGCAGCTCCGCCACAGCTCGGGGTCCAGGGCCTCGAAGAGGTCCCGCGTCTCGGCATGCCACGACCAGCGAAGGTTCGTCACCAGCTGGGACAGCGGCACCAGCTCCTCGGGGAGGGACGCCCGGACGGTGAACCGGCGGAGAGCACGCACGGGGCGAGACTATCCACGGCCGGGGACCGTCACAGGGTCGCGTCGACGGGCCGGGGACACCTCGCCAGGACGGCGACCGGCCGTGCGGACCCGGCCCTCCCGCCGAGGTGCCCACCGACCGCGACCTCGATAGCGTGGCCGGGATGACTGGCCGCGCTGACCTCCGCCTCGGCATCACCGATGTCGCCCCCGTCGTGTCCTGCGGTGCGTTCTCCGCCCGCGCCGTGGTCGGTGAGCACGTGCCGATCACCGCCACCGTCTTCCGCGAGGGCCACGACGCCGTCGCCGCCAACGTGGTGTGGACCCCACCCGGCGAGGACGGCGTGCCGCAGCCGCTGCGCCGGATGGCCCCCTTCGGCGACCAGCCCGACCGGTGGCTGACCACGGTCATGCCCGACCGCGAGGGCAGGTGGAGCTTCCGGGTGGAGGCCTGGAGCGACCCGCTGGCGACGTGGCACCACGCCGTCGAGGTGAAGATGGCGGCCGGTCAGGGCCCCGAGGAGCTGGCCAACGACCTGGAGGAGGGCGCCCGACTGCTCGACCGGGTGGCCGCCGAGGCCGACGGCGACTGGAAGGCGCGGGTGGCCGACGCCGCCGCCGCGCTGCGCGACACCTCCCGGGAGCTGCCCGCCCGGGTCGCGCCGGCGCTGGCCGCCGCGCTGCAGGAGTACCTGCACGAGCACCCGGTGCGGGAGCTGGTCACCGCCGGGCCGCGGTACGAGGTGTGGGTCGACCGGCCCCGCGCGCTGTTCGGCTCCTGGTACGAGTTCTTCCCGCGGTCCACCGGCCCCGTCGTCGGCGGCAGGCCCACGCACGGCACCTTCGCCACCGCCGCCGACCGGCTGCCCGCGGTCGCCGACATGGGCTTCGACGTCGTCTACCTGCCGCCGATCCACCCGATCGGCACGGTCAACCGCAAGGGCCCGAACACGGCCCAGTTCCCCGGTGGGAACCCGTACGAGGTCGGGCCCGACGACCCGGGCTCGCCGTGGGCCATCGGGAGCGCGGAGGGCGGGCACGACGCCGTCCACCCGCAGCTGGGCACGACGGAGGACTTCCGCGCCTTCGTCGACCGCACGCGGGAGCTGGGCATGGAGGTGGCGCTGGACTTCGCGCTCCAGGCCGCGCCGGACCACCCGTGGGTCGCCGAGCACCCCGAGTTCTTCACCACCAAGCCCGACGGGACCATCGCCTACGCGGAGAACCCGCCGAAGAAGTACCAGGACATCTACCCGGTCAACTTCGACAACGACCCCGAGGGCATCTACGCCGAGTGCCTGCGGGTCATCCGGGTGTGGATCGACGCCGGGGTGCGGATCTTCCGCGTCGACAACCCGCACACCAAGCCGCTGAACTTCTGGCACTGGCTGATCTGGACGGTCAAGGAGACCGACCCGGACGTCCTCTTCCTCGCCGAGGCCTTCACCCGGCCGGCGATGATGCACCAGCTCGCCCGCATCGGGTACACGCAGTCCTACACGTACTTCACGTGGCGCACCGAGCGCGGCGAGATCGAGGACTACGGCCGCGAGCTGGCCGCCAACTGCCACTACATGCGGCCCAACTTCTTCGTGAACACCCCGGACATCCTGCACGCGTCGCTGCAGTTCGGCGGCCCGCCGATGTTCAAGATCCGCGCCGTGCTGGCCTCGATGATGAGTCCGACGTGGGGGGTCTACTCGGGTTACGAGCTCTTCGAGCACGTCGCCGTGCGCCCCGGCAGCGAGGAGTACCTCGACAGCGAGAAGTACCAGCTGCGGCCGCGCGACTTCGCCGCGGCCGAGGCGTCCGGTCGCAGCCTCGCGCCCTACCTGCGCCGGCTCAACGAGATCCGTCGCGCCCACCCCGCCCTGCAGCAGCTGCGCACGCTGCGGTTCCACTCGGTGGACAACCCGAACCTGATCTGCTTCACCAAGACCGATCCCGGATCCCAGGACGCCGTCCTCGTCGTCGTGGCCCTCGACAGCCACAACACCCAGATCGGGACGACGGCTCTCGACCTCCCGGCGCTCGGGCTGGACTGGTACGAGCGGTTCACCGTGACCGACGAGCTGACCGGCGCCGCCTACGACTGGGGCCAGTTCAACTACGTCGAGCTCGACCCCTACCGGGAGCCGGCGCACGTCTTCTCCGTCACCCACTCCCGGCCGGTGCAGGTGCCACCGCCGGTCTCCTAGAAAAGGACCCCCTTGCCCCCCGCCACTCGCAAGCTCGCAGCGGGCCCCTGCAAGGAGGCCGCCCTCGCCACCGCCACTCGCGCTGGCCTCCTCCCGAGGCCCACCCCGAGCTGGCGAGGGGTGAGGAGGACGAGGTCCTTCTGCTCCCATCCGCCGATCCACGTCAAGGGCGACTGCATCTGATGACCGTTCCCTACTCCGACCTCCCCGAGGCCGGTTCCCCCGTGCCGGCCTCGGCGCTGCCGGCGCCCGGCACCGACCCCGAGTGGTACAAGCGCGCACTGTTCTACGAGGTGCTGGTGCGCGGCTTCGCCGACAGCAACGCCGACGGCGTCGGCGACCTGCGGGGCATGATCGACAAGCTGGACTACCTGCAGTGGCTGGGCGTCGACTGCCTGTGGCTGCCGCCGTTCTTCGCCTCCCCGCTGCGTGACGGCGGCTACGACGTCAGCGACTACACCGCCGTGCTACCGGAGTTCGGTGACATCGAGGACTTCACCGAGTTCCTCGCCGCCGCCCACGCCCGTGGCATCCGCGTGATCATCGACTTCGTCATGAACCACACCTCGGACCAGCACCCCTGGTTCCAGGCCAGCCGCAGCGACCCCGAGGGCCCCTACGGCGACTTCTACGTGTGGAGCGACGACGACACCCGCTACGCCGACGCCCGGATCATCTTCGTCGACACCGAGAGCTCGAACTGGACCTTCGACCCGGTGCGCAAGCAGTACTTCTGGCACCGGTTCTTCTCCCACCAGCCCGACCTCAACTTCGAGAACCCGCGGGTGATCGAGGCGATCCTGGACGCCCTGCGATTCTGGCTGGACCTGGGCATCGACGGCTTCCGGCTGGACGCCGTGCCCTATCTGATCGAGGAAGAAGGCACCAACTGCGAGAACCTGCCGGGGACCCACGAGATCCTCAAGCAGGTCCGCAAGGTCGTCGAGGCCGACTACCCCGACCGGGTCCTGCTGTGCGAGGCCAACCAGTGGCCGGCCGACGTCGTCGAGTACTTCGGCGAGGACGGCGACGAGTGCCAGATGGCCTTCCACTTCCCGGTGATGCCGCGGCTGTTCATGGCCGTCCGGCGGGAGCAGCGGTTCCCGATCTCGGAGATCATGGCCTCGACGCCGGAGATCCCGGACAACTGCCAGTGGGGCATCTTCCTGCGCAACCACGACGAGCTGACCCTCGAGATGGTCACCGACGAGGAGCGCGACTACATGTGGGCGGAGTACGCCAAGGACCCCCGCATGAAGGCCAACATCGGCATCCGCCGCCGGCTGGCACCGCTGCTGGACAACGACATGGACACCCTCGAGCTGTTCAACGCGCTGCTGCTGTCGCTGCCCGGGTCGCCGGTCTTGTACTACGGCGACGAGATCGCGATGGGCGACAACATCTGGCTCGGTGACCGCGACGGCGTCCGCACCCCCATGCAGTGGACGCCGGACCGCAACGGCGGCTTCTCCACGGCCGACCCGCAGCGGATGTACCTGCCGCTCAACGCCGACCCCGTCTACGGCTACCAGGTCACCAACGTCGAGTCGCAGCTGCGCAACACCAACTCGATGCTGCACTGGCTGCGGCAGATGATCCACGTGCGCAAGCAGCACCCCACGTTCGGCCTGGGCAGCTACGCCGAGATCGGCTCGCGCAATCCGACGGTGCTCTCCTTCGTCCGCGAGTTCGGCGACGACGTGGTGCTCTGCGTGAACAACCTCTCCCGGTTCCCGCAGCCGGTGGAGCTGGACCTGCGCCGCTTCGAGGGCTACACCCCCGTCGAGCTCACCGGCCGGGTGGAGTTCCCGCAGATCGGCGTTCTGCCCTACATGCTCACCCTCTCCGGCCACGGTTTCTACTGGTTCGAGCTCGCCAAGCCCGCCGAGCCGGTGGAGGAGCCGGAGGAGCCGGAGGAGCCCCAGACCACGGCCGCCAGCCCCGTCGCCGAGTCACTGCTGGCTGCCGGCCTGGTCACCGCGGCCGAGGAGATCCCCGGCGACAGCGACACCCGGACCGGCGACGACGCCCCGCCCAGCACCGGAGGACCCCGATGAGCACAGCCCTGACCGACCTCCTCCGGGAGTGGATGCCCCACCAGCGCTGGTTCGGCGGCAAGGGCCGCGAGTGGGCGGAGGTCTCCGAGGAGGGGTTCCTCATCGACCAGGCCGACCCGGTGCTCTCCGTGCACCGGGTGCGGGTCACCTACACCGACGGCGCGACCGAGACGTACCTCGTGCCGCTGTCGTGGCGCGACCACCCGGTCGAGGAGCTCGCCTCGGCGTTCATCGGCGCCGTCCCGGGCCAGGACCGGGAGAACTACGCCTACGACGCCATGCGGGACCGGGACGCCACCCCGCCGTGGTTGGCCCACCTGGTCACCGCCTCGACGATCGGACCGATGCACTTCCACCCGGCCGGGGTCTCCTCCGTGCCCGAAGGGCTGCCCGGCGACATCGTCTCGACCGAACAGAGCAACACGTCCCTGGTCTACGGCTCCGAGGCGATCTTCAAGCTCTTCCGCCGGCTCGAGCCGGGCCTCAATCCGGACGTCGAGATCCACGACGCGCTGCGCAAGACCGACAACCCGCACATCGCGCCGCTGCTGGGCTCCATCGAGATCGACGACCCCGACCCGACGGCCGAGCCGGCGACGGTCGCGATGCTGCAGACCTTCGTGCCGAACGCCAGCGACGGATGGCGGCTGGCCACGGCCAGCGTGCGGGACCTGTACGCCGAGGGCGACCTGCACGCCGACGAGGTGGGCGGGGACTTCGCCGCCGACAGCGAGCGGCTGGGCGCGGCCACGGCCTCGGTGCACGCCGACATGGCCGAGGTGCTGCCGACCGAGAACGCCGATCCCGCCTGGTTCGGCCGCGTGGCCGAGCAGATGACCGCGCGGCTGGAGGCGGCGATCGACGTCGTCCCGCAGCTGGCCGAGTACGCCGACGGGCTGCGCGCCGTCTACGCGGCCGTGGCCGACAGCCCCGAGCGCGTCGTGCGCCAGCGGGTGCACGGCGACCTGCACCTGGGCCAGGTGCTGCGGACCGCCACCGGGTGGGTCGTGCTCGACTTCGAGGGTGAGCCGGCCCGCCCGCTGGCCGCGCGCCGCGAGCTCGACAGTCCGATGCGCGACGTCGCCGGGATGCTGCGCAGCTTCGACTACGCCGCGCGTCACATGCTCGTCGAGCAGCCGGAGGACCCCCAGCGCGCATACCGCGCCCAGGAGTGGGCAGAGCGCAACAGGAGCGCGTTCTGCGCGGGCTACGCGGCCGCGAGCGGGATGGACGCCTGCGGCGACAGCCCGTTGCTGCGGGCTTTCGAGGCGGACAAGGCCGTCTACGAGTGCGTCTACGAGGCGCGCAACCGCCCGCACTGGCTGATGATCCCGCTGCAGTCGCTGTCCCGGATCACCGCTGCGGACCAGCGCGCGTGAGACATGACCCCCGACACATCGGCACCGAAGAGGACGGCGACGCGATGACATCCCCCGACGGGACGACCGAGGACAGGGCCACCGGCGCGACCGAGCCCACCATCGACTCCGGCGCGCGGCCCCCCGCGACCAAGGAGGAGTTGCAGGCCGTCGTCGAGGAGAAGACCGCCCAGGCCGAGGCGGCCGAAGAGGGCCCCGTCGTCAACGCCGTCCCGGCGCGCAAGCGGGCGACGGCGAAGAAGACTCCCGCCGCGCAGAAGACGACGGCTGCGAAGAAGACGGCCGCTGCCAAGAAGAGCACCACGGCGGCGGAGAGGACCACGGCCAAGCGCGCGCCGCGGAAGAAGGCCGCGCAGGGCGACGTCGTCGCCGAGCAGGGCGGCACGGCGACGCCGGTGGTCGCCCCGGCACCGATCGCCGAGCCGGGCAGCCCGAGCGGCGCCCCGGCCGGGCAGCCCGAGCCGCCGAGCCCCGACCCCGCCGAGCCGAGCACCCCGCAGGCGCCGGACGAGGACGGCGGCCCCGGCCCGGCCGAGACCCCGCCCGCCGAGACGCCTCCTGTCGACACCCCACCCGCCGAGAGCGTCCCCGCCGAGGACGGCTCCGCGGGCAGCGGGTCGGCCGTGGCGGCCGCGACCGTCCCCGAGGGACAGGCCCCCGCCGAGGAGGGACTGGTCCAGCAGGAGGCGCCCGCGGAGGTCAGCGAGGAGCAGCTGCGCGCCGTCGTCGAGGGCTGGTCCCACGCCCCGCACAGCGTGCTCGGCGCCCACCCCGCGGCCGACGGCTGGGTGGTCCGCACGCTGCGCCCCGACGCGGTCTCGGTGGCCGTCGTCGACGAGGACGGGTCGCGGTACGACGCCCAGCAGATCCACGGCGGTGGGGTCTACGAGGCCCGGCTGCCGCAGCAGCCGGGTGACTACCGCCTCGAGGTGACCTACCCCGACAGCCAGCACGGCACCACCACCTTCGTCGCCGACGACCCCTACCGCTGGCTGCCCACGGTCGGCGAGCTCGACCAGCACCTCATCCGCGAGGGGCGGCACGAGCGGCTGTGGGAGGTCCTCGGCTCGCACGTGCGCCGCTACGACACCCCCCGCGACCGGGTCGAGGGCGTCTCCTTCGCCGTCTGGGCGCCCAATGCCCAGGGCGTGCGGGTGACCGGCGACTTCGACTACTGGCAGGCCCGCGCCTACCCGATGCGCTCGCTCGGTTCCTCCGGCGTCTGGGAGATCTTCATCCCCGGCGTCGCGGTGGGCGCCAAGTACCGCTACCACGTGCTCGGCCGCGACGGCGTGTGGCGGCACAAGTCCGACCCGCTGGCCTTCGAGACCGAGGTTCCGCCGCTCAACGCCTCGGTGGTGACCGAGTCCGCCCACGAGTGGAACGACGACGAGTGGCTGACCGAGCGGGCCCGGGGCGACTGGCACCAGCGGCCGATGAGCGTCTACGAGGTGCACCTCGGCTCGTGGCGGCAGGGGCTGTCCTACCGCCAGCTCGCCGACGAACTCGTCGACTACGTCGTCGAGCACGGGTTCACCCACATCGAGTTCATGCCGGTCGCCGAGCACCCCTTCGGCGGGTCGTGGGGCTACCAGGTCACCTCCTACTACGCCCCCACCGCCCGCTACGGCAGCCCCGACGACTTCCGGTACCTCGTCGACCGGGCGCACCAGGCGGGGATCGGCGTCATCGTCGACTGGGTCCCGGCCCACTTCCCCAAGGACGACTGGGCGCTGGCCCGCTTCGACGGCACGCCGCTCTACGAGCACGGCGACCCGCGCCGCGGCGAGCAGCTGGACTGGGGGACCTACGTCTTCGACTTCGGCCGCTCGGAGGTGCGCAACTTCCTCGTCGCCAACGCGCTGTACTGGTGCAAGGAGTTCCACGTCGACGGCGTCCGGGTCGACGCGGTGGCCTCGATGCTCTATCTGGACTACTCGCGCGACGAGTGGGTGCCCAACGTGCACGGTGGCCGGGAGAACCTCGAGGCCATGGCGTTCCTGCAGGAGATGAACGCGACCGTGTACCGCGAGGTGCCCGGCGTGGTCACCATCGCGGAGGAGTCGACCGCCTGGCCCGGCGTCACCCGACCCACCCACCTCGGCGGCCTGGGCTTCGGCTTCAAGTGGAACATGGGGTGGATGCACGACTCGCTGGCCTACATGTCCAAGGAGCCGGTGCACCGCAGCTACCACCACGGGCAGCTGACGTTCTCGATGATCTACGCCTACTCCGAGAACTACGTGCTGCCGATCAGCCACGACGAGGTCGTGTACGGCAAGGGCTCGCTGCTGCGGAAGATGCCCGGCGACCGCTGGCAGCAGCTGGCCAACCTGCGCGCCTACCTGGCGTACATGTGGGCCCACCCCGGCAAGCAGCTGCTGTTCATGGGCTCGGAGTTCGCCCAGGACGCCGAGTGGGCCGAGAGCCGCTCGCTGGACTGGTGGCACCTCGACGACCCCGCGCACCGCGGCGTGCTGCAGCTGGTGACCGACCTCAACGCCCGGTACAAGGAGACGGCGGCCCTGTGGTCGCAGGACGTCGACCCGGCCGGGTTCCAGTGGATCGACGCCAACGACGCCTCGGGCAACGTGCTGTCCTTCCTCCGCTACGCCGGCCCCGGCGCGGGGGGCGCGGGCACGGACGGCCAGGCGCTGGCCTGCGTGGCCAACTTCGCCGGCAGCGCCCACCACGGATACCGGATCGGCCTGCCCCGGCCCGGCTCCTGGCGCGAGGTCCTCAACACCGACGCGGCGGGCTACGGCGGCTCCGGCAGCGGCAACATGGGCGGCATCGAGGCCGTCGCGGAGCCGTGGCACGGCCAGCCCTGCTCGGCGACGCTGACGGCCCCGCCGCTGGGCACCGTCTGGTTCGTGCACGAGTAGCAGGACCATCCTGCCCACACCACTCGTAGAAGGACCCCGTCCTCCTCACCGCTCGCAAGCTCGCGGCGAGCCTCTGGACGGGACCGGCGAGACACTGCAGGAGGGCCGCTCCAGTACGTCACGGGGCCGCGCCAGCGCCCGGCACTGCAGCTCCGTGGGCGACGGCGCTACCCCGGTGGGACGATCCCAGGGACATGCCTGACTCTCGCCTGCGCCGGGCGGCCGTGGCCCTGCTGGCCACGGCCGCTCTGCTGCTGGTGTCCGGATGCTCGGTCGTCGTCGTCGGCCGGCCGAGCGCCGCGCAGCCACCGGCCGCCGACGTCCCCCCGGGCGAGGTGGGCGTCGCCGGCGCCACCGAGGAGCCGGTCGACGTCCTGGCGCGCAACGCCCTCGCCGACCTCGAGACCTACTGGACCGAGCAGTTCCCCGACGTCTTCGGCCAGGAGTTCGTGCCCCTCCAGGGCGGCTACTTCAGCGTCGACCCGGACGACGTCGACCCCGCCGCGTACCCTCAGGGCATCGGCTGCGGCGAGGACCCCCGCGACGTCGAGAGCAACGCCTTCTACTGCCAGGCGCCGGACGCACCGAACTCGGACTCGATCAGCTACGACCGCGCCTTCCTGCAAGAGCTGGCCGAACAGTACGGGCGCTTCATCCCCGCGCTGGTGATGGCCCACGAGTTCGGCCACGCCGTGCAGGGCCGGGTCGGCTACCCCGACGACTCGATCTCGGTGGAGACCCAGGCCGACTGCTTCGCCGGCGCCTGGACGGCGTGGGTGGCCGACGGGCAGGCCGAGCACTCGCAGATCCGCGCACCCGAGCTGGACGAGGTCCTGCGCGGCTACCTGCTGCTGCGCGACCCGGTGGGTGTCACCACCGAGGCCGCGCACGGCTCGTACTTCGACCGGGTCTCGGCGTTCCAGGAGGGCTTCGACGCCGGCCCGACCGTCTGCCGGGACGAGTTCACCGCCCAGCGTCCTTACACCCAGGATGCGTTCTCGACCGCGAACGAGGCGGCGAGCGGCGGGAACGCGCCGTTCGGCCTGGCGCAGCAGTACGCGGCCGAGGCGCTGCCGGAGTTCTGGGACCGGGCCTTCGCCGCGGAGTTCGGCGAGACCTTCGTGTCGCCGACGCTCGAGCCGTTCGCCGGCACTGCGCCGACCTGCGCTCCCGACGACCGCGACCTGGTGCTCTGTGCCGACGAGGACCTCGTCGGCTACGACGTCCGGGACCTGGTGGGCCCCGCCTACGAGCAGCTGGAGAGCGCCGACTACGCCGTCATCACCGCTGCCTCGCTGCCCTACGCGCTGGCCGCGCGGGAGCAGCTGGGGCTGTCCACCGACGACGAGGCGGCGATCCGGTCGGCGGTCTGCCTCACCGGGTGGTTCTCCCGGGCCTTCTTCGACGGCGAGCTGGAGGCGGCCGACATCTCTCCCGGCGACATCGACGAGGCCGTGCAGTTCCTGCTCACCTACGGCACCGACCCGTCGGTGGTGCCGGAGGTCGAGCTGACCGGCTTCCAGCTGGTCGACCTGTTCCGCAACGGCTTCTTCGACGGCGCCGCCGCCTGCGACGTCGGGCTATGACACTGCGGTCCTCCGGACCGCACCGCAGCCAGGTGACGCACTGGAACGGCCCCCTCCAGGGCACCGCCCCGAGCGGAGCGAGGGGTGGGGAGCAGGGGGCCCTCTGTCAATAGAGCGCGAGGGTGAGCTGGCGGCGGGCCGCGGCGACCCGCGGGTCCTGGTCGCCGACGACGCCGAAGAGGTCGACGAGGTGCCGGCGCGCCCGATCGCGGTCCTCCCCGGCGGTGCGGCGGACGACGTCGAGCAGCCGGTCGAAGGCGCCCTCGACGTCCCCGGTGCCCAGCTGGAAGTCCGCGGCACGGGCCTGCGCGGCGACGTCGTCCGGGGCGGCGTCGGCGGCGGCGAGTGCGTCCGGCCCGGCCTCGTCGGCGCGGCGGAACAGCTGCACCTGGCGCAGCGCGAGGCCCGCGACCGGGTGGTCGGGCTCGGCGTCGAGGATCGCCTGGTAGGCGGCCTCCGCGGCGGTCAGGTCGCCGCGTTCGAGGGCGGCCTCGGCGGCGTCCAGGCGGGGGTCGTCGGCCTCGGCGGCCTCGGGGGCGCCGTCGCCCGGGACGGCGCCGCCGGTAGTGGCGCGCACCAGCTCGGTGACGAACTGCCGGGCCTGCTCCTCGGGGATGGCGCCGGTGAACTCGGCGACCAGCTGGCCCTGCCAGACCGCCTTCACCGCGGGGATGCCCTGCACCCGCAGGCCCTGGGCCAGCGCAGGGTTGGCGTCGACGTCGACCTTGGCCAGCACCCACGAGCCGCCGCCCTCCGCGGCCAGCCGCTCCAGCACCGGGGACAGCTGCTTGCACGGGCCGCACCACTCCGCCCACAGGTCCAGCACGACCGGTACCTGGAAGGACCGGTCGAGCACCTCGGCCTGGAAGGTGGCCTCGGTGACGTCGACGACGGCGGCACCCGGGGCGCCGGCCGGAGCGGCGGCGCCGGGCGGAGGCGCCGCCTGGGCCCGCGCCGCGGCCTCGGAGCGGGCCTTGACGGCGGCGAGGTCGACCGCACCTGCGAGTGAGGCGGCCAGCTGCGCCTGCTGCGCCTGCGCGCGCGGGTCGGGGCGTCCGGAACGGGTCGGCTGCATGACCTCGATCATCCCACCGCCGTGAAGGCGGCGTCGGGGGTGGCGGGGCAGCCGCTCAGCGGGCCGCCGGCTCGCCGCCCGCCACGTCACCGGCTCCCAGGCGGACCCGCTTGAGGATGGCGAAGAGCATGTCCAGCTCGGTGTCGGGGACGTCGCCCAGCCCGAAGTCCAGGCCGGTCAGCGCAGCGGTCGCCGTCTCGACGACGGCCCGGCCGCGGTCGGTGATCGACGCCAGCACGCCGCGCCCGTCGGCGGGGTTGGGCCGGCGGTCGACGTAGCCGGCCGCGACCAGCCGGTCGATGGCGTTGGTGACGCTCGTGGGGTGCACCATCAGCCGGCTGCCGATCACCTTCAGCGGCAGCTCCCCGGTGCGGCTGAAGGTGAGCAGGACCAGCACCTCGTAGCGGGCGAAGGTCAGCGCGTGCGGCCGCAGCACCTCGTCGAAGCGGGCGAGCAGGATCTGCTGCACGCGGAACACCGACGTCGCGGCGCGCATCGCCGCGGCCGGGCCGAAGCGCTGCTCCCAGGTCTCCCCGGCGCGCTCGATGGGATCGAACGGCAACCCCAGCGGACGGACCATGGGTCCACACGCTACGGGGGCTGCTGCGTGGGACACCGAGATGCGTCCCGTGGCGCTCTTCCTCGGCCGGGAAGCCGCGGTCAGCCGTATCTCGGCGCCGGCCTGTGGACAGCCAGCTCGCGATCCCGGCCCGGTGGTGCAGGGTCCCCCGGTGCCCCGACCTCCCTCCTCGCCTCCCCCGCTGCGCGGCCGGGTCTTCTGCGGTTCCTCCGTCGTGCGGGAGGGGCTGCTCACCCCGGCCCAGCTGAGGAGCTCGGCCTGGCGGCGGCTGTACCCCGACGTCTACGCCTGCGCCGGCCTCGAGGTCACCCACGCCATCCGGGCACTGGCGGTCACCCGGCTGCTGCTGCCGGGCGCGGTCGCCAGCGGGCGCAGCGCCGCCGCGCTCTGGGGCGTCGACGCGAGGACCCCGGAGGACGACGTCGAGGTCACCGTCCCGCCGGCCTGCCGTGGAGGCGCCGTGACCGGCGTCCGCGTGACCCGCCGTCCGCTGCCGGCCGACGCCGTGACCCGCACTCGCGCGGTGCCGGTGACGACCCCGCTGCGCACGGCACTGGACCTGGCCCGGACCCTTCCGCCCGTGGACGCCGTCGTCGCCCTCGACGCCCTGGTGCGGACCGGACTGGTCGGGCTCGCCGACGTCCGGGGCGCGGTTGCGACGGCGACCGGCCGGGGCTGCCGCCGGGCGCGCGACGCCGCGGCACGCGCGGATGGTCTCGCCGAGTCACCTCAGGAGACGCGGCTGCGGCTGGTGCTGCACGCCTCCACCCTGCCGCCGCCGGTCGCCCAGCACACGGTCCGGGACGCCGAGGGCCGCTTCGTCGCGCGGGTCGACTTCGCCTGGCCCGAGCACCGCCTCGCCGTCGAGTACGAGGGCGCCTGGCACGGCCAGCCGCAGAACGTGGCCCGCGACCGCGCCCGCCTCAACCGGCTCACCGCGGCCGGGTGGCGGGTCGTCTTCGTGACGGCCGCGGACGTGTACCGACCGGCACAGCTGCTGACGCGCATCGCCGCGGCGCTGGCTGCACCGAGATCCGCCTGAGCGCTGCTTCGGCGACCCCGGTGGCAGCCACCGGCCGCATCTCGACGACGTCAGGCTGCAGAGTCGGGCGCGGGGCGCAGCGCGGGCACGTGCCGCAGGCCGAAGACCTCCCGCAGTGCCACCTGGGCGGCGTTGTCGCCGCAGGCGCCGTGCACCGCGGGCCCCGGAGGCGTCGCGGACGACGCGAGGTAGACCCCCCGCACCGGCGTCTTGTAGGGGTTCCAGCGCGGCACCGGCCGGGCCAGCATCTGCCGCAGCGTCGCCTGGCCGTTGGAGATGTCCCCGCCGAGGTAGGCGGGGTTCCACGCCTCCATCTGGACGGCGTTCTTCGTGGCCCGCTCGACGATCGTGTCCTTGAACCCCGGCGCGAAGCGCTCCACCTGGTCCTCGATCGCTCCGGTCATGTCGACGTCGGCGCCGTGCGGCACGTGCACGTAGGCCCAGAAGACGTGCCCGCCGTCCGGCGCCCGGGTGGGGTCGGGCACCGTCGGCTGGACGGCGAGCACGTACGGGCGGTCGGTGAGCCGCCCCTGGTTGGGCGCGCGCTCGCCGGCGATCGTCTCCTCCAGGGTCCCGGCGACGTGGATCGTCCCGGCCCGCCGGACGTCCGGGTTGGTCCAGGGCACCGGCTCGGAGAGGATCCAGTCGACCTTGAACACGCCCGCGCCGTGCCGGTAGCGCCGCACCCAGCGGCGGTAGCCCTCGTGCACCCGGTCGCCGGCCATGGCCACGAAGGCCTCGGGCGTCGTGTCCAGCAGCACGGCCGGCACGCCGTCGAACTCGCGCAGGTCGGTGACCAGGTGCCCGGTGACCACCTCGCCGCCCTGCTGCTCCAGAGCGGTCACCATCGCGTCGGCGAGGTTCTGCGACCCGCCCTCGACCAGCGGCCAGCCGACGTGGTGGCCCAGCATCGTCAGCAGCATTCCCAGCGCGGAGGTCAGCGGCTGGGTCAGGTCGAGCATCCCGTGCGCGGCCGCCCCGCCCAACAGCGCCCGGGCCTCCTCGGTCTCGAAGTACCGGTGCGCCAACCAGCGCACGTTGGGCAGCCCGTTGAGCCCGAACTGGACGATCTGCGGCACGCTGCGGGTCGGCAGGCGGCGCAGCCGGCTGGTGAGGAAGAAGTCGACGACGTCGGTGCCGTGCTCGACCAGCGGCCCGAACAGACGGCGGTAGGCCGGCCCGTCGACGCCGAGGCCGGCGGCGGTCTCCTCCAGCGAGCGGTACGCGACCGAGGCCCGCCCGCCGTCCAGCGGGTGCGCGTAGTTGACCTCCGGCTGGACCAGCCGGACGCCGCGGGCGGCCAGGTCGAACTCGCGGAAGAACGGTGCCGCGGCGGCCATCGGCTGCACGATCGAGCAGATGTCGTGCCGGTAGCCCGGCCGCAGGAGCTCCTCGGTGCGCATTCCCCCGCCGGGGCGCTCGGCCGCCTCGACGACCTGCACCCGCAGCCCGGCGGCGGCCAGGCGCAGGGCCGCGGCCAGCCCGTTCGGTCCGCTCCCGACGACGACGGCGTCCGGCTTGCCGTTCAATGCCATGGCCCGTTCACCCCGCCATCCTGCCCTCAGCGACTCACAGCTGCGCGAGCAGCGCGTCCGCCGCGCGGAACGGGTCGGTCTGCCCCGCGACCACCTGCTCGGCCAGCGCCCCGAGGGCCGCCGAGCCGCGGACGTCGCCCATCCGCTCCCGCAGCCCCGCCAGCGCGATCGCCTCGATCTCGCGGGCCGCGCGACCGGCCCGCCGGCGGTGCCCCTCCCCCGAGGACTCCAGCCAGCCGCGGTGCTCCTCGACGGTCTCGACGAGCGCGTCGATACCGGTGTCGTCGGCGGCCACGGTGCGGCGGATCGGCGGGCGCCAGGCGCCGGTGAGCTCGTGCCGGCCGCCCAGCGAGAGCATGTAGCGCAGGTCGCGCACGGTCTGGTCGGCGCCGTCCCGGTCGGCCTTGTTCACCACCAGGACGTCGGCCACCTCGAGGATCCCGGCCTTGGCCGCCTGGATGCCGTCGCCCATGCCCGGGGCGAGCAGCACCAGCGTGGTGTCGGCCAGCGAGGCGATCTCCAGCTCCGACTGCCCGACGCCGACGGTCTCGACCAGCACGACGTCGCACCCGGCGGCATCGAGCACGCGCAGGGCCTGTGGCGTGGCCCAGGCCAGCCCGCCCAGGTGCCCGCGGGAGGCCATGGAGCGGATGTAGACGCCGGCGTCCCCGGCGTGGTCCTGCATGCGCACCCGGTCGCCGAGCAGCGCCCCGCCGGAGAAGGGGGACGACGGGTCGACCGCCAGCACGCCGACCCGCCGACCCGCCCGCCGGTACGCGCGCACGAGTGCCGTCGTCGTCGTGGACTTGCCGACGCCGGGCGAGCCGGTCAGCCCGACGACCTGGGCGCGCCCGGTGTGCGGGGCCAGCGCCGCGGCGACCTCGCGCAGCGCGGGGCTGGCGTCCTCGACCAGGGAGATCAGCCGGGCCACCGCGCGGGCCTCGCCGTCCCGGGCGCGGGCGACGAGGTCGGGGACGTCGACCGCGCGACGGCTCCGCCGCCCACGGGGGGCGGCGGAGCCGGGTGTCTGGACTGCGATGCCCTCCGAGCTCACGCCTTGGCGGGCACGTGCAGGATCAGCGCGTCACCCTGCCCGCCACCGCCGCACAGCGCGGCGGCGCCGACACCGCCACCGCGGCGACGCAGCTCCAGCGCCAGGTCGAGCACGATCCGTGCACCGCTCATGCCGATCGGGTGGCCGAGGGCGATCGCGCCACCGTTCGGGTTGACCTTCTCCGGGTCGATGCCCAGCTCGCGGGTGGACACGATGCCCACGGCCGCGAAGGCCTCGTTGAGCTCGACGAGGTCCAGGGCCTTGGGGTCGATGCCCTCCCGCTCGCACGCCTTCTGGATCGCCCTGGACGGCTGGCTCTGCAGGGTCGCGTCGGGCCCGGCGACAACGCCGTGCGCACCGATCTCGGCGATCGGGGTGATCCCCAGCTCGGCGGCCTTCTCGGCGCTCATGACGACGACCGCGCATGCACCGTCGGAGATCTGCGAGGCCGAGCCGGCGGTGATGGTGCCGTCCTTGGCGAAGGCCGGCTTGAGCTTCGACAGGCTCTCCGCGGTCGTGTCGGGGCGGATGCCCTCGTCCTCGCGGAACTCGATCGGGTCGCCCTTGCGCTGCGGGATGAGGACCGGGGTGATCTCCTCGTCGAACACCCCGTTCTTGGCCGCGCGCGCGGCCTTCTGGTGGCTCTCCGCGGCGAAGGTGTCCTGCTCCTCGCGGGTGAGGTCGTAGCGGGCGTTGGCCTTCTCGGTCAGCTCGCCCATCGCCACCTGGTCGAAGGTGTCCGACAGCCCGTCGTGGGCCATGGCGTCGACGAGCTGGGTGTCGCCGTACTTGGTGCCGGTGCGCGAGTTGGCCAGCAGGTGCGGCGCCTGGGTCATCGACTCCATGCCGCCGGCGACGACGACCTCGTACTCGCCCGCGCGGATGAGCTGGTCGGCCAGCGCGATGGCGTTGAGCCCGGAGAGGCAGACCTTGTTGACGGTCAGCGAGGGCACCGACATCGGGATGCCAGCGGCGACCGCGGCGGGGCGGGCCGGGTTCTGCCCCGCGCCGGCCTGGATGACCTGCCCCATGATGACGTAGTCGACCTGCTCGCCGGAGATGCCGGCGCGCTCGAGCGCGGCCTTGATGGCGACGCCGCCGAGGTCGGCGGCGGAGAAGTCCTTGAGCGAGCCGAGCAGCCGCCCCATCGGGGTGCGGGCGCCGCTGACGAGGACCGAACGGGACATGGGCTGCCTCCAGAGCGGGGCCGCCGACGCTGGCGACCGCGTGGCCGGTACCGCCGCGCCGGGGGGCGCGGCGTCCATCCCGCAGAGGATAGGACGCGGAGGGCGGGGTGGTCACCGGCGTGACGAGGGTCTCACGCGGTCGCGGACCCACCTGTCGTCTCAGACGTCTCGTTGGGGAAGATGCCGCGGTGACCACCGACCCGCGCACCGGCCTGCCGGCCGAGCTGTTCACCACCATCGACCACGTCGGCATCGCCGTCCCGGACCTGGACGAGGCGCTGGCCTTCTACGCCCAGGCCTTCGGCGTGCACTCGGTCCACGAGGAGGTCAACGAGGAGCAGGGCGTCCGCGAGGCCATGCTCGCCGTCGGGGACGGCGACACCCGCATCCAGCTGCTCGCGCCGCTGACCCCGGAGTCGACGATCGCGAAGTTCATCGGCCGATCGGGTCCCGGGTTGCAGCAGCTGGCCTTCCGGGTGGCCGACGTCGAGGCGGTCAGCACGACGCTGCGCGAGCGCGGCCTGCGGCTGCTCTACGACGCCCCGAAACGCGGTACGTCGGAGAGCCGGGTCAACTTCGTCCACCCCAAGGACGCCGGCGGTGTCCTCGTCGAGCTGGTCGAGCCGGCACCGGGCAGGCACTGACCTGCCCGACCGGGGAGCTGACGCTCTACCTACCCACCGGTAACATCTCGCGCCACTGCACCGCCTCGACCGACTCACGAGCGACGAAGACCCGGGAGACCGAGTGAACGACATCAGGGACGCCATCCTCGCCGACCAGACCGACGCCCTGGCCGGGCTGCCGGTGCCGGAGTCCTACCGCGCCGTGCTGGTCCGCAAGGACGAGCAGGACATGTTCGAGGGCCTGCCCACGAAGGACAAGGACCCGCGCAAGTCGCTGCACGTCGAGGAGGTGGCGACGCCGGAGCTCGGCCCGGGCGAGGCGATCGTCGCCGTCATGGCGTCCTCGGTGAACTACAACACCGTCTGGACGTCGATCTTCGAGCCCGTCTCGACGTTCGGGTTCCTCGAGCGCTATGGCCGGGTCTCCGAGCTGACCAGGCGGCACGACCTGCCCTACCACGTGGTGGGGTCGGACCTGGCCGGCGTGGTCCTGCGGGTGGGCCCCGGCGTCAACAAGTGGAAGCCCGGCGACGAGGTGGTCGCGCACTGCCTGTCGGTGGAGCTGGAGGACCCGGCCGGCCACGACGACACGATGATGGACCCGCAGCAGCGGATCTGGGGCTTCGAGACCAACTTCGGCGGCCTCGCCGAGCTGGCGCTGGTGAAGAGCAACCAGCTCATGCCCAAGCCGGCCCACCTCACCTGGGAGGAGGCCGCTGCGCCCGGGCTGGTCAACTCGACGGCCTACCGGCAGCTGGTCAGCAAGAACGGCGCGGCGATGAAGCAGGGCGACGTCGTCCTGATCTGGGGGGCGTCGGGCGGCCTGGGCTCCTACGCCACCCAGATGGCGCTCAACGGCGGCGCGATCCCGGTCTGCGTCGTGAGCAGCCCGGAGAAGGCCGACATCGTGCGGTCCATGGGCGCCGACCTGGTGATCGACCGCTCGGCGGAGAAGTACCAGTTCTGGAAGGACGAGGACACCCAGGACCCCAAGGAGTGGCAGCGCCTGGGCAAGAAGATCCGGGAGCTCACCGGCGGCGACGACGTCGACATCGTCTTCGAGCACCCGGGCCGGGACACCTTCGGGGCCAGCGTCTACGTGACCAAGAAGGGCGGCACGATCGTCACCTGCGCCTCGACAACCGGCTACATGCACCAGTACGACAACCGCTACCTCTGGATGAACCTCAAGCGGATCGTCGGCTCGCACTTCGCCAACTACAAGGAGGCGTGGGAGGCCAACCGGCTCATCGACAAGGGCCTCATCCACCCCACCCTGTCGAAGGTCTACCCGATGGACGAGGTCGGCCAGGCCGCCTGCGACGTCAAGGGCAACCTGCACCAGGGCAAGGTCGGTGTGCTCACCCTCGCCCCCGAGGAGGGGCTGGGCGTCAAGGACGCCGAGAAGCGGAAGAAGCACCTCGCCGCCATCAACCGGTTCCGGGGCGTGTGAGGAGGGACCCCGTCCCCGGCCACTCGTAGGAGGACCCGCGCCCCGAGCCCTTCGTCGAAGGATCTCCTCCTCCCCATCCCTCGCGGGCTCGGGGCGGTGCCCGGAGGCGGCCGACGCGAGGGCCGGGCCCTGCAGGGGCCACAGGGTGCTGCGTGCCAGCGGTCGTCCCGCCGGGCTCCCCGGCGGGACGGCCGCGGGCCCGTGGCGGGCGGTCGGGCGGGGCTGGCACCCTGCAAGGAGGGGCCCGGCGACACGCCGAGTTCCCTCGCCGACTCTGCGAGGATGACCGCATGACCGATCCCCGCCGCGACATGCTGCCGATGCGCGAGGCCCAGCACTCGTTCGACGTGGTGCTCCGGGGCTACGACCGGCACCAGGTGGCCGAGACGATCGAGCGCCTCGAGGCCGACATCCAGGTGGCGCTGGCCGACCGCGACGCCGCGATGAGCCGCTCGGCCGACCTGGCCGGTCAGCTCTCGGCACTGCATGGGGAGATCGACTCACTGCGCCGCAAGGCGGCGTCGTCCGGGCCGCCCACCTTCGAGAACATCAGTGAGCGCATCCAGCACATGCTGCAGCTCGCCGAGGAGGAGGCCGCGGAGATCCGCCGGGCCGCCGAGCAGGAGGCCCAGGCGTTGCGGGAGCACACCGCCGCCGAGGAACGGGCGATGCACGAGCGGCACGCGGCCGGCCAGGGCGAGGTCGACCGGATGATCGCCGAGGCTCGGCAGAGCGCCGAGCAGATCGCCAGCAAGGCGCAGATCCGCGCCGACGAGCTGGTCGCCAAGGCCCAGGAGAAGGTCGCCCGGCTCGACGCCGAGTCCCAGGCCCGGCGGGCGAAGGTCGAGGAGGACTTCGAGATCGCCCAGCGGGCGCGCCGGCAGGAGGCCGCACGTCTGGAGGACGAGCGGGACCGCTCCTCGGCCGAGGCTGCCCGGCAGCGGGTCGCCGCGGCCGAGCAGCACGCCGCCCGGGTGGTCAGCGACGCCGAGGCGGGCGCGGCGGCCGTCCGCGCCGTGCGGGACGAGCTCGCCGGCCGGCTGCTCGAGGCCCGCCGGCTGCTCGAGCGGCTGCCCGACCTCAGCGATCGCCGGCCCGAGTCGCAGACCGGCTCCCGGCCGCCTGCTCCGGCGCAGGCCCGCCCCCAGCCCACCCCGCGAACCCCGCAGAACCAGCCGGAACCGGCGCGCGACGAGCAGCCGCGGCAGCAGCCGGTCGGCCCGGTGACGGCCCAGCAGCCGGCGGTGCGAGCGACCACCGCGCCGCAGCCGGCGCAGCGGCCCGAGCCCCCCACGGGCAACGGGGAGGCCGCCGCGGCCCGGCAGCCCACGCGTCCCCCGGCACCGCCGACGCAGCCCGCCGTGCAGCCGGCCGCCGACGCCCCGACGCAGCAGGTGCCACCGTCGCCGCAGCAGACCCAGCAGATCCCCTCGGTCCCCACGGGCGGCAGCACGGCCTCGACGGCGCCGTCGCGGGTCGACCCGCCGACGCTCGTGCAGCCGGCGGTCGCCAGGCCCGACGCCGACACCGGCAGCCAGCCGGTCGGCCACGGCCGGCGATGACACCGGCGGCTCGCCCTCCTCGGTAACGAGGCACCGACCCACCGTGTGCGGGACACCGGCGTCCCGCCTGCGGTTCCGCACACGGACGCCGGGGAGGAGGCGCGGTGCCGACCCGCCATACCCGGCACCGTCCCCGGCACCGGGCCGAGGGGCGGCTCGGCGCGGTCCTGGGCAGCCGGCAGGGCCACGTGGTCGTCGCGGTCGCTCTCGTGGCGGTGCTGACCGCGGCCGCCGTCGCCCTGTTCCTCGGGCGGGACCGGGCGGACCGGTCCACCGCCGACGGCGGAGAGCCCACCCGCGAGGTCACCACGCCGCCCACCGCGGGGACGCCGACGGCCGCTCCTCCGGACACCGACCCCTCTGCCGGTACCGACCCCGTGGCCCCCGCTCCTCCCGCGGCGGCGCTCCTGGACTGGGCCGAGCGCGAACTGCCGGTCGACTCGCGGCTGCGCGCCGAAGCGGGCGTACGCGACGACCTCCTCGCGGCCGGCGCCCCCGACGACCTGCTGGCGACCGACCGGCCGACCGGACCGGGCGACCTCGTCCTCACGGTCACCGACGGCGAGCCGACGGCCCGGAGCCGGGTGCTCGCCCGCTTCGGCGGTCTCACCGTCGCCGACCCCTCCCCCGGCATCCCGACGGCCGAGCAGCTCGACCGGCGGCGGACGCTGGCGGAGGCGGTGCTGGCCAACCCCACGACGCGCGCACCGGAGGAGGCCGCCGCGGTGCTCCGGTCGGCCGACGTCGACATGCGGCTGCTGTCCCTGCTCGCGGTCCTCACCGCCCGGGAGGGCATCGGGGTGGCCGCCTTCCCACGCACCGAGGGGGACGAGGGCCCGGCGCGCAGTGTGCTGCTCGACGCCGTCGGGAGCGCCCCGGTCGGGACGGGAGAGCCGGCGACCGCGCCGCTGCGGACCTGGCTGGAGGCGCAGCTCCCGCCCTTCGCCCCCGACCACGTCGAGGTGACCGGCGACGGGGTCCTGCTGTCGTACCGCTACGCATCCGACCCCGACGCGCTCGTCGCCGAGGTCTCCCCATGACGCTCCGTTGGACAGGAGCCGTGCGGAGTGCGCGAATGGACCCAGGACCGGGCGCCGGTCCGCACCCGAGCCTCCTGGAGGAACCGTGGACCGGTTGACCCGTGTGCTGTCCGTCGCCGCGCTGAGCGTCGGCCTGGTGCTCGTCGCCCCCGCCGGGGCCGGCGCTGCCGACGGTGGCCTGCTGCGCCTGGCGCACCTCTCCCCGGACACCCCGGCGGTGGACGTGTACGTCGACTCGGTCGCCGACCCCGGAGACGGGACGGCGCTGCTCACCGTTCCCGGCGTCAGCTACGGGACCATCTCGGACTACCAGACCGTGCCGCCGGGCGTGTACACGGTGAGCATGCGGCAGGCCGGCGCCGACCCGTCCACCCCGCCGGCCCTCTCCACCACCGTCGAGATCGGCGCCGACAGTGCACGCACCGTCGCCGGGGTGGGCCGCTTCGCCGACCTGGGTCTGGAGGTGCTCGAGGACGACCTCACGCTCCCGCCGTCCGGGCAGGCGCGGGTGCGGGTGGTGGCCGCCGCCGCCACGGCGCCGACGCTGGACGCCTCCGCCGGCGGCACCGCCCTGGCCACCGACCTGGCCTTCGCAGAGGCCGGCGAGTACGCGATCGTGCCTGGCGACGTCACGCAGCTGCAGCTGACCGTGGACGGCGCACCCACCGAGCTGCCGCTCGACCTCGCCGCGGGCTCGGTGTACAGCCTGTTCGTCCTCGACCGGCCCGAGGGCGGGCTGACCGTGCGCACCGTCCTCGACGCCGCCGGCTCCGGCGTGGTGCCGACGGGTGGGGTGGAGACCGGGGCCGGCGGCACGGCGGCCGGGGAGCTGGACGCGGCCGTCGTCGGCGGTGCCGTCGGCCTCACCGTGCTCGCCGGAACCGGACTGGCCCTGGTCCGGCGGTCGCGGCGCGGTCCCGCCCGGCACGCCGCCCGGTCCTGAGGCCCTGCGCATGGGGTATCGCCGGTGAGCCGGCACCGCAGGCCGCGGCGGCCGGCACGGCCGCTCCTGCGGGGGCTGTTCGCGGCCACCGTGCTCATCGCCGGCTTGGTGGCGCTGGTCACCTCCGCCACGTCGCCGGCCGGAGCGGTGGCCGGCGCGCCGGTCCCGGTGGTCGCCGAGCGCGGCACGGAGCGTACGGCGGCGCCGCCGGTCCGCGTGCGGGCGCCGGCCATCGGGGTGGACAGCACGCTGGTCCGGCTCGGCACGGACGCCATCGGGGCGCTGGTGCCACCGGCGGACTTCGCCCGGGCCGGCTGGTTCGCCGCCGGTACCGCCCCGGGCGACGTCGGTCCGGCGGTGATCGCAGGGCACGTGGACTCGACCGACGGGGCGGCCGTCTTCTTCCGCCTCGGCGACCTCGCTGCCGGCGACGAGGTCCTGGTCGACCGCGAGGACGGGACGACGGCACGCTTCGCGGTCACCTCCGTCGACCGGTACCCCAAGTCGGACTTCCCGACCGAGGCGGTCTACGGGCCCACCCCGCGCGCGGAGCTGCGGCTGATCACCTGCGGCGGCGACTTCGACCGGTCGGCACGCAGCTACGAGGACAACGTCGTCGTGTTCGCCCGACTGACGTGATGCCAGGCTCCGTCCAGGGCCGGCCCCGTCCAGAGGCTCGCCGCGAGCTCGCGAGCGGTGAGGAGGATGGGTCCTCTGACAAAGGACGGGAAGGACGCTCCTCCTACGGGGCGCGGAGGGGAGGAGTGGTCCTCTTTCAGCGCCGGCGCCCCCGGGCCTGCCAGCAGGCGGCGTGCCAGTGCCGACGCCGGTCGGCGGCCGACTCGGTGTCCCAGGGGTCGAGGTCGGAGTCCCGCACGTAGGCCGGCCAGGTCACCAGGTGCGGCGTCCCCGGGTGGATCTCCTGGTCGCACCCCGGGCAGCGGTAGGTCTTGCCGCTCGCCGCGCCCGTGAGGCGGCGGACCACCCAGTCGCCGTCCGCCGCCTCCTCCACCGGGTCGGGACGACGGAACGGGTCGCGGTCGCCCGGCCGCGACCCGTTGCGTCCACTCCGGCGGGGCACCGGTTCAGCGGCTCGCGTGGTCCCGGAAGCCGCGGCCGGTCTTGCGCCCCAGGTAGCCCGCGGTGACCAGGTGCTCCAGCAGCGGGGCCGGGGCGAAACCGGGCTCGCGGAACTCGGTGTAGAGCTCCTGCTCGATGGCCAGCGACACGTCGAGGCCGACGACGTCGAGCAGCTCGAACGGGCCCATCGGGTAACCGCAGCCGACCTTCATGGCCGCGTCGATGTCGTCGGCGGTCGCGTAGTGCGCCTCGAGCATCTTCACCGCGTCGTTGAGGTACGGGAACAGCAGCGCGTTGACGATGAAGCCCGCCCGGTCGGTGCACGAGACGGCGTGCTTGCCGAGCCGGGCGCTGACCGCGTGCGCGGTGGCCGCCACGTCCGGCGCGGTGGAGATCGTGGCGACGACCTCGACCAGCTTCATGACCTGTGCCGGGTTGAAGAAGTGCATGCCGACGACGTCGGCCGGCCGGCCGCTGGCCTTGGCGCACTCGATGACCGGCAGGCTCGAGGTCGTCGTGGCCAGCACCGCCCCGGGCTTGGCGATCTCCCCGAGGTTGCTGAACAGCGCCTCCTTGACCGGCAGCGACTCGACGACGGCCTCGATGACCAGGTCCCGGTCGGCGAGGTCGTCCAGCGACGTCGTCCCGCTGACCCGGGCCAGGACCTCGTCGCGGGCCGACTCGTCGAGCCGGCCGCGCTGCACCTGCTTCTCCAGCGACCTCGTCAGCGCCTTGTGCACCGCCTCGACCTTCTCCGGCGACCGGGCGACGAAGCGGACGTCGTAGCCGCCCTTGGCGACGACCTCGATGATCCCGGTGGCCATCGTCCCCGAGCCGACGACGCCGACCGTGCGCACCTCCCGGGCCCCCTCGGCGGCTCCGCCCGCGGCCGGGGTCTGCGCGTCGGGCACCACCTCGGCTGAGTCGCGGCCGGCGTAGGTGTAGAAGCCGCGGCCGGACTTCCGGCCCAGCAGGCCCGCGGTCATCATCTGCTTGATGATCGGGCTGGGCGCGTGCAGCCGGTTGCGCGACTGCTTGTACATCGTGTCGAGGATCTCGTAAGCGGTGTCGAGCCCGATGAGGTCCATCAGCGCCAGCGGGCCCATCGGCAGGCCGCAGCCCAGCCGCATGGCGGCGTCGATGTCCTCGCGGCTGGCGTACCGGTTCTCGTACATGGAGACCGCGTGGTTGAGGTAGCCGAACAGCAGCGCGTTGGCGATGAAGCCGGCCTTGTCGCCGATGGTGACGTCGACCTTGCCCAGCCGCTCGGCCAGCGCCTCGACGTCCTCGATGACCGGCGGCTCGGTGACGACGGTGCGCACGACCTCCACCAGCTTCATGACCGGCGCCGGGTTGAAGAAGTGCATGCCGATGACCTTGCTCGGCCGCCCGGTCGCCACCGAGATCTCGGTGACCGACAGGCTCGAGGTGTTGGTGGCCAGGATGGTGTCCGGCGGGCAGAGCTTGTCCAGCGCGGCGAAGATCTCGCGCTTGAGCTCCATCCGCTCGGGGACGGCCTCCACGACGAGCTCGGCCTGGGCGAGCTCGTCCAGCGAGGTGCCGAAGCGGATCCGGTCGAGGATCGCGTCGCGCTCGGCGGCGTCGAGCTTGCCGCGGCGCAGCGCCCGCTCGGTGGACTGCTCGATGTGCCCCCGGCCACGGGCGACGGCCGCCTCGTCGACGTCCACGGCGGTCACCGACAGGCCCGCCCGGGCGAGCACCTCGGCGATGCCGGCACCCATGGTGCCCAGCCCCACCACGCCGACCTCGGTCAGTTCTCTGGCCACGCTGCCATCTCCTCCACCGTCCGGAACCCCGAGCAGTCTCTCATTGCCACCACGTGCGGAGTCGCTCGGTGACGGTTGTCGCGCTCGAACGACTCCGCCGGGTCAGAACAGGCGCTGTGAGGGGTCGTCGGTGCCCTCGAGGACGACGTAGTCGACGGTGAGACAGTCGATGCCGCGGTCCCCGGCCAGCACCCGCGCCTGCGACTCGATCTCCTGGGCGGCGAAGTCCCCGCGGACCGGGGCGAGCAGCGGGTCGCGGTCGAGCAGCTCCAGGTAGCGGTCAGCTGCTCGACGCCGTCGAACCAGGATGCACCGCTTGACAACTCTGTGATCCGTAGGCCGAGCCGTCTCGGTGCGGGGTAACCGGCTCTGTGACCATGCCGAGCGCGAGCCGGGGGGGGGACATCGGACTTCGAACGCGAGATGTACTGGGGAGTCGTCGAAGAAGCCTCTCCGGCTGAGCTTCCGCTGACGACCGACCGCGGGACACAGGAGCTCGAGGAGCCCCCGAGTTCCTAGTGCCGCGGGCCGTCAGCGTTGGCCTGGGTGGCCGACCGACCGTGATGGTGTGCGCTGAGTGCCAGTTTCACGGCCCGGAACTGGCACTCGGCGCACATCGTTCGGCAGGAGCGCCCTTAGAACAGCCGCATGGAGGGGTCGGCCAAGCCACGCAGCTCGTCGTAGTCCACGATGCGCACTTCGATGCCCCTGTCTTCCGCCTCCGTCCTGGCCTGCGGAGTGCACTCCTGAGCCGCCAGCATTCCTCGCACGGGCGCGAGGAGCGGGTCGCGGTTCAGATAGGTCAGATACCGGGTCAGTTGCTCGACCGACTCCATGGTGGCTCGCCGCTTGACCTCAACAGCCACGTGACGGGCGGGCGGCAAGGCGGTGCGTTCCCCGTCCATCGGGCCGTCGATCTCGCCGCGACGCTTGATCTCGACGGCGACCGTCGTCCCGGTGGCGTCACGACAGAGCAGGTCCACCGGGCCGATGGCGGTCGGGTACTCGCGGCGGACCAGGGACCAGCCGGTTCCGAAGTTCTCCACGTGCAGGGCGAGCAGCCGCTGCAGCTCGGCCTCGACGCCGTCCTTCTGCAGGCCCGGGTCGACGCCGAGCTCGTGCGAGCTGTCGTGCTCGACCGACTCGATGGTGATGATCAGCTGCTCACCGGCCTTGTTGGTGACCGTCCAGGTGCCCGCGCCGTCGGTCAGCTCGTCCTGGAACGTGCAGGGCGGAGTCATCCAGTTGAGCGGCTTGTACGCGCGGTCGTCGGCGTGCACCGAGACCGAGCCGTCGGCCTTGACCAGGAGCAGCCGCGGGGCCATCGGCAGGTGGGCGGTCAGCCGCCCGACGTAGTCGACCGAGCAGCGGGCGATGACCAGGCGCACGGGGTCCGACGGTACCGAACCGGCAACGATGCGCCGGTGGACACGGGACGGCCGCCAGGGGAGGGCATCCTGGCGCAATGAGACGAATCCCGGTTGCCGCCGTCCTGGCCCTGCTCGTGCTGCTGGCCGGCTGCGCCGGGGCCACCGGGGGCACCGAGGGCACCGGGGAGGCCGTCTCCCGGCCGACGCCTGTCCCGGGCGGCCCGGGCCGGCTGGTGCTGCAGGTCGAGCACGTCGGCGGCTTCGTGACGCCGGAGATGCTGGCCGCCCGGCTGCCCGTGGTGAGCGTCTACTCCGATGGGCGCGTGATCACCCAAGGACCGCAGATCGCGATCTATCCGGCTCCGGCGCTGCCCAATCTCCAGGTACAGCAGATCCCGCCGGAGGCGGTGCAGGAGCTGATCGAGCGGGCACTGGCCGCCGGGGTCGGCGAGGATCTCGACCTCGGCCGCCCGCCGATCGCGGACGCGACCTCGACCCGGTTCTCCGTCGTCACCGCGGAGGGCACCGAGGTGCTCGAGGTGTACGCCCTGGGATCCACCCTGCCCGTGCGGGAGCCGGCGCCCGCGCCCGGTACCGAGCCCGCGCCCGACCCCGGCCCGGGTCCGGCCGACGGGCTGACCCCCGAGCAGCAGGCCGTCCGGGCAGAACTCCAGGAGCTGGTCGAGCTGCTCAGCTCGCCGGCCCAGCTGCTCGGCCCGGAGGCGGTGTCCGACGCCGAGCCGTACGTTCCCGAGGCGGTGGCCGCCCTGGTCACCGAGTGGACCGAGCCCGAGGGTGAGGTCGCCGCCTCCCCCGAGGTGGCCTGGCCCGGTCCGCCGCTGCCCGGCGAGCCGCTGGCGGAGGGCCTCGGGCTCTTCTGCGTGACCGCCCGTGGCGAGGCCGCGGAGGCCGTGCTGGAAGCGGCCGAGTCGGCGACGATGCTGACGCCGTGGGTCAGCGAGGACGGCCAGCGCTGGTCGGTGACGCTGCGCCCGCTGCTGCCGCACGAGTCCGGCTGCGCCGACCTGCTCGAGGAATGAGGGGGTGTCTCCGCGCGGGGACGCCGGGTCTCAGGCACGCGCGTCGCGGCACCGGATGCCGTAGTCGGGGGCCACGCCCAGGGCTTCCGCCAGGCGGTAGACCGTCCGCAGGCTGGGTCGGCCGGGCGGTCCACCGAGCTGCGCCCCGGCCCGAGCAGCTTGGCGTCGTTCGGGGGCATCCCGGCCCGCTCGACCAGCGCAATCTGCGCAGCCACCTCGATCGATTCCCGAAGGCGACTGCATAGGTCCCTCAGTCGCACTCGGGGAGTGGGCGCTCGATTTCGCCGTCGTCGTGGACAGGCCGGCGTCCTCACCCGTCGCACGCTGGGCGGACAGACCCCCGGGCATCTCGCGAAGGAGGTGTTCGACTGCTTGGCCACACCGAGCGACAGCTCGCCAGCACCCACTTCGCCACCGAACCGGCCGGTCCCTGCATCTCCGCAGGGCTGATCAGTCAGGCCAGACCGGCTTGCGCTTCTCCAGGAACGCGGCCATGCCCTCGACGGCGCCGGGGAGCTGGCTGGCGGCGGCCATGACCTCGACCGCGGTCGTGTAGGCATCGCGCTCCGGACGGTCGAGCTGGGCGTACATGGTCTGCTTGCCCCACGCCTTGCTCGCCCGCGACCCGCGGGTGGCCCGGCCCATGAGGTCGGCCACAGCCGCGTCGAGCTCGGCGTCGGGCACCACCCGGTTGACCAGGCCCCAGTCCAGCGCGGTGGCGGCGTCGATGACGTCACCGGTCAGTGCCAGCTCCATCGCCCGCTTGCGACCGACGTTGCGGGCGATCGCCACCATCGGCGTGTGGCAGAACCAGCCGCCCTTCCCGCCGGGGGCGGCGAAGCCGGCCGACTCGGCGGCGACGGCCAGGTCGCAGGAGGCCACGAGTTGGCAGCCGGCGGCGGTGGCCAGGGCGTGCACCCGGGCGATCACGACCTGCGGGACGTCCTGGAGGGTCTGCATCAGCTCGGTGCACAGCTGCAGCAGGCCGCGCACCTCGGCCACCGGCCGGCCGGCGACGTCGGCGAAGTCGTGGCCCGCGCTGAACACCGGACCCTCCGCGGCGAGCACGAGGCCGGTCGCGTCGCTCCCCCCTACCTCGGTCACCGCGGCCAGTAGCTGGCCGAGGTGCTCGCGGGACAGTGCGTTGCGCCGGGCCGGCCGGCACATCGTGACAGTGACGACGTCGCCGTCGCGCTCGACCCGGGGGGCGCCTTGTGCAGTCATGCGCCGACCACACCACGAGGCGCGACCGGGGGCAACGGAGCCCGGCATGGACCCCGTGCGCTTCGGACTGGTGGGGTACGGCTTCGGTGGCCGGTACTTCCACGCCCCCCTGTTGGCCGCCGCCCCCGGGGTCGACCTCCTCGGCGTGGTGACGACGTCGGCCGAGCGGCGCGCGCAGGTGGCCGCCGAGCATCCCCGGCTGCGCACGTTCGGCTCGCTCGAGGACCTGGCCGACGCCGGGGCCGAGGCGGTGGCGATCTCCACCCCCGCCGACACGCACACCGCGCTGACCGAGCGGGCGCTGCACCGGGGCCTGGCGGTGGTGTGCGACAAGCCGTTCGCGCTCGACGCCGCGTCCCGCCCGGAGGACGGTGGAGCTCGCCGCCGCGCAGGGTCTTCCCCTGGCGCCGTACCAGAACCGCCGGTGGGACTCCGACTTCCGCACCGTCCGGACGCTGATCGACGCCGGCCGGCTGGGCACGGTCACCCGGACCGAGTCGCGGTTCGAGCGGTTCGCCCCCAAACCCGGGCCGCCGGCCGCGGGCGGGGGCACGCTGCTGGACTTCGGCAGCCACCTGGTCGACCAGGCACTGCTCCTGCTGGGCCCGGTGACCAGCGTCTACGCCGAGTGGCGGCTGCGCGACTCCGGCCTGGACGACGACGTCTTCGTGGCGCTCACCCACGCCGACGGGGCCCGCTCCCCCCTGTGGGGCAGCTGGGACCAGGCCGCGCCCGGCGACCGGTTCCGGGTCAGCGGCACCGAGGGCGGCTACGTCGTCGGCGGGCCGATGGACGGCCAGGAGGCCGCGCTGCTGGCCGGGCAGACGCCGGCCACGCTGGGCGAGCGGTGGGGCACCGAGCCGGAGGAGCGCTGGGGCCGGCTACGCCGCGACGACGAGGGTACCGTGGTGCCGACCGAACGCGGGCGCTGGGACATCTTCTACCCGGCCTTCGCCGCCGCCGTCCGCGGGGAGGGGCCGGTGCCGGTCGACCCGCGGGACGCCGTCGCCACGGCCACCGTGCTCGACGCCGCCCGCCGCAGCGCGACGGAAGGCACCGTCGTCGAGCTGTAGCGGAGTCGTTCGGGCGCGGCGGCCCCCTCCTCGGCCTCCCCGAGGGTGCGAGGGGAGCCAGGAGGGGGTCCTCTCACGACTCCGCTCAGGCCGGCGTGGGGACCTTCTCGCCGAGGTCGTGGGCCTCGCGGACGACGTCCACGATGTGGCCCATGATGTCGGTCAGCCCGAAGTCCTTGGGCGTGAAGACCCGAGCCACGCCCTGCTCGCGCAGCCGGCGGGCGTCACTGTCGGGCACGATCCCGCCGACGACCACCGGGACGTCGTCGAGCCCGGCCTCGCGCAGACCGCGCAGCACCGCCGGCACCACCTGCAGGTGCGAGCCGGAGAGCACCGACAGACCGACGACGTGCACGTCCTCCTCGATCGCAGCCGAGACGATCTGCGCCGGGGTGAGCCGGATGCCCTGGTAGACGACCTCGAAGCCGGCGTCCCGCGCGCGGACGGCGATCTGCTCGGCGCCGTTGGAGTGCCCGTCCAGACCGGGCTTGCCCACCAGGAGGCGCAGCCGCCCACCCAGTTCCTCACCCGTCGCGCGCACCCGCTCGCGGACGTCGGTCAGCGTCTGGTCGGCCTCGCCACCACCGGTGGCCGCGGCGACGCCGGTGGGCGCACGGTACTCGCCGAACACCTCGCGCAGCACGCCGGCCCACTCCCCCGTCGTCACGCCCGCGCGGGCGCACTCGAGGGTGGCCGCCATCAGGTTCTCGTCGGTGCCGGCGACCTCGCGCAGCCGATCCAGCGCCCGCCGGACGGGCTCCGGGTCGCGCTCGGCACGCCACGTGCGGACGGCCTCCTGGGCGGCGCTCTCCACGGCCGGGTCCACCGCCTGGATGGCGGCGTCGAGGTCGGCCAGCAGCGGATTGGGCTCGGTGCCCTCGAACCGGTTGACGCCGACGACGACGTCGTCCCCGCTCTCCATCCGGCGGCGCCGCTCGGCGAGCGAGGCGACCAGCTGGCCCTTCATGTAGCCGGACTCGACGGCGGCCACCGCGCCGCCCATCTCCTGCACCCGGGCGATCTCCTCGCGGGCGCCCTCCATCAGCTGCGCGACCTTCTGCTCGACGACGACCGAGCCGGTGAACAGGTCCTCGTACTCGAGCAGGTCGGTCTCGTAGGCCAGCACCTGCTGCAGCCGCAGCGACCACTGCTGGTCCCACGGCCGCGGGAGCCCGAGCGCCTCGTTCCAGGCCGGCAGCTGGACGGCACGGGCCCGGGCGTCGCGGGACAGCGTGACCGCGAGCATCTCCAGCACGATCCGCTGCACGTTGTTCTCCGGCTGCGCCTCGGTCAGGCCCAGGGAGTTGACCTGCACGCCGTAGCGGAAGCGGCGGTGCCTGGGGTCCTGGACGCCGTAGCGCTCCCTCGTCAGCTCGTCCCACAGCTGGGTGAACGCCCGCATCTTGCACATCTCCTCGACGAACCGGACGCCCGCGTTGACGAAGAAGGACATGCGGGCGACCACCTCGCCGAAGCGCTCCTGCGGCACCTGGCCGGAGTCGCGCACCGAGTCCAGGACGGCGATCGCGGTGCTCATCGCGTAGGCGATCTCCTGCACCGGCGTCGCCCCGGCCTCCTGCAGGTGGTAGCTGCAGATGTTGATCGGGTTCCACTTCGGCATCGCCGACACCGTGTAGGCGACCATGTCGGTGATCAGCCGCATCGAGGGCCCGGGCGGGAACACGTAGGTCCCGCGCGACAGGTACTCCTTGATGATGTCGTTCTGCGTCGTCCCGGCGAGCTTGGCGACGTCGTGACCGTGCTCCTCAGCGACCGCCTGGTAGAGCGCCAGCAGCCACATCGCGGTGGCGTTGATCGTCATCGACGTGTTCATCTCGTCGAGCGGGATGCCGTCGAAGAGCGCGCGCATGTCGCCGATGTGGGTGACCGGCACGCCGACCTTGCCGACCTCACCGACCGACAGTTCGTCGTCGGGGTCGTAGCCGGTCTGCGTCGGCAGATCGAAGGCGACCGAGAGGCCGGTCTGCCCCTTGGCGAGGTTGCGCCGGTACAGCGCGTTGGACTCGGCCGGCGAGGAGTGGCCGGCGTAGGTACGCATGACCCAGGGGCGGTCGCGCTCCTCCGGCATGTGCGGGAACGGCATGCCAGCGGAGTGTAGGGGGGCTACTCACCAGTAGCGAGGGCGCCTCCGGAACTCACGGTGGCACACTCGCAGGCGCGCGGGAGGAGGACGGCGATGTCACCGGTGGCCGGCACCCACTACCTGGCGGGCCCGGTCATCGCGTTCGCCGTCGTGGCCGGGTTCGCGCTTTTCCTGCGCTGGGCTTTCGGCGCCGACGAGCGTCGTCGTCCGCCGGCGGACGACGGGCTGCTGACCCGGGTCGCGACGCTCTCGCGGCGCGACTCCGCGCTGGCGCTGCGCGCGGTGCTCTCCGACGCCGGGATCCGCTCGACGGTGCGATTCTCCGGCCCGCACCGGGCGGAGGTGCTGGTCTTCCCCGAGGACGCCGACCGGGCCCGCGCGCTCGCCGCGTCCTTCCCCTCCGGCTGAAGGAGGACCCTCGTGCCCCCGTGGAAAGGACCCTCCTGCCCTCCGCCGCAGGCAGGCTCGCGGCGGGGCCCTACAGGAGGGCCTAGTCGGGGCGCCGCACCCGCTCGATCTTGGCGCCGAGGCCGCGCAGCTGCTCCACGAAGTCGGGATAGCCGCGGTCGACGTGGTGCACGTCCTGCACCTCCGTGACGCCGTCGGAGACCAGCCCGGCCAGCACCAGCCCGGCGCCGGCACGGATGTCGGTGGCCAGCACCGGCGCGCTGGAGAGCCGCTCCCGGCCTCGGACGACGGCGTGGTGCCCGTCGATGCGCACCGAGGCGCCCAGCCGGACCAGCTCGTTGACGAACATGAACCGGCCTTCGAACACGTTCTCCGTGATCAGCGCGGTGCCGGTGGAGACCGCCGCCAGCGCGACCGCCATGGGCTGCAGGTCGGTCGGGAACCCCGGATAGGGCAGCGTGACGACGTCCACGCACCGTGGGCGGCCGTCCATCGCGACCCGCAGGCCGTCGGGCAGCGGCTCGACGTGCGCCCCGGCGTCGGTGAGCTTGGCCAGCGCGACGGTGAGGTGGTCGGCGACGGCCCGCTCGATGACGACGTCCCCTCGGGTCATGACCGCACCGATCGCCCAGGTTCCGGCGACGATGCGGTCGGGCACGGTCGTGTAGGTGACCGGCTCCAGCGCCGGGACCCCCTCGACGGTGATGGTGGACGTGCCGGCGCCCTCGATCTGCGCCCCCATCGCGGTGAGCATGGTGCACAAATCGATGATCTCCGGCTCGCGGGCGGCGTTGTCGATCACCGTGCTGCCCTCGGCCAGCACCGCGGCCATGACCAGGTTCTCCGTCGCGCCGACCGACGGGAAGTCCAGCCAGATGGTGGTGCCCCTCAGCCGGGGCGCGGTGGCCACCAGGAAGCCGTGCTCGCTGTCGATGGTGGCGCCCAGCCGCTCCAGGCCGGAGATGTGCATGTCCAGCCCGCGGGACCCGATCGCGTCGCCACCGGGCAGCGCGACCCGGGCCGAGCCGCACCGGGCGACCAGCGGGCCGAGCACGCTGATCGAGGCCCGCATCCGGCGCACCAGGTCGTAGTCGGTCTCGGTGGAGGGCTCCTCGGGCACGTCGACGACCAGCCGACCGCCGCCGTGCTCATGACGCTCGTAGGTGACGTCGCAGCCGAGCCGGCGTAGCACCTCGCTCATGATGGCGACGTCGAGGATGTCGGGAACCTCCTCGATGGTGGTCCGCCCGGCGGCCAGCAGCGCGGCCGCCATGAGCTTGAGGGCGCTGTTCTTGGCGCCGGTGACCCGCACCCGTCCGGTCAGGGCCGTGCCGCCGGTGACCTCGAAGCACTCCACCGGCCCACCCTACGGCGGCCCCGTTGCAGGGTCCCGCCGCGAGGTGAAGGACCCCGTCCTCCTCACCCCTCGCACGCTCGGGTCGAGCCTCGGGACGGGGCCGAGGGCAGCGGGGTCCTTCTTCTAGGCTCGGCTGCATGACCGTCCGGCTGACCCGCATCTACACGAAGACCGGTGACGCCGGCCAGACGCACCTCGGCGACATGAGCCGGGTGGCCAAGACCGACCCACGCCTGGTGGCCTACGCCGACGTGGACGAGGCCAACAGCGTGCTGGGGGTCGCCCTGGCCTTCGGGTCGCCGACGCCGGAGCTCACCGAGTTGCTGCGCAGTGTGCAGAACGACCTGTTCGACGTCGGCGCCGACCTGTCCACCCCGGTCACACCGGACCCGCAGTACCCACCGCTGCGGGTGACCGCCGCCTACACCGAGCGGCTCGAGGCCGCCTGCGACGTCCACAACGAGGCGCTGCCCAAGCTGGCCAGCTTCATCCTGCCGGGAGGCACGCCACTGGCGGCGCTGCTGCACCAGGCGCGGGTCGTCACCCGCCGGGCGGAGCGCAGCGTGTGGGCGCTGCTGACGGCCGACGGCGAGCGCACCAACCCCGAGACCGCGCGCTACCTCAACCGGCTCTCGGACCTGCTGTTCATCCTCGCCCGGGTCGCCAACCCCGGTGGTGACGTCCTGTGGGAGCCGGGGGCGCACAGCGGGGCGCACGCACAGCGGGCGGCCGCCGACGAGAGTTGATCGCGGCTCCTTCAGCGCACCGGCGGGGCCGACTCGACCCAGGAGAGGAATCCCGTCACCGTCGAGGGGTCCATGGCCAGCTCCCGGGGGCCGGCCGCGGTGGCGCAGGAGAGGACGACGACGTCCGCGGGCAGCGCGACGTCCTCCGCGCAGGCCCGGCGCCGCCCCTGCACCTGGACCTCCGCCCGGCACAGCCGCTGCTGTGGCCGCACCGACAGCGACAGCGCCCGGTACCAGAGCAGCGAGTCGCCGCCGTACCAGGCAACCCCCACCGACCAGCGCGACGAGCCGGTCGGCCGCAGCCACATGGTGACCGCACCCAGGCCGGTGAGCAGGAGACGGCGGCGCAGCAGGAAGGCGACCACCAACCCGACGACGGCCACCACGGCGGCCAGGATGAGCAGCTCGGTGAGCATCCGCGGCGCAGGGGTGTCGGGCGGGACGTCGGCTGGGGCTCAGGCGTCCTGGCCGGCGGCCCGCAGCCGGGACTGGGCGCGCCGGGCGGCCGCCAGGGCCTCGGGTTCGTCCCCGGCCTGCTCGGCGCGACGGAGCGCCTCGCGGGCCCGCTCGACGTCGATCTCGGACGAGATCTCGGCGGTCTCCGCGAGGATCGACACACCTCGCCCGGTGACCGACAGGAAGCCGCCGTGCGCGGCCACGACCATGTCCTCGCCCTCGACGGTGCGCACGGTCACGACGCCACCCTCGGCGAGCTGGCCCAGCAGCGGTGCGTGCCCCGGCAGCACACCGAGCTCACCCTCGGTCGTGCGGGCGATCACCCGCTCGGCCTCGCCGGACCAGATCATCCGCTCGACGGCCACCAACTCGACATGCAGGGTCGCCACGACACTCCTCGGGGTCCACCGACCGGCGGTACGGGCACGCCACGTCCGGGGTGGACACGGCGACGGGTCGGGCCCCACTCTATCGGCCGCGTCCGGCGCATCTCGGCAGGCCGTCCGGCCCACCACCCGAGGCCCCTGCCGGGCACGGCCCCGGCCCCGTCCAGGGCACCGCCCCGACCCTGCAAGGGTGGGCAGGATGGCGGCCCTCCTGCAGGGTCCCGCCGCGACCTTGCGAGTGGCGGGGGCAGGGCGGCCCCGTCCAGGGAACCGCCCTGAGCCTGCGAGTGGCGGGGGCAGGACAGGGTCCTTCCTCAGGCGCCGCGGCGGTACAGCAGCGTCCAGCGCCCTACGCGGACCCACGGGCGGCGAACGGTCGACGCCGGGGCCCAGTCCTCGGTGACGAACTGCCGGCCGCCGACGTAGGGCACCGCAGCCGACGGAGGCCAGCTCCAGTCGGCACCGTCCGCTCTGCTCCCGGTGATCCCGTCCACGTCGTCCCCCGAACGTCGCCCAGCTCGTCCGGGCCTCCCCGCTCCTGATCGGCATCGAACGGGACGCCCTTGAGGCGACCCCGCACCACACCTGCCGGCCCATGCCGCCACCGGCGGGCTACCCCTGCCCGTCCCCGGGCACACGAGAACGGCCGGGTCCGTAGCGGACCCGACCGTTCCCGGCGGCGCCGGCGAGGCTCAGCCCCGCTTCAGCTTGTCGGCGTTGCGCTCGAGGTCCTCGAGGCCACCGCACATGAAGAAGGCCTGCTCCGGTACGTTGTCGTACTCGCCGTCGGTGATCGCCTTGAACGCCTGCAGCGTCTCCGACACCGGCACGTAGGAGCCGGGCTGACCGGTGAATGCCTCGGCCACGAACATGTTCTGCGAGAGGAAGCGCTCGACGCGCCGGGCCCGGTTGACCGTGACCTTGTCCTCCTCGGAGAGCTCGTCGATGCCGAGGATCGCGATGATGTCCTGCAGCTCCTGGTAGCGCTGCAGGACCTGCTTCACCGTCTGGGCGATCGCGTAGTGCTCCTGCCCGATGTACTGCGGGTCGAGGATCCGGCTGGTGGAGTCCAGCGGGTCCACGGCCGGGTAGATGCCCTTCTCCGAGATCGGCCGGGAGAGCACCGTCGTCGCGTCGAGGTGCGCGAAGGTGGTGTGCGGCGCCGGGTCGGTGATGTCGTCGGCGGGCACGTAGATGGCCTGCATCGAGGTGATCGAGTGGCCGCGGGTGGAGGTGATCCGCTCCTGCAGCTCACCCATCTCGTCGGCGAGGGTCGGCTGGTAGCCCACGGCGGAGGGCATGCGGCCCAGCAGCGTGGAGACCTCCGAGCCGGCCTGCGTGAACCGGAAGATGTTGTCGATGAAGAGCAGCACGTCCTGGTTCTGCTCGTCACGGAAGTACTCCGCCATCGTCAGCGCCGACAGCGCCACCCGCAGCCGGGTGCCCGGCGGCTCGTCCATCTGGCCGAACACCAGGGCGGTGGACTCGATGACGCCGGACTCGGTCATCTCGGTGATGAGGTCGTTGCCCTCGCGGGTGCGCTCGCCGACACCGGCGAACACCGACACGCCACCGAACTCCTGGGCGACCCGGCGGATCATCTCCTGGATGAGCACCGTCTTGCCCACACCCGCGCCGCCGAACAGGCCGATCTTCCCGCCGGCCACGTAGGGGGTGAGCAGGTCGATGACCTTGATGCCGGTCTCCAGCATCTCGGTGCGGCCCTCGAGCTGGTCGAACCGCGGCGCGTGCCGGTGGATTTCCCAGCGCGGCGCGTCGGAGCCGTAGCCGGGCTGGTCCAGGCACTGGCCGAGGGCGTTCCACACGTGGCCGGTGGTCACGTCGCCGACCGGCACGGAGATCGCCGAGCCGGTGTCGCGGACCTCGGCGCCCCGGACCAGACCGTCGGTCGGCTGCATCGAGATGGTGCGGACCACGTTGTCACCCAGGTGCTGGGCGACCTCGAGGGTCAGCGTCTTGCCCAGGTCGGCGAGGGTGACCTCCACCTGCAGGGCGTTGAACAGGTCGGGCATCGCGTCGCGCGGGAACTCGACGTCGACGACCGGCCCGGTGACCCGGACGACGCGGCCGGTCGTCTGGGTGGTCGGACGGTCCTCGGTGACGGTCATCTGTACTGTTCTCCTGCCCTCGGGCTCGGTTGTTGGCGCGTCTTCGGCGTCCCGGCCGCGGAGCGGTCGGGGGTGGGGTCAGTCGTCGGCGCCCGCAGACACCAGCGCGTCCGCACCGCCCACGATCTCACTGATCTCCTGGGTGATCTCGGCCTGGCGGGCCTGGTTCGCCTGCCGCGAGAGATTCTTGGCGAGCTCCTCGGCGTTGTCCGACGCCGACTTCATGGCCCGCCGCCGGGACGCCGACTCCGACGCCGCCGACTCGAGCATGGCCGCGAAGATCCGCGTCGTGACGTACTTGGGCAGGAGAGCGTCGAGCAGGACATCGGGCGAGGGCTCGAACTCGTACGACGTCGGCACCCCGGAGTCACCGGTGCCGGCCGCCGCGCCGCGCTCCCTGTCCTCCCGCTCGTAGTCGAACTCCTCGACCTCCTCGACCTCCAGCGGAGCCATCCGCTTGGCGACCGGGACCTGGGCGAGCAGCGACCGGAACTCGGTGTAGACGATGTGCAGCTCGTCCACGCCTAGGACGCCGTCGGCGCCGGCACCGCTCTCGTCGTCGTCCTGACCGGCGGTGAAGGCGGCGATGAGCTGCTCGCCCACGCGCTGGGCGTCGGGGTAGCCCGGCTGTTCCGAGAAGCCGGTGAAGGTCTCCGCCACCGGGCGGTTGCGGAAGGAGTAGTAGGTCTCCCCCTTCCGGCCGACCACGTAGAGGACCGGCTCCTTGCCCTCCTGGCGGAGCAGCGAGAGCAGCTCCTCGGTGCGACGCAACACGTTGACGTTGTAGGAGCCCGCGAAGCCGCGGTCGGAGGTGATCACGAGGACCGCCGCCCGGCGCGCGTCCTGCCGCTCGGTCAGCAGCGGATGGTCCAGCGACGCGGAGGAGGCCAGGGCCGACAGCACCCGGGTGATCTCCCGGGCGTAGGGCTTGGAGGCCTCCACCCGGGCCTGCGCGCGCACGATGCGGGCGCCGGCGATCAGCTCCTGCGCCGAGAAGATCTTCTTCGTCGACCGCGTGGAGCGGATGCGGCGCCGCAGCGCGCGGAGGTTGGCGGCCACGGTCAGGCGCTCCGCTTGACCTGGACGCGCTCCTGGCCGCGCTCGGACGCGTCCATCGCCTCGGCCTCGTCCTCGTTGACCCGCAGCGTCCCGCCCTCGGCGGTCTGGAACTGACCGTAGAACTCCTCGACCGCGGTCTCCAGGCCACGGACGGCGTCGTCCCCGAGAGCCTTGCTCTGCCGGATCCCGTCGAAGACGCCGCCGTGGTTGCGGGCGACGTAGTCGAGGAACTCGGCCTCGAAGCGGCGGACCTCCGGCACCGGGACCTTGTCCAGCTTGCCGGTGGTGCCCAGCCAGATGGACACGACCTCGCGTTCCACCGGGTAGGGCTGGTACTGGCCCTGCTTGAGCAACTCCACCAGGCGCTGGCCACGCTCGAGCGTGGCCCGGCTGGAGGCGTCGAGGTCGGAGGAGAACGAGGCGAAGGCCTCGAGCTCGCGGTACTGCGCCAGGTCCAGCCGCAGCCGGCCGGCGACGGACTTCATCGCCTTGATCTGCGCCGAGCCACCGACGCGGGAGACCGAGATGCCGACGTTGATCGCCGGGCGGACACCGGAGTTGAACAGACCCGTCTCGAGGAAGATCTGCCCGTCGGTGATCGAGATGACGTTGGTCGGGATGTAGGCCGACACGTCGTTGCCCTTGGTCTCGATGAGCGGCAGGCCGGTCATCGAGCCCGCACCGAGCTCGTCGGAGAGCTTGGCGCAGCGCTCCAGCAGCCGGGAGTGCAGGTAGAAGACGTCGCCCGGGTAGGCCTCGCGGCCCGGCGGACGGCGCAGCAGCAGCGAGACCGCGCGGTAGGCCTCGGCCTGCTTGGACAGGTCGTCGAAGACGATCAGGACGTGCTTGCCCTCGTACATCCAGTGCTGGCCGATGGCCGAGCCGGTGTAGGGGGCGATGTACTTGAAGCCCGCGGCCTCCGAGGCGGGGGCGGCGACGATGGTCGTGTACTCCATCGCGCCGGCCTCCTCGAGGGAGGCGCGGATGGCGGCGATCGTCGAGCCCTTCTGACCGACCGCGACGTAGATGCAGCGGACCTGCTGGCTCGGGTCCCCGGTCTCCCAGGCCTGCTTCTGGTTGATGATCGTGTCGGTGACGATCGCGGTCTTGCCGGTCTGCCGGTCGCCGATGACCAGCTGGCGCTGGCCACGGCCGATCGGCGTCATGGCGTCGATGGCCTTGATGCCGGTCTGCATCGGCTCGTGCACCGACTGCCGCTGGACGACGGTCGGGGCCTGCAGCTCCAGCGCTCGCCGACCGGTGGTGGCGATCGGGCCGGCGCCGTCGATGGGGTTGCCCAGCGGGTCTACCACGCGGCCGAGGTAGCCGTCGCCGACCGGCACGGAGAGGACCTCGCCGGTCCGGCGGACCTGCTGGCCCTCCTCGATGCCGGCGTAGTCGCCGAGGACGACGACACCGACCTCGCGGACGTCGAGGTTCAGCGCCAGGCCGCGGACGCCGCTCTCGAACTCGAGCAGCTCGTTGGTCATGACCGAGGGCAGGCCCTCGACCCGGGCGATGCCGTCGCCAGCCTCGGTGACGATCCCGACCTCTTCCCGCGAGACGTCGGGCGAGTACTCGGTGACGTAGTTCTGGATGGCACTGCGGATCTCGTCGGCGGAGATCGTCAGCTCGGCCATGGCGTGGTGTCCTCTTCCCTGCTGGGTCGTGTCTGTCTGGGAGGCGGTGGGGCGAGTCAGCCGACGAGCCGTCGGCCGGCGGCCTCGAGGCGGTGGGCGATGCTGCCGTCGATGACCTCGTCACCGACGCGGATGACCAGGCCGCCGAGCACGCTGGGGTCGATGGTGACCTGCAGGCCCATCGGCCGGTTGTAGAGGCGGCTCAGCAGGTCGGTCAGGCGGCGCTCCTGCACCTCGGTCAGCTCCACAGCGGTGGTCACGCGCGCCACCGACTGTCCACGGCGGCTCGAGGCCGCCTCGGAGAGCCGCTCGATGGTGTTCTCCGCGTTGCCGATGGACCGGCCGGTGAGGTGGCTGCGCAGCAGCATCGCGGTGATCGGGCTGACCCGGCCGTCGAGCAGCCGCTCCAGCAGCGCCGTCTTGCCCGCGGCCGGAGCGGTGCGATCGCTGAGGATCCGGGACAGTTCCGCATCTCCACCGACGATACGCCCGAAACGGAACAGCTCGTCCTCGACGCCGTCCAGCTCACCGCGGGCGTCCGCGGCGTCCAGGGCGGCGTCGGTCGCCAGCGCCTCGGTCGCCTCCACCAGGTCCAGCGGCCGCGACCAGCGTTGCCGGGCGGCGGTCTCGACCAGGTCGAGCGTCGCCCCTGAGACCCGGCCGGACAGCACTCGCCGGGCGACGCCGGCCCGGTCGGCCGGGGTCGCCGACGGGTCGGACAGCGCCCGGCGCAGGGCGACCTGCCCGTCGAGGAGGCGCGCGACGGCGAAGAGCTCGTCGGCCAGCGCGACCAGCTCGTCGTCCGTGGCGGCGCGCTCCTGCCCGGTCAGGCGGTCACGCGCCTTCTCGAGCAGGCCGGTGGCCGGTCGGGTGAGCTCCGTCTGGCGCTCCCGCACCGCGGCGAGCGCCTCGCGGCTGGAGGCATCCATCAGCGGTCGCCCTGCGGCGCGTAGACGGCGCTGCCCGTGGCGCCGCCCCGACCGTCGGGCGAGGTGCCGGCGGCCATGCCGTCGAGCTGGTCGAGGAACCGGTCGACGGTGCCGCTGCGGCGCGCCTGGTCCTCGAGGGACTCGCCGACCACCCGGCCGGCGAGGTCGACGGCGAGGCGGCCGATCTGGCCGCGCAGCTCGTTGACGACCTGCTGACGCGAGGTCGCCAGCTGCTCCTCGCCGCGGGCGACGATCCGCGCGGACTCCTGCTGGGCCTGGGCCCGCAGCTCCTCGAGGATCTGCTGCCCCTCGGCGCGAGCCTGGTCGCGGATCTGCGCGGCCTCGGTACGGGCCTCGGCCAGCTGGGCGCGGTACTGCTCCAGTGCCGCCTTGGCTTCGGCCTGCATCGCCTCGGCCCGCTCGATCCCACCCTCGATCGCCTCGCGGCGGGCCCGGAAGACCTGCTCGAAGCGGGGCGCGACGAACTTGAACAGCACCAGCAGCACGATCGCGAAGGCGATCAGCCCGATGATGATCTCGCCGACGGGCGGGATGAGGGGATTCGGCCCCTCCGCGGCCAGGATGCTCATGGTCTCAGTGTCCCTGTCTGGAGTCGGTTCCCGTACTCAGGTGTAAGGGTCAGATGCCGAAGACGAAGGGGACGACGAAGCCGATCAGCGCGAGCGCCTCGGAGAGGGCGAAGCCGAGGAAGGCGTACGTGCGGGTCAGGCCGGCGGACTCGGGCTGGCGCGCGGTCGCCTGGATGTAGGCGGCCCAGACGATGCCGACGCCGATGCCGGGACCGATCGCGGCGAGGCCGTAGCCCACGGAGCCGATGGAGCCGGTGAGCTCTGCCAGAACGTCCATTGCGGGGTGTTCCTCCTCTGTCGTCGCCCGGCGGGCGCCGGGCGGCTGGCGGGGTCGTGCGGGTGGTGCGGTTCAGGAAGGGGCGCTGCCCGGAGGGTCAGTGCTCGGCCTCGATGGAGCCGTTGAGGTAGGTCCCCATCAGGACGGTGAAGACGTAGGCCTGCAGGAAGATGACGAGCAGCTCGAAGAAGGTCATCACGATCGCCATCAGCGCCGACACGGGGCCGAAGATGAACGAGAAGTTGTCCCGGCTGAACAGGTAGACCGCGCCCAGCGAGAACACGACGAGCAGCATGTGGCCGGCGAACATGTTGGCGAAGAGCCGGACGGCGAGGGTGAACGGCCGGACGACGAAGTTCTGCAGGATCTCGATCGGCGTGACCAGGATGTACATCGGCTTCGGCACACCGGGCAGGAAGAGGATGTCCTTGAAGTAGCGACCCGCCCCTTGCTCCCGGATGCCGATCCAGACGTAGATCACGAAGCAGATGACGGCGAGCACGAGGGGGAAGGCGAACCTCGACATCGGCGAGATCTGGGCGAACGGGATGATCGCCATGAGGTTGTTGGCCAGGATGAAGAAGAACAGCGAGGCGAGGAACGGCGCGAACGGCAGGCCCTTGGGGCCGACCACGTCGCGCGCGATGCCGTCGCGGACCAGCGAGTATCCGCTCTCGCCGATGAACTGCAGCTTCCCCGGCACGATGGCCGGCTTGCGCACCGCCGCAATCAGGAACGCCAGCATCGCCAGGGTCGCGACCCACAGGATGATCGTGATCCGCGTGATCTCGAAGTCGATGCCGAGGACCGAGAACTCCGCGATCGCCGGCGGGTAGAACTCCTCGATGCCCGGGGCCACGAATCCGCCACCGGGGTCGCTCTCGACTGCGAGCACGCCGCCGCGCTCGAGGGCGCTGGAGGTCACCATGGTCCCTTCTGCGTCCTACTAGGGTCGCTTGGTCCGCCCGGCCGTCCGCCCGGGGTCGTGCGAGTGCGCGGCTCTCCCGATGGCGGGGGGGCCGCGCCGTACCGAGCCACCACCAGGTAGATGGCAGCAGCCATGCCGAGGATGATGCCGACCGGGACGAACACGCGCGTGTCGAGCCACCGGTCGAGCAGCCACCCGGCCCCGCCCCACACGGCCATCCCGGAGATCATCGTCCCGATGACCGCCCAGCCGGTGTCGGCACCGCTGCCCCGACGGGCTGGACTCGCAGGTCGAGGCCGAGAGTCCCCACGACGGGGTGCGTCCTCGGCCATCGGCGGGACACTATCAGCCGCGTCCTGCGTGGTCCTCCTCCGGCCGGGTGCCTCGCCCGTTCGGGGGCGCGGGTGGGGGCACGTAGTACAACGGCCGGGTCCAGACCCAGCGCAGTTGCACCCCGCTCCACAGCAGCGCTCCGACGATGACCGCCCAGGCCAGTGTGCGCCGGTCGAGCCACCCGTCCTCGGGGAGCGCGTTCAGCACCGCGAACAGCACGAGGGCCTTGACGAAGAAGGCGCCCAGCGCCGCCGGGAGCGTGAACGTGTCGTCGATCCGGCCCGCCCAGGCGACGACCACGCCGGAGACGACGAAGAACGCGGTCACCACGGCCGCACCGGCGAGGACGCCGACCGCGTCGTCCCATCCGGCCACCAGACCCGCGACGGGGGCCGCGAGAGCGGCGACGACGGCCGCGGCCGACGCTCCGACGCGCAGGAACGACAGATCCCACGGTGCGTCGGAGCGGGTCGGGGTGGTGCTCATCGGACTCCCTGGGGGGACGGCTCCGCGGCCGGGTCGGACGAGCGGCCGGGGACGGACGGGGCGGCGGTGCGGACGGTGCGCGCGGTGGGGTGGTCGGCACGGCTGCGCCGCCGCTGGGCGGCCAGCTCCGCGGCCCGCGCCTCCCGGGCCGCCCGCCGGGCTCGCGGGCTGAGCACGACGACGACGCCGAGGACGAGCAGCACCGCGATGGAGACGAGCAGCTCCACCCGCCCGCCGGTGATCGACAGCGCGACCGCCCCGAAGGACAGCAGTGCCGCCCAGAAGTACATGACGAGCACCGCGCGCCGGTGCGAGTGGCCGATGGCCAGCAGCCGGTGGTGCAGATGCATCTTGTCCGGCGAGAACGGCGACCGGCCCCGCAGGCTGCGGCGGACGACGGCCATCACCAGGTCGATGAACGGGATGGAGAGCACGGCGATCGGCACCAGCAGCGGCAGGGCCAACGGCAGCAGGGTCGCCGCGGAGTCGAAGGACTGCGGGTCGGCTTGCCCGGTCGCCGAGACGGCGGCCGCCGAGAGCATGAGGCCCACGAGCATCGAGCCGGAGTCGCCCATGAAGATGCGGGCCGGACTGAAGTTGTGCGGCAGGAAGCCCAGGCAGGCCCCGGCCAGCACCGCGGTGATCAGGGCCGGGGCGCTGGCGACGTCGTCGTAGCCGGCGATCCCCAGGTCGTAGCTGTACGCGAAGAACGCCAGTGCGGCGATCGCCGAGACGCCGGCGGCGAGGCCGTCGAGGCCGTCGATGAAGTTGAGCGCGTTGACCGTGAGGACGGTGAGCAGCAGGGTCAGCGGGACCCCGATGTCGGGCCCGAGCGAGAGCGTCCCGATGTCGGCCACCGGCAGGAAGACGAAGGCCAGCTGGACGCCGAGCAGCACCATGACGCCGGCGGCGGCGATCTGACCGGTGAGCTTGGTCAGGGCGTCCAGACCGAACTTGTCGTCGAGCACGCCGAGGGCGCAGATCAACCCGCCGGCGACCAGGACCGCGGCCGTCTGCGAGTCGTCGAACGTCCGCTGCAGGGCCGGTAGTCGGGTGGCCACCAGGACCGCCGCGGCGACGCCGAGGTACATGGCCACGCCACCCCCGCGCGGGGTCGGGATGACGTGCACGTCCCGTTCGCGCGGTGCGGCCATCATGCGGAGCCGGATCGCCGCCATCCGCACCACTGGGGTGGCCAGGAAGGTGACCAGCCCCGCGGTGAGCAGGACGACGACGTACTCGCGCATGGGTCAGACGGGGCGGGGGACGGTGGCGGGCGGGCACGTCCGGCCGGAGACGGGGCCCCAGGAGGGCGTGCTCATCGCGGCGGATCTCCCGGGGATCGACGACGGAGTGCGTCCCACGGTATCGCCAAGAGGGCCTCAGGTCCGTGACGAGCGGCGGCTGGAGGGTCCCCCGGAGCGGGGACGAAGCGGCTCCCCGGCGGCCGGGGACGGCCCTTGGCCGCGGTGTCGGGTCGGAGCGCAGCCCACCTCGGTCCGTCGAGTGGGGCCCGGAGGGCCCCGCGAGACGGACCGGGAAGGGCTCAACGTGCCAGGGGGACGGCACTCGGACGCGGTGCTGTCCGGTAGGACAGCGATGTCATACCTCAGTCGACGACCTCGGACACGACCTCGCGCAACCGGTCGACCGGGACTGCGCCGACGCGCAGCACCCGCGGCGCCGGCACGGTGCAGTCGACGATCGTGCTCGCCGCGGACCCGGCGCGCGGGCCGTCGTCGAGGACGGCGGCCGCCTGCGCCCCGAGCTGGGCGACCGCCTCGCCGGCGGTGGTGGCGGCCGGCCGACCGGAGCGGTTGGCGCTGGAGACGGCGAGCGGGCCGGTGCGCCGCAGCAGGTCCCGGGCCACCGCGTCGTCGGGCAGCCGGACCGCGACGGTGCCCTCGGCGTCCCCCAGGTCCCAGGCGAGCGAGGGGGCGTGCTCGACGACGAGGGTGAGGCCGCCGGGCCAGAACGCCTCGGCCAGCCGGGTGGCGACCGGCGGGACGACGGTGACGAGCCCGACCAGGGTGGAAGCCTCGCCGATGAGCACCGGCACCGGCATCGTCCGGCCCCGGTTCTTCGCCGCCAGCAGTCGGGCGACCGCCGCCGGGGTGAAGGCGTCCGCGGCGACGCCGTACACGGTGTCGGTGGGCAGCAGGACCAGCTCGCCGGCGCCGATCGCCGCCACCGCGGCGTCCAGGCCGGCAGCGCGTTCGTCGGGGTCGGTGCAGTCGTAGACGTCGGCCACGAGCGGCGAGTCTGTCATCCGTCGCCGCGGCGGGCGGTCGTGAACCGCGGGCGACCGGCGAGGTCGGGGTGGTCGGCCACGTCGGTCCACCCGCCGGAGGCCCGCACCAGCGCGGGCAGCGCGGCACCCTGCTGGTCGGCGTGCTCGATGCCCAGCGCCCCACCGGGACGCAGCAGGCGGGCCGCGGTGCGCAGCAGCCCGCGGACGACGTCGAGCCCGTCGGGACCGCCCCACAGCGCCAGGGGCGGGTCGTGGTCGGCCACCTCGCGCGGCACGGTCGCGCCGTCGGGCACGTAAGGCGGGTTGGAGACGACGAGGTCGACGGTGCCGTCGAGCTCGCGCAGCAGCTGCGGGTCGGTCATGTCGCCGGGCAGCACCTCGACCGGGGTGCCCCCCGCGGCGGCGCGGGCGGCGGCGTTCGCCCTCGTCCACTCGATCGCGACGGGGTCGCGCTCGACGGCTGTGACTCGGGCGCCGGGGTGCTCGTGCGCGATGGACAGCGCGATCGCCCCGGATCCGGCGCCCAGGTCGACGACCACCGGCTCGGGGACGCCGGCGAGCTGCGCCAGCGCCCACTCGACGAGCTGCTCGGTCTCCGGCCGCGGGACGAAGACGCCGGGCCCGACGGCGAGCTCGAGGTGGCGGAACGGTGCCCGGCCGGTGAGGTGTTGCAGCGGCACGCGGCCGGCTCGCTGGTCGACCAGTTCCGCGAACCGCGCGGCGGCGTCGTCCGGCACGTGGCGGAGGGTCAGCAGGCCGGTGCGGGTGGTCCCGACCGCGTGGGCCAGCAGCAGCTCGGCGTCTACCCGTGGGGACTCGACGCCGGCGTCGGCGAGCCGGCGCGCGGCGTCGGTCAGCAGCCCGCGGGCGTTCAGGAGCCGGCCGCCAGCAGCTCGGCGGTGTGCGCGCGGGTGAGCGCGTCGATGACCGGGTCGAGCTCGCCGTCGAGCACCTGATCGAGGTTGTGCGCCTTGAAGCCCACCCGGTGGTCGCTGATCCGGCTCTCCGGGAAGTTGTAGGTGCGCACCCGCTCGCTGCGGTCGACGGTACGGACCTGGCTGCGGCGCTGGTCGCTGGCGGCCGCGGCGGCGTCCTCGCGGGCGGCCGCCAGCAGCCGGGAGCGCAGTACGCGCAGGGCCGACTCCCGGTTCTGCAGCTGACTCTTCTCGTTCTGCGAGCTGACCACGATGCCGGTCGGCAGGTGGGTGATCCGGACGGCGGAGTCGGTCGTGTTCACACTCTGCCCGCCGGGCCCCGACGAGCGGAAGACGTCGATGCGCAGGTCGTTCGGGTCGACGGTGACGTCGACCTCCTCGGCCTCGGGCAGCACCAGGACGCCGACGGCGGAGGTGTGGATGCGGCCCTGCGACTCGGTGACCGGCACCCGCTGTACGCGGTGCACGCCGCCCTCGAACTTCAGCCGGGACCAGATGCCCTCGTCGCTGCGGGACTTCACCGCGATCGCCACGTCCTTGTAGCCGCCGAGATCGGCCGGGACGGCGTCGAGGACCTCGGTGGCCCAGCCGCGCCGCTCGGCGTAGCGCAGGTACATGCGCAGCAGGTCGCCGGCGAACAACGCCGACTCCGCGCCGCCCTCCCCCGCCTTGATCTCGAGGATGACGTCCTTGTCGTCGTCGGGGTCCTTGGGCAGCAGCAGCTCGCGCAGTTGGGCCTCGAGCTCCGGCACGCGCTGCTCGAGCGCGGTGGCCTCGGCGGCGAAGGAGGCGTCCTCGGCGGCGAACTCGCGGGCGGCGGCGAGGTCCTCGCGGACGGCGTCCAGCGCGCGCTTGGTCTCCACCAGCGGAGCCAGCTGCGCGTAGCGACGGCCCAGCCGGCGAGCGCGAGATGCGTGGGCGTGGACGGCGGGGTCGGCCAGCTCGGTCTCCAGCGCAGCGTGCTCGGCGAGCAGCGCGCCCACCCGGTCCGGTGCGGCGTCGGTGCTGCTCATGCGGGGCTCTCCGGGGCGGTCGGTGCACGGGGCTGGACACGACGACGGCGCCCGCCCCACACGAGGTGGGACGGGCGCCGTCGGGGGGACTACTGGCCGGCGTTGCGCTTGCCGAACCGCTTCTCGAAGCGGGCCACGCGGCCGCCGGTGTCCAGGATGCGCTGCTTGCCCGTGTAGAACGGGTGGCAGGCGGAGCAGGTCTCGACGGTCAGCTGGCCGCCGGGCGCCGTGCTGCGGGTGGTGAAGGTGTTCCCGCAACCACAGGTCACCGTGGTGGTGTGGTACTCGGGGTGGATGCCGGGCTTCATGTCGCCTCTTCCGGGAGTCTGTGCCGTTCAGTCAGGCCGAACGCCGGCGGCCGACCGGTCATTCCGGCCGCGCAGCGGGGCTCGGTCGATCAGTGTCCCTGACGCCTGGTGACGTGCTGGAACCGGCCCCGGTGCAGGGTCCCGCGCCGAGCCTGCGAGGCGTGGGGGGCACCGGGGTCCTTCACTCGTTTCCTGGGCCGAGCGTCGTCTTCTGGATCTGCATGAGGAACTCGATGTTGTTCCGCGTCTTCTTGAGCTTGTCCAGCAGCAGCTCGAGAGCCTGCTGGGGCTCCAGCGCGGCGAGCACCCGGCGCAGCTTGATGACGATGGCCAGCTCGTCGGGCGACATGAGGATCTCTTCCTTGCGCGTGCCCGACGCGTTGACGTCGACGGCCGGGAAGACCCGCTTGTCCGCCAGCCGGCGGTCGAGCTTGATCTCCGCGTTACCGGTGCCCTTGAACTCCTCGAAGATGACGGTGTCCATCGTGGACCCGGTCTCCACCAGCGCCGAGGCGATGATGGTCAGCGAGCCGCCGTTCTCGATGTTGCGGGCGGCCCCGAGGAAGCGCTTGGGCGGGTAGAGCGCCGTGGAGTCGACACCACCGGAGAGGATGCGCCCGCTGGCGGGGGCCGCCAGGTTGTAGGCGCGGCCCAGGCGGGTGATCGAGTCCAGCAGGACGACGACGTCGTGACCCATCTCGACCAGACGCTTGGCCCGCTCGATGGACAGCTCCGCGACCGTGGTGTGGTCCGACGGCGGCCGGTCGAAGGTCGAGGCGATGACCTCGCCCTTCACCGAGCGCTGCATGTCGGTGACCTCCTCGGGCCGCTCGTCGACGAGGACGACCATGAGGTGGCACTCGGGGTTGTTCGTGGTGATCGCGTTGGCGAGCGACTGCAGCACCATCGTCTTCCCGGCCTTCGGCGGGCTGACGATGAGCGCGCGCTGCCCCTTGCCGATCGGCATGACCAGGTCGATGACCCGGGTGGTCAGCTGGTGCGGCTCGGTCTCCAGCCGCAGGCGCTCCTGCGGGTAGAGCGGGGTCAGCTTGGTGAACTCCGGGCGCTGCCGGGCCTGCTCGGGCTCCAGGCCGTTGACGGTGTCCAGCCGGACCAGCGCGTTGTACTTGTCCTTGCGCTCGCCCTCGCGCGGCTGCCGGACGGCGCCGGTGATCGCGTCGCCGCGGCGCAGGCCGTAGCGGCGCACCTGCGACAGCGACACGTAGACGTCGTTCGGACCGGTGAGGTAGCCGGAGGTGCGGACGAACGCGTAGTTGTCCAGCACGTCGAGGATGCCGGCCACGGGCAGCAGGACGTCGTCCTCGCTGACGGTCGGCTCGCCCTGGTCGAACCGGTCGCGGTTGTTGTTCCCGCGGCGGTTGCGGTCCCGGTAGCGGCGACCGCGGCGGCCGCGGCCGCCCTCGAAGTCGTCGTCGTCCTCGTCGTTGCGGTTGTCGTTGCCGCGGTCGTTGCGGCTGTCGTTCCGGTTGTCCGGCCGGCCGCCGCGCTCGCCCCGCTCGGGGCCGCGGTTGCCGTCACGGTCGCCGCGGTTGTCCCGGTTGCCGCGCTCGGCGCGGTCACCGCCATCCTGGCTGACCTCGCGGTTGGTGCGGTCACCGCCGTCCCGCTCGCCGCGGTTGCGCCCGCGGGTGCGCTGCGGCCGCTCGCCGTCGGTCCGCTCCCCGTCGGTCCGCTCCCGGGCCGGCGCGGCGGTGTCGGCCGCCGGCGCCTCGGAGATC
>NZ_SPQN01000110.1 GCF_004571065.1 Geodermatophilus sp. DF01-2
GACCTCGACGTCGGCCGCGGTGAGCGGCCCGCGCCGACGGTCGCTGCCGAGGGTGAGGACGCCGAGGATGCGCCCGTCGGCCACGAGCGGCACGCACACCATGTCGACCAGCTCGAGGGCGCGGCCGGGTGCCCGAGGTCCGCCGGCAGCCGCCGCCGCGGGCGCGCGCCACCGCCCCCGAGCCCCCCCGGCGGCCACGGTGAGCGCGCGGCGCAGTGTCGTGCTCGCCGGCGGCGGCACCGGGGGGCACATCGAGCCGATGCTGGCCCTGGCCGACGCGCTGCTCCGCCGCAGCGGTGCGGTGGAGGGCGGCCTGCGGATCACCTGCCTGGGGACCGCCCGCGGCCTGGAGACCCGGCTGGTTCCCGCCCGCGGCTACGACCTGCGGCTGATCCCGCCGGTGCCGCTGCCGCGCAGGCCCACCGTCGACCTGCTGCGGGTTCCCGGGCGGGTGCGTCGCTCGGTGGCCGACACCCGCGCGCTGCTGCGCGAGCTGTCCGCCGACGTCGTCGTCGGGTTCGGCGGGTACGTGGCGCTGCCGGCCTACCTGGCCGCCCGCCGCGAGCGGCGGGGGCGGGCGGGGATCCCGATAGTCGTGCACGAGCAGAACGCGCTGCCGGGGCTGGCCAACCGGGTCGGTGCCCGCCTCGCCGAGCGGGTCGCCGTCACCGTGCCCGGGACGCCGCTGCGCGGCGCCGAGCACGTCGGCATGCCGCTGCGGACGGCGATCAGCACGCTGAACCGTCCCGCCCGCCGCACCGAGGCGCGTGCCGCGTTCGGTCTGGACGCCGAGCGGCCCACGCTGCTGGTCTTCGGCGGGTCGCAGGGAGCCGCGTCGCTCAACCGGTCCGCCGTCGGCGCCGCCGACGCGCTCACCGCCGCCGGGGTGCAGGTGCTGCACGCCCGCGGCCCGAGGAACACCGACGTGACCGTCCCGCCGCGGCCGGCGGGCAGCGCCCCCTACGTCGTCGTCGACTACCTCGAGCGCATGGACCTCGCCTACGCCGCCGCCGACCTGGCCCTGTGCCGGGCAGGCGCGGTGACCGTGGCCGAGCTGTCCGCGGTCGGGTTGCCGGCGGTGTTCGTGCCGCTGCCCATCGGCAACGGCGAGCAGCGGCGCAACGCGCTGCCGGTCGTCGAGGCCGGGGGAGGACTGCTGGTGGACGACGCCGACCTGTCGCCGTCCTGGATCGAGGAGCACCTGGTCCCGATGGTCACCGACCCGGCCGCCCTGGCCCGGTACGCCGAGCGCGCCGCGGCCGCGGGGGCGCGCGATGCCGACGAACGGCTGGCCGACATCGTGCTGGAGGTGGCGGCACGGTGAGCGAGCTGGCGAGCTCACCCAGGGGTACAGCAGCGCCGCGAACGCGGCCGACGAGCGCCGGCGAGGAGGGCGAGTGAGCGCCGCTGCGGTCGCCGCGTGGGCCGAGCCGGTGCCGAACCTCGAGGAGCTCGGCGCCGTCCACTTCGTCGGGATCGGCGGGGCCGGGATGAGCGGCATCGCGCGCATCCTGCTGGCCCGCGGCGTCCCGGTGTCGGGCAGCGACCGCCGCGACACCCCGACGCTGCTGGCGCTGCGCGCGCTCGGCGCCCGGGTGGAGCTGGGCCACGACCCGGCGCACCTCGGCGGCGCCGACACCGTGGTGGTCTCCACCGCCATCCGCGAGGACAACCCCGAGCTGGCCGCCGCCCGGGAGCGCGGGCTGCGGGTGCTGCCCCGCGCGGTCGCGCTGGCCGCGGTGATGGCCGGCAAGCGCAGCGTCGCGGTGGCGGGCACGCACGGGAAGACCTCGACCACCTCGATGCTCACCGTCGCGGTGCAGGCCTGCGGCGCCGACCCGTCGTTCGCGATCGGCGGCGACCTCAACGAGTCCGGCAGCAACGCGCACGCCGGCGAGGGCGACGTCTTCGTCGCCGAGGCCGACGAGAGCGACCGGTCCTTCCTGCTGCTGGGCCCGTACGGCGCGATCGTCACCAACGTCGAGGCCGACCATCTCGACAACTACGGCGACCTGGCCGCGGTGGAGGCCGCCTTCGACCGCTTCCTGCACACGGTGGACCCGGACGGGTTCGTGGTGCTGTGCGCCGACGACCCCGGCTCGGCGCGGCTGCGCACCGTGCCGACCGCGGCCCGCGTGCGCACGTACGGCACCGCCGAGGACGCCGACCTGCGGCTGGTGGACCTCGACGTCGGCCCGGAGACGACCGCGTGGACCGCCGTCCTCGACGGCGAGGTCCTCGGCCGGGTGCAGATCCGGGTGCCCGGCGAGCACATGGCCCGCAACAGCGCGGCCGCGCTGCTGGCCGGGCTGGAGCTGGGGCTGCCCGCCGAGGGGCTGGTCGCCGGCCTGGGCCGCTTCGGCGGGGTGCACCGGCGCTTCGAGCTCAAGGGCACCGTCGGAGGGGTCCGCGTCTACGACGACTACGCCCACCACCCGACCGAGGTCGAGGCGCAGCTGCGCGCCGCGCGGGCCGTCGCCGGAGCCGGCCGGGTGGTCGTCGCCTTCCAGCCGCACCTGTACAGCCGCACCCGGGAGTTCGCCGCCGCGTTCGGGACGGCGCTCGGCCTGGCCGACGAGGTCGTGGTCATGGACGTCTACGGTGCCCGCGAGGACCCGGTGCCCGGCGTCACCGGAGCGATGGTCGCCGACGCCGTCGCGCTGCCGGCCGAGCACGTGCAGTTCGAGCCGTCCTGGTCGGCCGCGGCGCCGGCGCTGGCCGAGCGGGCCCGTCCCGGCGACCTGGTGATCACCATGGGGGCCGGGAACGTCTCCATGGTCGGCCCGGAGGTGCTGGAGGTGCTGCGCTCGCGCCCCACCCACCCCGACGGCTCGGGTCCGCCCGGCGACCCGGCGGTCGCGGCGCGGTGAGCCGATCGGGGACGACCACCAGCGACCGCGCGCGCGGCGGGGGGTCCTCCCGGGCCGGCGACGACGCCCCTCCCAGCCGCCGCCCGGGCGGCGCGACCGCCCGGCGGCCGCGCCGGGACACCCCCGCCGACCGCCGCCGGCGGCTGCTCGTCAGCGGCGGCGTGGCCGCCGCGGTGCTCGGGCTGCTGGCCTGGCTGCTGTGGGCGAGCCCCGTGTTCGCCGTGCAGGCGGTGCGGGTGGACGGCGCGGGCACGCTGACCGCCGCCGAGGTCGTCGAGGTGGCCGGCATCGCCGAGGGGACGCCGCTGCTGCGGGTCGACGTCGAGGCCGCCGCGGCCCGGGTCGCCCGGCTGCCGCAGGTGGCCGACGTCGAGGTGACGCGCGGCTGGCCGCGCAGCGTCGTCGTCACCGTGGCCGAGCGGGTGCCGGTCGCGGTGGTGGAGCAGGCCGGCACGCGCTCGCTGGTCGACGCCGAGGGCGTGCTCTTCGACACCGTGACCGGCGACCCGCCGGCGGGCGTGGTGCCGCTCGACGTCGCCGACCCCGGTCCGGAGGACCGCGCCACCCGTGCCGCGTTGGCCGCCCTGGTGGCGCTGCCGGACGACGTCCGCGCCGACGTGGCCGGCGCCCGGACGAGCAGCGCCGAGGACGTCACGCTCACCCTCGAGGACGGCACCACCGTGCTGTGGGGCAGCGCCGAGGACGTCGAGGAGAAGGCCGACGTCCTCGTGGCGCTGCTCGAGCAGCTGCGGGCCGGCGCGCTCGAGCCGGCCGACACCATCGACGTCAGCGCGCCCTCGGCGGTGGTCCTGCGCTGATGAAGGACCTCGTCCTCCCCACTCCTCGCAGACCCGGGGCGGGACCCGGGACGAGGCCACCCCTGCCCCCCGCCGCTCACAGGTTGGCCTCGCCCGGAGGCTCGGCCCGAGCTCGCGAGGGTTGAGAGGGCGAGGTCCTTCTGCCTGAAGGGGTGGCCCGGCGCGGCCGGCGCCGGGGAGGCTGGGCCCATGAGCGACCGACCGATCAGCCGGTTCCCCGTCCCGTCCCCCGAGGAGCTCGCGCCCGAGCTGCGCGAGCGATACGCCGAGGTGCAGGAGCGCTCCGGCTTCCTGCCCAACGTCTTCGGCGCCCTGGCCTGGCGGCCCGCCGAGGCCGCGGCGTTCTTCGCACTCCACGACGCGCTCATGGACAAGGAGACGCCGGGGCTGTCGAAGGCCGACCGCGAGCTGGTCGTCGTGGCGACCAGTGCGGCCAACGACTGTCTGTACTGCGTCGTCGCCCACGGGGCCATCGCGCGGATCCGCGCCCGGGACCCGTACCTCGCCGACCAGGTCGCCGTCGACTGGCGCAAGGCCCCGCTGTCGGCACGCATGCACGCCGTCCTCGAGGTCGCCGTCCGGCTGGCGGTGGACCCGGCGACCGTCACCACCGCCGACCTCGACCGGCTGCGAGGCCACGGTCTGACCGAGGACGACGTGTGGGACGTCGGGGCCATCGTGTCGTTGTTCGCGCTGTCGAACCGGCTGGCGCACTGGGCGGCGATCCCGCCGAACGAGGAGTTCTTCCTGATGGGCCGCGTCCCCCGCCAGTAGCCGTCGGGCCGGCGGTGACCGGATCGCGGGGCCCATCGCGGTCGCCGGGGACTGCGGTGGGTCGCCGGCCGACGTCGCCGCGTGTGCACGGCCGCCTGCGACGACACGCGCAGGGCGGCGACACGCCCGACACCGCGAACAACTTCTCGAGTTCCGCGATCCGGGCGTGTCCCCGCCCTCGACCTGCACATGAGACGTTCGCGAGGCGGGTCGTCACAGTCGGTGGTGCGAGTGTGACCAGTGCGTCGTCCGATGTTCGTGGGGACACGTCCACTCGACACGCCGGTCCCAGGAGGGTGCTTGTAGGGCCCGCGGAGCCCCACCTAACTTCGTGCGCGTCGACCCAGTTGACATAACTATAAGGCTTTACTTGAGGATGAGGGTCGAGGTCGGGAGCCCCACATGACACCTCCGCACAACTACCTCGCGGTCATCAAGGTCGTCGGCATCGGCGGCGGCGGGGTGAACGCGGTCAACCGGATGATCGAGGTCGGCCTCAAGGGGGTCGAGTTCATCGCCATCAACACCGACGCCCAGGCGCTGCTGATGAGCGACGCCGACGTCAAGCTCGACGTCGGACGCGAGCTCACCCGCGGGCTGGGCGCCGGCGCGCAGCCCGACGTCGGGCGGCAGGCCGCCGAGGACCACCGCGAGGAGATCGAGGAGGTGCTCAAGGGCGCCGACATGGTCTTCGTGACCGCGGGGGAGGGCGGCGGCACCGGCACCGGCGGCGCGCCCGTCGTCGCCTCGATCGCCCGAAAGCTCGGCGCGCTCACCATCGGCGTGGTCACCCGCCCGTTCTCCTTCGAGGGCAAGCGGCGGGCCGTGCAGGCCGAGTCGGGCATCGACGAGCTGCGCAACGAGTGCGACACGCTCATCGTCATCCCCAACGACCGGCTGCTGCAGCTCGGTGACCGCAACGTCAGCGTCATGGACGCCTTCCGGACCGCCGACCAGGTGCTGCTCTCCGGCGTCCAGGGCATCACCGACCTGATCACCACGCCGGGCCTGATCAACCTGGACTTCGCCGACGTCAAGTCGGTCATGTCGGGCGCCGGGTCGGCGCTCATGGGCATCGGCAGCGCGCGCGGGGACAACCGAGCGCTGCTGGCCGCCGAGCAGGCGATCGCCAGCCCGCTGCTCGAGGCCTCGATGGAGGGCGCCCACGGCGTGCTGCTGTCCATCTCGGGTGGCTCGGACCTGGGTTTGTTCGAGATCAACGAGGCCGCCTCGCTGGTCTCCGACGCCGCTCACGCCGATGCCAACATCATCTTCGGTGCGGTCATCGACGACGCCCTCGGCGACGAGGTGCGGGTGACCGTCATCGCCGCGGGCTTCGACGGCGGCAAGCCGCAGGGCCGCAAGGACGCCGGCATCGCGTCGGTACCGTCCGCGGCTCCGGTCGCTCCGCCGGGCGCCCCGCGGATGCCGCTGCACCCGCAGCCGGTCCCCGGCGTCCCGTCGGCGCCGACGGGGGAGCGCCTGGTCGGCTCCCCCCAGGCTCCGCAGGCGCAGCCCACCCCGCCGTCGACCGCGCAGACGCCGGCCCGGCCCGGCGCCGCGGCCGGGGGTGGCGGGATCACCGTGCCGCCGCTGCCGCCGGTCCCCGGGTCGAACGCCGCTGCTCGGCGTCCGCTGACGAACGAGGACTTCGAGGAGGAGCTCGACATCCCGGAGTTCCTGCGCCAGTGAAAGTCGAAGGACCCCGTCCTCCTCATCCCTCACAAGCTCGGGACGAGCCTCTGGACGGGGCCGCGCGGGCCGCTGGAGGGTGGCCGTTCCAGTGCCTCACCTCGCTCCTGGCGGGCCCCTGCACGGGGGCCGCACTGTGAGCTCGGCTCCGGCCGCCTCGCGGTCGGTGCGACCCCGACGGGTCGTCACCGATCGGCGGGGCGGCCGGTCCCGTTCCCCCTACGACTCGTTCAACCTCGGCAGCCACGTCGGTGACGACGCCGCCGCCGTGGCGGCCAACCGCGACCGGCTGGCCCGCGAGCTCGGCGTCGCTGCCGACCGGCTGGTGTGGATGGACCAGGTCCACGGCTCGCGCGTCGCCGTCGTCGACGCGCCGGTCGACGGCCCGCTCCCGGAGACCGACGCCGTGGTCACCCGGACGCCGGGTCTGGTGCTGTGCGTGCTGGTCGCCGACTGCGTGCCGGTCCTGCTCGCCGACCCCGCCGGCGGTGTGGTGGCCGCGGTGCACGCCGGCCGGGAGGGCGTCCGGACGGGCGTCGTCCCCGCGGCGCTGGCCGGCATGGCGCGGCTCGGCAGCCGCCCCGCCGACGTCACCGCCCTGCTCGGCCCGGCGGTCTGCGGCGCCTGCTACGAGGTGCCGCGGGCGATGCAGGCCGAGGTGGCCCGGGTGGCGCCGGCCGCGGCGGTGCGCACCCGGAAGGGAACACCGGGGCTGGATCTGCGGGCCGGGCTGGCCGAGGCGCTCCACGGCGCCGGCGTCGGCCAGGTGGTGCACGACCCGCGCTGCACCGTCGAGGAGCGCTGGCTGTACTCCCACCGCCGCGACGGCGTCACCGGCCGTCAGGCCGGCGTCGTCTGGCTCAGCTGACCGAGGACTGCCGCCCCGACTGCGACGAACTCGTGGCCATCAGGCACCGATCACCACGAGTTCGTCGCACTCGGCGGCCGGATCCGGGCTCGCGGCCGACCGGGAGCCGCGGGTCGGCACGGGACGGGGGAGGATCCGGCCGTGACCTCTCCGGCCGACCGCCTGCAGGCGGTCCGTGCGCGCATCGCCGCCGCCGCCCGCGCCGCCGGCCGCGACCCCGCCACGGTGAGCCTCCTGGCGGTGAGCAAGACCTGGCCTGCGGGCGCCGTGCGGGAACTCGCCGCGCTCGGCCAGGGTGACTTCGGCGAGAACCGCGCCCAGGAGCTGATCGGCAAGGCTGCCGAGCTGGCCGACCTCCCGCTGCGCTGGCACTTCGTCGGCCAGCTGCAGCGGAACAAGGCCGCCGGGGTCGCCCGCCTCGGCGCCGTCGTCCACTCGGTGGACCGCATGTCGCTGGCCCGCGCCCTCGCCCGGGTGGGCACCGAGGCCGGCCGGCCGGTCGAGGTGTTCCTGCAGGTCGACCTCGGCGGACCCGAGGGGGAGCTCGCCGTGCGCGGCGGCGCCGACCCGGCCGACGTCCCGGCGCTGGCCGACGCCGTGGCCGCCGAGGAGGGGGTCGTCCTGCGCGGCCTCATGGCGGTGGCGCCGCGGGGCACCGAGCCCGGCCCCGCCTTCGCCCGGCTCGCCGCGCTCGCCGAGCGCGTGCGCAGGGACCACCCCGGCGCCCGGGAGCTCTCCGCCGGCATGAGCGCCGACCTCGAGGAGGCGATCGCGGCCGGCAGCACGCTGGTGCGTGTCGGAACTGCGCTCGCAGGTGTGCGCCCCCTACCCTCCCGGGAGGACGAGTCACACCCGTCACACGGGTCCCAGCAGCCCGGGTGACCACGCGCGCGTACGAAGAGGGGGAGGGCTGATGGCCGGAGCCATGCGCAAGATGGGCATCTACCTCGGGCTCGTGGAGGACGACGACGCCCGGGCCTACGGCCGGTACGACGCCCGTCAGGCGGACGCCGACCGCTACGACCGCCTCGAGGAGCGCCGGTACTCCCGGTACGCCTCCGAGGACGGCTACGACGAGCACTACGGCGTCGGTGACCGTTATGACTCCGACTACCGAGAGCCCGACTACCGAGAGCCCGACTACCGGGACCCCGGCTACCGGGCCGACGACTACGCCGGCGACCTCGAGGCCGACCTGTCGCCGGCGCCGGACCCCGAGCCGCTCGCGCTGCCCCGCCGTCCCGCAGCGGGCCGCAACCTCGGCCTGGCGCCCACCACCGGGTCCACCGCCGCGCGCCTCGGCGGACCGGCCGGCAGTGGCACCGGGGCCGGAACCGGCCACGCCTCGGTGCCCGGTCCCGGGTCCGCCGCGTCCGGCGCCTTGGGGGCGGCCGGTCTCGCCGTCCGCGGGCCGGTCGCCGCTGCTCCCGAGCCGGCTCCGGCCCCCGCTCCGGCGCCCGCGCCCCAGCCCTACCGGATCACCACGCTGCACCCGCGCACGTACAACGAGGCCCGCCAGATCGGCGAGAGCTTCCGCGACGGCAAGCCGGTGATCATGAACCTGACCGAGATGGACGACGCCGACGCGAAGCGGCTCGTGGACTTCGCTGCGGGTCTGTCGTTCGGGCTGCGCGGTAGCATCGAGCGCGTCACGAACAAGGTGTTCCTGCTCAGCCCGCGGGACGTCGCCGTGACGGCCGAGGACAAGGCGCGAATCCGCGAGGGCGGGTTCCTCGAGCAGTCCTGAGGCCTGGCAGCAGGACCGGACGGCACACCGGGTGCCCTAGGACGAGCGAGGACCGTGGCTCTCTTCTGGAACATCCTCTCGTCGATCCTGCTCGTCTTCCTCGTGCTGCTCTTCGCGCGGTTCGTCGTCGACTGGGTGATGGTGCTGGCCCGCAGTTGGCGCCCGTCCGGCCTGGTGGCAGCGGGTCTGGAGGTCGTCTACGCGACCACCGACCCGCCGCTGAAGGCCATCCGGAAGGTCATCCCGCCGCTGAACCTGGGGTCGATCCGGCTGGACCTCGCGTTTATGGTGCTCCTGATCGCCGTGTACATCCTGCGTGGCATCGTGGACAGCCTCGCGTTCGCCGCCGCGTGACCGCTGGCCCTCCGGGGGACGGCGACACCGGCGGCCGGCCGGAGCCGTCCGCCGCTCGTCCGACGCCGTTCCTGTCCCCGTTGCCCGACCCGAGGTGAAGTCGATGCCACTCACGCCTGCCGACGTGCACAACGTCGTCTTCAAGAAGCCGCCGATCGGCAAGCGGGGCTACGACGAGGACGAGGTCGACGCCTTCCTCGACGTGGTGGAGGCCGAGCTGGCCCGGCTGATCGAGGAGAACAACGAGCTGCGCGCCGGCTCCGCGACCGGCCGCAACCCGCGCGCCGTCGAGGCCCCCGAGCCCCCGGCCCCGGCGCCCGCCGCCGCCCCGCCGCCCCCGCCGGCCCCCGTCCGTGAGGACGACAGCGCCCGCGCCTCGCGGATGCTCGCCCTGGCCACCGAGACGGCCGACAAGTACGTCAACGAGGCCAAGGCCCAGGCCGACCAGATGGTCGTCTCGGCCAAGACCAACAGCGAGCGCATGGTCAGCGAGGCGCGGGCCAAGAGCGAGCAGATGGTCAGCGAGGCCAAGATGCGCGCCGATTCGATGGTCGGTGACGCGCGCACCCGGGCCGAGACGATGGAGCGCGAGGCCCGCGCCAAGGCCGCCGCCCTCGACCAGGACGCCGAGCGCCGGCACACCGAGGTGATGGGCTCGCTGGAGGAGAAGCGCAGCAGCCTGGAGCGGAAGATCGAGGAGCTGCGCACGTTCGAGCGCGAGTACCGCACCCGGCTGCGGTCCTACCTCGAGTCGCACCTGCGCGACCTGGACAGCCGCGGGTCGGCGGAGCCGGCGTCGAACAGCCGGCAGAACCAGCACGCCAGCGCCTGAAAGAGGACCCCGTCCTGCCCACCCCTCGCAGGCTCGGGGCGGTGCCCTGGGCGGGGCCGGCCCCGGACGGGGCCGCTGCACGGGCCTCCGGACGACGCCCGGGGGCCCGTCACGTCCCGGCCGTCGAGCGGTCCCCGGCTGTGGGCCCGGTTACAGTCGATGGGTGATCTTGGCTGCAGGTCTGCTGGTCCTGCTGGGCCTCGGGCTGTTCATCGGCGGCGTCGTCACCGCCGCCACGATCCTCTACTGGGCCTGCGTCGCGGCGTGTGGGCTCGCCGCCGTGCTGCTCGCGGTGGCCCGGGTGCGCGACACCCGGTCGTAGCGGTCGGCGCGGAAGGTGGTGATCTCCAGCCGGACGCCGTCGACCTCGGCTCCCACGGTGCCGAAGGCGATGCCGGTGTTCCACGTGGAACCGGCGAACCCGCGCAGCAGGCCGAG
>NZ_SPQN01000111.1 GCF_004571065.1 Geodermatophilus sp. DF01-2
GGCCCAGGCGCTGCTGCGCTTCGCTGCCGCGGAGGGCGTGCCGGTGGTGCTGACCAACGCCGTCCGCTACGTCGACGCGCTGGACGCGCCCACCGCCGACGTCCTGGACGCGGCGCGGCGGCTGGTCCCGCTGGACACCCGGCACGTCGACCGGCGCACCGCCGAGGGATACCTGAAGTCGGGCAAGGAGATGGCCGAGGTCGCCGAGGACCTCGCCGGCCCCGACCGCGACGCGACGCTGCGGCTGCTGGAGCGCACCGCCCGGCTGGCCGAGCAGTGCGCGGTCGACGTCCGGGCCGACCTGGGCATCGGCACGGTGCGCTACCCGGAGCTGGACGTGGTCACCACCCCGGCCGAGCAGGGGATGGGCCCGTCGGCGGTGCTGCGCGCCCGCTGCGAGGCGGGGCTGGGCCGGCGGGGGATGGTGCACACGCAGGAGGTGGCCCGGCGGCTGGACGACGAGCTGGCCGTCATCGACGAGCTCGGCTACCCGTCCTACTTCCTCACCGTCGCCGACGTGGTCGACCTCATCAAGAGCCTGAGGGTCCGGGCCGCGGCGCGCGGGTCGGGCGCCGGCAGCCTGGTCACCTACCTGCTGGGCATCTCCGACGTCGACCCGATCCGGTACGGCCTGCTGATGGAGCGCTTCCTGTCCCGGCTGCGCCACCAGCTGCCCGACGTCGACATCGACGTGGAGTCGGCTCGGCGGATGGAGGTGTACGACGCGGTCCTCGACCGCTTCGGCGCCCACCGGGTCAGCTGCATCTCGATGATGGACACCTACCGGGTGCGGCACGCCATCCGCGACGTCGGCGCCGCGCTCGGGCTGCCGCCGGCCGAGGTCGACGCGGTCGCCAAGGCGTTCCCACACATCCGGGCCAACCAGGTGCACGCCGCGCTCAAGGACCTCCCGGAGCTGCGGGCCAGCCGGCTCGGGTCCAGACGAACCGGCGGCAATGGTGATCTGGACCTGCTCTTCGACCTCGTCGCCCGGCTCGACGGTCTGCCCCGGCACATCGCCCTGCACCCGTGCGGCGTGCTGCTCTCCGACGCCACGCTGCTCGACCGCACCCCGGTGGAGAACAGCTACCTGGGCTACCCGATGAGCCAGTTCGACAAGGACGACGTCGAGGAGCTGGGGCTGCTCAAGCTCGACCTGCTCGGCATCCGGATGCAGTCGGCGATCGCACACGCCCTCGACGAGGTGGCCCGGGTCGACGGGGAGACCGTCGACATCGACGCCGTCCCGCGCGACGACCCGACGACGTTCGCGCTGATCCGGAGCACCCGCACGCTCGGCATGTTCCAGATCGAGTCGCCGGGACAGCGGGAGCTGGTCGGCAAGTTCGGCCCGGAGACATTCGAGGACATCATCATCGACATCTCGCTCTTCCGGCCCGGACCGGTGAAGAGCGACATGGTGACGCCGTTCCTCCTGGCCCGGAACGGCTGGCGGGACCCGGTCTATCTCCACGACGACCTCGCGCCCTACCTGGAGCAGACCGCCGGGGTGGTCGTCTTCCACGAGCAGGTGCTGCAGATCGTGGCGCAGATGACCGGCTGCGACCTCGACCAGGCCGACGAGGCGCGCCGTGCACTGGGGAACCGGGAACTGCACGCCGAGGTGCGGGAGTGGTTCAGGCCGCTGGCGGTGCAGCGCTACCCGGTCGAGGTGGTCGAGCAGGTGTGGGAGGTGCTGGTCGCCTTCGGTTCGTTCGGTTTCTGCAAGGCCCACGCTGCGGCGTTCGCGCTGCCCACCTACCAGTCGGCCTGGCTCAAGGCCCACCACCCGGCGGCCTTCCTCGCCGGGGTGCTCACCCACGACCCGGGCATGTACCCCAAGCGGCTGATCCTCGACGACGCCCGCAACTTCGGCGTCCGGGTGTTGGGCCTGGACGTCAACGCGTCGACCGGCAGCTACCGGGTCGAGCGCCTCGATCCTGACGCCGACCCTGACAATGAGGCTGAGGTCGAGGGTGACGGGTGGGTCCGGCCGGGGTGGATGCCGGCGTCGATGCCCGACCCGTCCCGCTACGGCATCCGGCTGTCCCTGGCCGACGTGAAGGGCATCTCCGTCGACGAGGTGGTCCGGGTCGTGGCCGGGCAGCCCTACCGGTCGCTTCCCGACTTCTGGCACCGGGCGTCGGTCTCGCGGCCGGTGGTGGAGCGGCTGGTGCTGGCCGGGGGCTTCGACTCCCTCTACGGCTTCGGGGTCCGTGACCGCGAGGCCGGCCGGCCCACCCGCCGCCGGCGGCAGGTCACCCGCCGCGACCTGCTGCTGCAGATCGGCGAGCTGGACCGGTGGAGCCGCAGCGGTGCCCGGGTCGCCACGACCGGTCAGCTCAGCCTCGACCTCATGGGCCTCGAACCGGAGGGCCTCGAACTGGAGGGCAGAGAGCTGCCCGGGGAGGAGGCGGAGGAGCCGGGGCTGGGTTGGGCCGAGGGCAGTGGGCTGCCGGAGTTCACCGACGCCGAGCTGGTCCGCGCCGAGCTGGAGGTGCTCGGCCTGGACGCCAGCCGGCACGTCGTCGACTTCTACCGGCCGTTCCTCACCGCCATCGGCGCGGTGCCCGCCGGCGAGCTGCTCGGCAGCCGCAGCGACTCGGAGGTGCTGGTCGCCGGGGTCAAGGTGGCCACCCAGACGCCGCCGATCCGCTCCGGCCGCCGGGTGGTCTTCGTGACCCTCGACGACGGCACCGGGTGCACCGACTCGACCTTCTTCGAGGACGCGCAGGGTCCCTACGCCGCCACCGTCTTCCACTCGTGGCTGTTGGTCATCCGCGGGGTGCTGCGGCGCACCGGCCCGCGAGGAGTCTCGCTGCGGGCCACCGGTGCGTGGGAGCTGCCGGCGTTGCACGAGGCCTGGGAGACCGGCGGGCTGGAGGCGGTGGCCGAGCAGATGGCCGCCCCAGGGCAGTACACCGAGGCGGCGATCGCCGGGGCCGCGGCCTCGCACGGCGCGCGGCCGGTGGTCGTCAAGCCGGTGCTGGTGCACCCGACCGGGTTCCGGATGTCGCCCTACGCCGACATCAAGCCCGCCGGCGAGGACGCCATGGCCGTGGCCCGGCGGGACGCCACCCGCCGGGGGACGTCGTCGGCGCCGCGCAAGCTCTGGCACTCCAGCCCGGGCAGCTCCGGCCACTGAAGCCGACCCGGTGCAGGAGATGCACAACACGTGATGGCCCGAAACGCCCACCACTCGATGACCCGTGCGGGGTGCGGTACGGGACACCGGTGCACCGGGACGGTCCAGAACCGGGCCGGTCTCGGGCTCCTCCGGTTCCCCGGTGGACGGAGGCGGATGTGCCCCTCGAAGCGGCGGGCGATGACTTCCGGCGGGTGCCGGCGTCTACTCCTCGACGCCGGAGCCGACCGCCCCGCCCACGAGAGAGGACATCTCGATGCCCAAGCAGATCCCGTGCCTGTGGTTCGACGGCACCGCCGAGGAGGCCGCCGCCCACTACACCTCGATCTTCCCGAACTCCTCGATCGGCGAGGTCACCCGCTACGGGCCGGACATGCCCATGCCCGAGGGCACCGCGATGACGGTCGGCTTCACCCTCGACGGCCAGGAGTACGTCGGCCTCAACGGCGGTCCGCAGTTCTCGTTCAGCGAGGCGATCTCCTTCCAGATCATGTGTGCCGACCAGGAGGAGGTCGACCGCTACTGGACCCGGCTGACCGACGGCGGCGAGGAGAGCATGTGCGGCTGGCTCAAGGACCGGTACGGCGTCTCCTGGCAGGTCGTCCCGATCGAGCTCACCGCGCTGCTCAACGACCCCGACCCCGGCCGCGCACGGCGGGCCACCGAGGCGATGCTGCAGATGCACCGCATCGACATCGCCGAGATCCGGCGCGCCGCCGACCGGATCCCCGCCTGATCGGGTTGGCGGCCCGCGGTCCAGACCTTCCTCCACGGCAGCTCCGGCGGTGAGTGCTCGTGCACTCACCGCCGGAGCTGCCGGGAACGACGTCCTCCGGCGGCCGGTCGCCCCGCCCGGTCAGCCTCCGGCGATCGCGGTGATGACCCGGTGCGGCCCCGCCACCGCGGCTAGGCTCCGACGGGTGCCGCCGTCTGCTCCCGCCTCGCCCGCCGCGGACCAGCTGCCCGCTCGCGCGGCCGCCGTCTGGGCCGCCCTCGACCCGGTCGTCGCGACGGGCCACGCACTCCGGGTGCTCGACGTCGGCGGCGGGAGCGGCAACTTCGCCGTCCCGCTGGCCCGGCTCGGCCACGACGTCACCGTGGTGGACCCCAGCGCCGACGCCCTCGCGACGCTGAACCGGCGGGCCGAGAACGCCGGTGTGGGGGCGCGGGTGCACGGCGTGCAGGGCGACGGCGACCAGCTGCACGAGGTCGTCCCGGCGGGAGAGGGCGGCGGGGACAGCTACGACCTGGCGCTGTGCCACTCGGTGCTCGAGGTGGTCGACGACCCCGCCGCCACGCTCCGCGAGCTCGCCCGGGCACTGCGTCCCGGCGGCACCGCCAGCGTGGCGGCCGCCAACCGGGCCGGTGCGGTGCTGGCCCGCGCCGTCGCCGGCCACCCGGTCGAGGCGCTCGCCCTGATCGAGGACCGCGACCCCGCCCCGCGCCGCGCCGCCCGCCCCGCCCGCCGCCGGTTCACCCCCGACGACCTGCTCGCGCTCGTCACCCACGCCGGGCTGCAGCCGGGCACCTGGCGCGGGGTCTCCGTCGTCGCCGACCTGCTCGACGTCACCTCTGACGCCGACCCCGAGGCGGTCCGCCGCCTCGAGCTGGCCCTCGCGGGCCGCTCGCCGTACCGGGACGTCGCCGCCGGGCTGCACGTCCTCGCGACCCGCCCGTGAGCCATCCGCCCGCGAGCCTCCCGGCCGACCTGGCCCGCCCCGCCTACGGGACGGCCACCCTCGCCGACGTCCTCCCCGGCGTCGCCACCGCGCTCGGCGTGCCGGTCGAGCGCGACGACCTGCTGCCGGACCCGCTCGGCCTGGCCACGGAGCTGGGCGGCGCCCGCCGGGTCGCCGTCCTGCTCGTCGACGGACTCGGCGCCGACCTCGTCCGCGCGCACGCCCACGTCGCACCCACCCTCGCCGCGCTCGCCACTCCGGCCGGCGACCTCTCCGCGCCCTGCCCGAGCACCACCCCGGTCAGCCTCACCACCCTGGGCACCGGGCTGCCGCCGGGCAGCCACGGCGTGCTCGGCTTCGTCACGGCCGTCCCGGGGGAGGAGCGCACCCTCGACCACGTCCGCTGGACCGACGACCCCGATCCGCTCCTCTGGCAACCGCGGCGCAGCGTCTTCGAGCAGGCCGCGGCCGTGGGGGTCGAGGTCACCGCCGTCGCCCCCTACGCGTTCCGCGGGTCGGGCCTGACCAACGCCGCCTACCGCGGCGCGCGCTACGCCGGCACCGTCGGCGCCGGTGACCTGGCCGGCGTCCTCCTGCAGTCCCTGGCCGCCGCTCCGCGCACCCTCGTCTACGGCTACACCGCCGAGCTCGACCTCATCGGCCACGTCCGCGGCGTCGACTCGCCCAGCTGGCGCGCCCAGCTGGCCCTGGTCGACCGACTCGTCGAGCAGGTGGTCGCCGGGCTGCCGGACGACGCCGCCCTGCTGGTGACCGCCGACCACGGGATGCTCGACGTCCCGGCGGAGACCCGGCTCGACCTCGACGCCCACCCCGGGCTGACCGAGGGCGTCCGGCTGCTGGCCGGGGAGCCACGGGCCCGCTACCTGCACGCGGTCGCCGGCGCCGAGGTCGACCTGCTGGCCCGCTGGCGGGAGGTCCTGGGCGAGCGGGCCTGGGTCGCCGGCCGCGACGAGGCGATCGCCAGCGGCGTCTTCGGCCCGGTGGACGACGAGCTGGCCGCGCGCATCGGCGACGTCGTGGCGCTGGCCCGCGGCACCTGGGCGCTCACCGCGACCGAGCGGGAGCCCGGCCCCAGCCGGCTGGTCGGCTACCACGGCTCGCTCACTCCCCGCGAGCTGGCGATCCCGCTGCTGACCGCCCGCGGCCGCGCGCTGGGTTAGACGCCGGAGAGCAGCCGCACGTGCCAGGTGCGGCCGTGCGCCTCGTGCACCGCCCGGCAGGTCAACCGCGCCGCCTCCTCCGACGGGCGGCTCTCCACCTCGGTCACCACGTCGCCGTCCGGGCCGGCGAGGGTGACCACCCACCGCTCGACCTCCCCGCCGGCCAGGGACAGCCGGCGTATGTCGCGCGGTGGCAGGTCGTCGACGCCCAGCAGCGACAGCTCACCGCGGGCGGTCTGCTGAGCCGCCTGCACCGGCGCCGGCCACCCCGACCGGCCGCGCAGCCAGGGCAGGGCGACCCGGCCGCGGGCGTGCGCGGTCACCAGCTCGGCACCGTCGTCGGGAACCTGCCCGTAGTAGAAACCGTGCGGCAGGACCAGCACGTTGCTCGCGAACCGGCACCCGCCCAGGTGGCTGCACTCCCACACGTCGTCGGCCGGCATCCGCCTGGCGAGTGGCCGCCCGCGCAGTGCGCAGCAGGCGTCGTGCCCGCCGTGCGCGCACACCAGGTACACCGGGCCGTCGGCCGGCTCGCCGACCGACCCGTCCCACGGCGCGTCGACCAGCTCGGCGTCGCTGCCGCGCACCGACCACCACATGTTCTCCGCGCCGGGCCTCCCGTCGACGTAGGCCCAGCGCCGCCGCGAGTCGGCCAGCCGGTCGCCGGGACGCCGGATGAGCAGCACCCGCACCCCCTCGGCCCGCGCCCGGTGCGCCAACCGCGGCGCCACGGCCGGGTCGAAGCGGGATTGGGTGAGCGCATCGATCCCCCACGGGCCCGGCTGCTCGACGAGCAGCCAGCGCTGCGCGGGGGAGGCCGTGCCGACGCCGGAGTCCCCGCGGACGAGCGCCTGCACCGAGCAGCGGCCCGCGTCGAGCCGGCCCGCCGGCAGTCCGGGTGCCTCCGGGACCCGGCAGAAGTCCGCGGGGACAGTCACGCGAGGTGACCCGGCCGGATCACGATCCGTTCCCGGGCGTGCGCTCACGCCCTCCATGGTCCCCCGTCGTCGCACCGGGCACGGTGGCGATCGACTCGGTGACCAGCCTCCGGGCCAGGGTGAGCTGGTCGGCGGCGTCGAGCCCGGGCAGGTCGGCGACCTTGAGCTCACCGGCGGCCAGCAGCTCCGCCAGTGCGGGACGGGTGTCGGCGGGCAGCTCCAGGGAGCGCCGACCGGCGACGAGGGTCACCCTCCCGTGGGTGGCCTCGCGGAGTCGGCAGCGCAGCCGGCGGCGCAGCCGCAGCACCGTGTCGAGGGAGAGGGCGGCCGCCGCGGTCGCCTGGGCCAGCGGCGCCACCGGTTCCGGGCGCACCTGCGACCAGGTGCGCGCCCGCAGCCGGTCGGCGACCTCGGTGGGGTCGACCCGGTCCAGCCAGCCCTTCAGCGCGGTCACGACCGTCGCGACGTCGTCGGCCACCGCGGCCGGGTCGGCGAGGTCGACGCCCAGCGGCAGGGAGCGGCGCAGCTCGGGGTCGTCGGTGGCGAGCACCCGGACGAGGTCGAGCGCGGACTCCGCGGCCGCCCAGCGGGTCACCGAGTGCACGCCGACGGTCAGGTGCGCGCTGATCTCACCGAGCGCGGTCGCCGAGTGCAGGTAGCCACGGGGCAGGTAGAGGGCGTCCCCGGGGCGCAGCACCGCGTCGATCACCGGCTCGCGCTCGGCGGCGGCGGCCACGGCGGCGGCCCGGTCGTTCCACGGCTGGGTGCGCAGGGGGTCGGGGAGCACCGGCTCGTGGATCCGCCAGTGCTTCTCGCCGGCCACCTGCAGCACGAACACGTCGTGCACGTCGTAGTGCGGGGAGAACCCGCGCGAGGAGGGCGGGGTGACGTAGGCGTTGACCTGCGTCGGGTGGCCCAGGTCGGCGGCCAGCTGGTCGGCGAACTCGATCAGCGGCGGCCACAGCCGGTGCAGGCCCTGCAGGACGACGGTGCTCCCGTCGGCGAACAGCCGCAGCACCGCGTCGGAGGAGACCTGGTCGGCGACCTCCGCGCCGGCGCCGCCCGAGGTGGTGAAGCGCGTGGCGTCGACGACCGCGCCGTCCTTGGCGATCCGCAGGAACGGGGTGCGCAGCCCGCGGCGGGAGAGCAGCTCGTCGACCGCGGCGAGGTCGAGCAGGTCGGCGTAGGAGCCGCCGGTCTCCTCGGCGCGGGTCAGCAGCGGCCGGCGGGCCCAGTGCTCCTCGGCGAAGACCCGCGGGTCCAGGGCGGTGCACCGGCGCAGGGCCGGCCGGGAGCCCGGCCGGCCCTCCGCGGTGGGGTCCTCGGTCAGGCGGAACCGTCCGCGCCGCCGTCGGCACCACCGTCCGCGCCACCGTCGGCTCCACCGTCGGCACCGCCGTCCGCGCCACCGTCGGCACCACCGTCCGAACCACCACCGGCGGCACCGCCGTCGGCCGGGCCGTGGCCGGCGCCGCTGTCGGCGCCGCCGTCCGCGCCGCCGTCGGAGACGCCCGACGTACCGGCGGCACCGCCGTCCGCGGGGCCTTCGGTGCTGGTCATGTCATCGTCGTCGAGCGCCATGGGCTTCTCCGAATCGATCGGGTCGTCGAACCGCCGGACGGCGGCTTCCGACGGCCTCCTTACCTCGCCCGACGCGGACCCACACATGCCGCCGTCCCCCTCGGGCACCGAGTCCGGAGCGGGTGTGTCAGCACGTCACCAGGGCGGCGGAGGCGTGTGCCGCCCCCCCCGGCACGGCCCTGGCGCTGCCGGTAGCGGGCGCACTCGATGGGCGCCGGCGCGCGTCCGGTCCCGGCCGAGCTCGGCTGTCCCGAGCGGCGGGACGACTCGCCCGGACGACGACTCGCCGGTTCCCGTGTCGATCCATCTCGTCCCTGTGGTCGCGGTCCCGCTGACCGTGCGCGGCGCCCCGGGAGAACGCCGGAGCGCCGCCGCGTCGGCAACTGTCGACGACGTCGCGCCACGGATCTGCGGAGAGTTCCCCGTGCCCGGCCCGCGGGGAGCCGCTAACGTCCCCTTGTCGAACAAGCGTTCGAGAGGGGAGAGTGGTGGCGGGGGCGGAGCACGCGGCCGGGTGCACCGTGCTGCACGTCGACATGGACGCGTTCTTCGCCAGCGTCGAGGTGCGCCGCCGGCCGGAGCTGGCCGGGACGCCGGTCATCGTCGGCGGGGCCGGCAACCGCGGAGTGGTCACCTCGGCCACCTACGAGGCGCGCCGCTACGGCGTGCACGCGGCGATGCCGACGTCCCGCGCACTGCGGCTGTGCCCGACGGCGACGGTGCTGCCGGGGGACATGGCGCTCTACGCCGAGGTGTCCCGAGCGGTCATGGCGCTGTTCCGCTCGATCACGCCGCTGGTCGAGCCGCTGAGCCTGGACGAGGCGTTCCTCGACGTCGCAGGCGCCGGGCGGCGGCTCGGCGACGCCGCCGAGATCGGCGAGTACCTGCGTGCCCGCGTCTACGACGAGCAGGGCATCACCTGCTCGGTCGGCGTGGCCGGCACCAAGTTCGTCGCCAAGCTCGCCTCCACCGCCGCCAAGCCCGACGGGCTGCTCGTCGTTCGGCCGGCCGAGGTCATGGACTTCCTGCACCCGCTGCCGGTCGGCGCGCTGTGGGGAGTAGGCGCCAGGACCGAGGAGGTGCTGCTGCGGCTGGGGCTGCGCACCGTCGGCGACCTGGCGCACGTGCCGGTCCGCACGCTGCAGCGTGCGGTGGGGTCGGCGGCCGGCGCGCACCTGCACGAGCTGTCGTGGGGCCGCGACCCCCGCCGGGTGGTGCCCGACGAGCCGGAGAGGTCCACCGGGCACGAGGAGACCTTCGGCACCGACGTCGACGATCCGGCGGTCGTCCACCGGGAGCTGCTGCGGCTCTCCGAGCGGACGGCGGGCCGGCTGCGCTCGGGCGGCTGGCTGGCCCGCACGGTGACCGTCAAGGTCCGCTTCGCCGACTTCGCCACGATCACCCGCAGCCGCACCCTCGACGTCCCCACCGACGTCGGGCAGGAGCTCTACGACACCGCCCGCGCGCTGTTCGACGCCCTGGGCCTGGACCGCGCGCGCATCCGGTTGGTCGGCGTGCGCGCCGAGCGCCTGGTGCCAGCCGGGTCGACGCCGCGGCAGCTGGAGCTGGGTGCCCGGGAGCGCGGCCGCCGCGAGGCCGAGCTC
>NZ_SPQN01000112.1 GCF_004571065.1 Geodermatophilus sp. DF01-2
GGCCAGGCCGACCGGCACGAGCAGCAGCAGCATGAGCCAGACCGCCCGCCGTCGCCGGGCGAGGACCTCCGGCGGAGGGGGCGGCGCGTCCCGGTCGGGACCGTGGCTGTGGGGATGGCTCGGCGGCCGGGAGGTGCCGGTGGACGACGTCCTCGGCCCCGGGACGGCGCGGCTGCGGCTGCTCGCCCCCGGACGGCTGGCGGTGCGGCCGCAGGGCGGACCCGAGGTCGAGGTCGCCGACGTCTCCGGCGCGCTCACGAGGTGGTTGCGGCGCGGACGGGCGGTCGCCGTCGACGTCCGGCCCGACCGGGTGGTGCGCTCGGCGTCGTGACCTGCGGGCGTGGACCCCCGGGTTCCGGGTACAGCCCACCCATGCAGATCGACAAGAGCCAGATCCTCGAACTCCTCCGCTCCCAGGGCGACGACGCCAAGGCGCAGCAGGCCGACCAGGAGCTTCCGGGCACCGTCGACACCGACGAGCACGCCGGCCTGCTGGAGAAGCTGGGCCTGAGCCCGATGGACCTGATCAGCAAGCTCGGCGGCAGCGGTGGCGGACTGGGCGGTCTGCTCGGCCGCTGACGTCGGCTCGTGCACGCACCGCGGTCCCGGCCCGTCGGGAGACCGCGGTGTGTGCACGGAACGCGGCGCGGCATGCTGCTCGGGTGAGCTACGACGTCGCCGCCGTCCGTGCCTGCTTCCCCGCCCTGCGCGCCGGGGCCGCCCACTTCGACGGGCCGGGCGGCTCGCAGGTCCCCGAGCCGGTGGCCGCCGCCGTCGCCGCGACGATGACGGCGCCGCTGGCCAACCGCGGCCGGACGACGCAGGCCGAGCGCAACGCCGACGACGTCGTCCTGGCCGCGCGCCGGGCGGTCGCCGACCTGGTCGGCGGCGACCCGGGCGGGGTCGTGTTCGGCCGCAGTATGACCGCGCTGACCTACGAGTTCTCCCGGGTGCTGTCCGCCGGCTGGGGTCCGGACGACGAGGTCGTGGTGACCCGGCTGGACCACGACGCGAACGTCCGCCCGTGGGTGCAGGCCGCCCAGGCCCGCGGCGCGACCGTGCGGTGGACGGAGTTCGACCCGGCCACCGGCGAGCTGGCCCCCGAGACGGTGGCCGCCCACCTCTCCGACCGGACCCGGCTGGTCGCCGTCACGGGCGCGTCGAACCTCATCGGCACCCGGCCCGACATCGCTGCCATGACCGCGCTGGCGCACGACGCCGGCGCCCTCGCCTACGTCGACGGCGTGCACCTCACCGCGCACGCCGCGGTCGACGTCGCCGCGCTCGGCGCCGACCTCTACGCCTGCTCGCCGTACAAGTTCCTCGGCCCGCACGTGGGCTGCGTCGTCGCCCCGCCCGACCTGCTGGGGACGCTGCGCCCGGACAAGCTGCTGCCCTCCACCGACGCCGTCCCCGAGCGGTTCGAGCTCGGCACGCTGCCCTACGAGCTGCTGGCCGGCACCACCGCGGCGGTCGACTTCCTCGCCGGGCTGGGCGGCCCCGAGGGGGACCGCCGCGCCCGGCTGGAGGCCGGGATGGCCGCGCTCGAGGAGCACGAGGACCGGCTGCGGGAGCGCATCGAGGACGGCGTCCGCGCGCTGCCCGGCGTCACGGTGTGGTCCCGGGCGGAGCGACGCACCCCGACCCTGCTGCTCACCTTCGACGGGCGGGACGCCGCCGACGCGTACCGCTTCCTCGCCGAGCGCGGGGTCAACGTCCCGGCCGGGTCGTTCTACGCGATCGAGGCGTCCCGATGGCTGGGGCTGGGGGACGCCGGCGGCCTGCGCGTGGGGCTGGCGCCGTACAACGACGACGAGGACGTCGACCGGCTGCTGGCCGGGCTGGGGGACTGGCTCACCACCTGACCCCGATCGGTCGCGCGCGACCGAACCGTGTGACAGTGGTCACGACCGGGCCTAGTCTGGGCGGCACCGCCGAGACCCCGGAGGTCGTCGTGTCCGCTGCCGCGTGCGCTCCCCGAGCGAGGCGACGATGACCGCCGTCGCGCCGGTCAGACTTCCGCGCCCGGCCGGGTTCGCGCCGCGGCCGGCCCCCACCGGCGGAGCGTTCACCAAGTACCTGGTGCCCGAGGTGGTGTTCGGCTGGGGCTCGCTGTCCGAGGCCGGCTGGGCCGCCCGCCGGCTGGGCGCGCAGCGTCCGTTCGTCGTCACCGACGCCGGGCTGGTCGAGGCCGGCTGGTGGGCCGAGCTCGCCGGCCACCTCGCCGAGGCCGGGCTGCGCGCGACCGTGTGGCAGGAGCTCACGGCCAACCCCAAGGACCACGAGGTCGCCGCGGGGACCGAGCGGTACCTGGAGAGCGGTTGCGACGTCCTCGTCGGCCTCGGCGGCGGGTCGGTGATCGACGCGGCCAAGGCGATCGCGGTGGTCGCGAGCAACGGCGGGCGGATCCTCGACTACGAGGGCGTGGACAAGGTCACCGCGGCGATCCCGCCGACCGTGATGTGCCCCAGCACCGCCGGCACCGGGGCCGACGTCTCGCAGTTCGCCGTCATCACCGACACCACCCGCCGGCTCAAGGCCACGCTCATCGGCCGCGCCCTGGTGCCCGACATCTCGATCACCGACCCGCGGCTGCTCACCACGATGCCCGACGACCTGGCCGCGGCCACCGGGCTGGACGCGCTGACCCACGGCATCGAGGCGTTCGTCTCCCGGGCGGCCGGGCCGCTCACCGACGTCCACGCGCTGCACGCCATCGAGCTGATCTGCGGCTCGCTGCGGAGCACCCTCGACCGGCCCGAGGACCCGGCGGCGCGCACCGCGATGGCGCAGGCGAGCCTCGAGGCGGGGCTGGCCTTCACCAACGCCATCCTGGGCGCGACCCATGCGATGAGCCACCAGGTCGGCGGGCTGCTCGACCTGCCGCATGGCGTCGTCAACGGCGTCCTCCTGCCGCACGTCATCCGGTTCAACGCGCGGAGCGCGCCGGACCGGTTCACCCCCGTAGCGCGGGCCATGGGCATCGACGTGGCCGGGATGCCGGCGGACGTCGCGGCGGAGGAGGCAGCCGCCGCGGTCGGCCGGCTGGCCGCGGACCTGGGCTGCCCCCGTGGGTTGGCCGAGCTCGGTGTCCGGGAGGCCGACATCGACACGCTGGCCACCACCACGCTCGGCGACGCCTGCCTGTCGACCAACCCCCGCGACGCCGACTCCACCGAGATCGCGGCGCTCTTCCGCAACGCGCTGTAGATGCGCGCGCCGGACATCTCCGAGCTCACCGGGCTGCGCTCGTCCAAGCCCAGCTGGTACGCCGAGTACCGGCAGACCGCGGAGAACCTCGACCGCGCGCTGGGCTCGCTCGAGCACATCGCGGGCGTGCTCTCGGCCACCGGGCAGGGCGCCGACGCGCTGTGCCGCGCGGTCGTGGACGCCACCGCCGAGCACCTCGGCGAGCCGTGGGTGGTGCTCGCGCTGTCCGGGACGGCGCTGCCGCTGGCCCGCCCGCGGATGCTCGGCCGCGGCCCGTCCGGAGCAGGGGTGGCCCACATGGCCCTGCTGCCCGAGGTGGTCCGCCGCCCGGTGGCCGCGGCGCTGGCGGCCGACGCGGTGGAGCCGTGGCAGACCGCGGACGGCGCGGTCGTCGTCCCTCTGGTGGTGGACGGCGAGCCGGTCGGCGCGCTGGTGGCCTGCGGCGGGCCCCGCCGGACGGCGACCGCCGCGGACCTCGCCATCCTGCGCATCGTGGCCAACCAGTCGGCGGTCGCGCTGCTGTCGGAGCACCTGCTGGCCCGCTCCGAGGGGCTGCGCCGGCAGACCGCGGAGCTCTACGCGCAAGCCCAGGAGCGCGCGCGCGACCTCGACGAGCGGCACAGACAGCTGGCCGAGGCCGAGCGGCGGCTGGACGTCGCCGCGCAGCGGGAGGCGGTGGACGCCGAGCGGCACCGCATCGCCCGCGAACTGCACGACAGCGTGGCCCAGCACGTGCTGTCGGCCGGGATGACCATCGAGTGGTGCCGGCCGGAGGTGGCCCACCACGCCGAGGTCTACGAGCGACTCGGGCACGCCAAGGCGCTCACCCGGGAGGCGGTCGAGCGGCTGCGCGGCGCTATCCACGCGCTCTCCTCCGACGGGCACGGCGACGGCGACGGGCTGCCCGCGCTGCTCGGCCGGCTGTCCGACGTCGCCCCCGTCCCCGGCCTCGCCGTCGCCGTGCGGGTGGAGGGGCGGCCGCGGGAGCTGCCGGCCGAGGTGGAGCACTCGCTGTTCCGGATCGCCTCGGAGTGCCTGTTCAACACCGCCCGGCACGCGCAGGCGACCCGCAGCACCGTGCGGCTGGCCTACCGCCCGGCCGAGCTGCGGCTCTCGGTCGCCGACGACGGCCGTGGCGACCCCGACGTCCTGCGCCGGGCACTGCGGGCCTCCACCGGGCGGGACGACGGATACCACCGCGGGCTGGCCAACATCGCCTCCCGCTGCGGGGAGCTGGGGGCGACGGTGCGGTTCACGCGGGCCAGGATGGGCGGGGTGCGGGTGGAGGTCCGGATGCCGTGGGAGGCCGGAGATGCCTGAGCCCATCCGGCTGGTCATCGTCGACGACCACGCGATCGTCCGGCAGGGGCTGCGCTCGATCCTGGAGCGCGAGCCCGACATCGAGGTCGTCGGCGAGGCGGCGTCCGCGCCCGAGGCCCTCGACCTGGTCGCCGCCACCCGCCCGCACATCGTGCTGCTGGACCTCAAGCTCTCGGCGGGCTCCGACGTCGCCGGACTGACCCTGTGCGGGCAGCTCACCGCCACCGCCCCGGCGCCCGGGGTGCTGGTCGTGACGACCTTCCTCGACCAGCAGCTGGTGCTGGAGGCGATCCAGCGCGGAGCCCGCGGTTACGTGCTCAAGGATGTCGACGCCGTCGCGCTGGCGGCCGCGATCCGGGCGGTGCGCCGCGGGGAGAGCGCCTTCGACAGCCACAGCGCGACGATGGTGGTGCGCTCGCTCGCGGCGCCGCCGTCCCCCGCCGTCACCGGGCCCGACCTCACCGCCCGGGAGCGCGAGGTGCTCACCCTGCTGGCCCGCGGGCTCTCCAACGAGGCGATCGGCCGTGAGCTCTACATCTCCGCGACGACGGCGAAGTTCCACGTCGGCAACGTGATGCGCAAGCTCTCGGTGACCCGGCGTGCGGAGGCGGTCTACGCGGGCAGCAAGCTCGGCCTGATCTGACCGGAGTCGCTCGAGCGCGGTTCCTGCACCCGAGCGACTCCGCTCAGCGGGAGGCGGCGCGGGTGACGACGTCGGTCGCCCAGCTCTCCAGCCCCGAGTGGTCGCGGATGACCTCGACCCGGTCGCAGCTCTCCGCGTACGCGGGCAGGTCGCAGCCGCCGAGCGCCCACGAGTAGCGCGGCTCGGGGGTCAGCCAGATCGTCTCCTGCACCCGCCGGGTCAGGTCGGCGAAGACGTCCAGGCGCGAGGCGTTGCCGTTGCCGCGGCCGTCGCCGAGCACCAGCAGCGTCGAGCGGCGGGTGAACGCGCCGGAGTGGTCGGCGGCCAGCTTGGCGAACACCGCGCCGTAGTCGCTGGAGGCGTCGACGTCGATCACGTCGCCGCCGAACACCAGGCCGAGCGCGTGCTCCAGCGGGTGCTCGTCGAACAGGTCGGTGATCTCGACGACGTCGTCCACGAACGCGAAGGTGCGCACCTGCGCGAAGAGGTCCTGCAGCGCGTGGACGACGTGCAGCGTGAACCGCGCCGTCGTCCGCACCGACAGGCTCACGTCGGCCACCACGACCAGCCGCGGCTTGTCCTCGGCCAGCCGGGTGGTCACCGGCCGGAAGGGGACGCCGTCGTAGCGCAGGTTGCGGCGCATCGTGCGGGCCACGTCGACCCGCCCGCGCGGCGACTGGCGCTTCTTGTGGGTCAGCCCGCCGTGCAGCGAGGTGGCCAGCCGGCGCAGCGACTCCTCGATCCGCGCCCGCTCGGCCTCGGTGACCTGCTCCACCGGCGCCCGCGCCAGCTCCCGCTCCTCGACGGCCAGGTCGCTCATCTCGGCGAGCTTCTGCAGGTGCGCGGCGAGCAGCTCGGGCAGGTCCTCGATCACCCCGGCCAGCTGGCGGCGCAGCGCCTCGGCGACCTCGGGGTCCAGGTCGCCGACCGGGTCGGCCAGCCAGTCGCGCAGCGCCTGCTGCTGGGCGACGGACAGCTCCAGGTCCAGCTGGGTGCCGCCGCCGCGCACCAGGTCGCCGGGCAGGCCCGGGTCGTGCAGCCGCGACACCTCCAGCTGTACCTTCTGCGCGTCGTCGACCGGACCGCCCCGGCTCTCCGAGGACAGCACGATCTGCTGGGTCAGCGAGGCCAGGTCGACCTTGTTCGCCTCCTGGTGCAGGTTGTACTGCGCAGCGAGGTCCTCGGGCTTGAAGAACTCCTTGATGTCGACCGGTTTGCCGTGGCTGTGCCCCTCCTGCACCTCGGCGTCCGGGTCCGGCGACCAGGTCATCCGGGTGAGCTCGCCGGTGTCGGCCAGGTCGTCGTGCGCGTGCCCGTGGCCGTCGGCGTCCTCGACGACCGCCCGCAGGGAGAAGAAGCGGGCGAAGGTGTCGGCGAAGACCTCGGCGTCCCGGCGGTCCTTGAGCAGCGCCGCACCGAGCGCGGCCTCCAGGGCCGCCCGGTCGCTGACCCCGACGGCGGCCGCGGCGTCGAACGCGTCGATCGCCTCCGCCGTCGAGATCCGCATCCCGCGCAGTCGGAGCAGCCGGATGAACCGGTGCAGGGCGCCCTCCACGTCAGACCGGCCGGCGCCGGGCGCCGCCGCGGTTGGCGGCGAAGGACCGGGCGCCCTGGCCCGCGCGCACCTGCCGTGGGGCGGCCGGCGCCTCGGTCTCGGTCGGCGCCTGCTGGCCGTAGTAGTTGCGGTCGTGCCGGCCCGGAGCGTCCTTTGCCGCCCGCACGCGGCGGCCGTCGTCCTCGTGGTCGTGGTCGTGGGTGTGCCCGCCGTGGGTGTGCGCCCCGTGCGAGTGGGTGTGCCCGGGGTGGGTGGGGCCGTGAGCATGGTCGTGTCCGAGCGACTCGGGCACGGTCGTGTTGGGGTCGATCAGCCGGGGCAGCGCCTCCCGGGAGCGCTGCACGTCGCGCTCATACTTGGCGACGACGGAGACGGTGTCGCCCAGGATCTCGGCGTCCAGCTCGCTCACGCCCAGGACGGCGAGGGTGCGCGCCCAGTCGATCGTCTCGGAGATGCTCGGGGCCTTGCGCAGGTCCAGGCCGCGCAGCCCGCGCACGATCTGCACCAGTCGCTGCGCCGCGGTGTCGGCCAGGCCGGTGTCCTTGGACCGGAGGATCTCCAGCTCGCGGTCGGCGTCGGGGTACTCGAGGAACAGGTGCAGGCAGCGCCGCTTGAGCGCCGCCGACAGGTCACGGGTGTTGTTCGAGGTCAGGACGACGTAGGGCGGCGCCTTGGCGACGAAGGTGCCGATCTCGGGCACCGACACCTGGTACTCGGCGAGCATCTCCAGCAGCACCGCCTCCAGCGCCTCGTCGGCGCGGTCGACCTCGTCGACCAGCAGCACCACCGGCTCCTCGGAGCGCACGGCCTCCAGCAGGGGCCGCGGGGCGAGGAACCGCTCGTTGAAGAACGCGCTGTCGGCACCGGCGATCCGGTCGACGGCGTCCTCCAGCGTGGCGGTGTCCTCCAGCAGCTCGGCGGCCTTGTCCCGCAGGATCTGGGTGTAGAGCAGCTGCTTGCCGTAGTCCCACTCGTAGAGCGCCTTGGTCTCGTCCTGGCCCTCGTAGCACTGCAGGCGCAGCAGCCGGCGCCCGGTGGCGGCGGCCAGCGTTTTGGCCAGCTCCGTCTTGCCGACGCCGGCGGGGCCCTCCAGCAGCAGCGGCTTGGCCAGGCGGGACATCACGAAGGTCGTCGTCGCCAACCGGCGGTCGGCGATGTAGCCGTGCTCGGCGAAGGCGCGGGCCACGTCGTCGGGGCCGTCGAAGTCGGGGGCGGACACGCGGTCGGCAGGCACGGGCTGGACGGTCAAGGAGTCTCCTCGTCAGGAGGGTGGGGCGAGGTGAGCCACGTCACCCCGCCCCACCGTAGGTCGGATCGGCTGAGGAGGTCGTCGAGGTCCCGGTCGGGTCGGGGGACGGCGCAACCGGGACCTGGCGACGGTCAGGTGAGGAGGTCGTCGAGGTCCCGGTCGGGTCGGGGACGGCGCGACCGGGACCTGGCGACGGTCAGGTGAGGAGGTCGTCGAGGTCCCGGTCGGGTCGGGGACGGCGCGACCGGGACCTGGCGACGGTCAGGTGAGGAGGTCGTCGAGGTCGCCGGTCATGCAGTGCTCGACCACCGGGCGGACGGTCTCGAACGTGCACTCCTTGGCGTTGCCCGGGGTGCAGGCGTCGCCGAGGACGTGGTTGGTGATCCGGTCGACGTCCGTGTCGTCGCCCTTGATGACCGAGGCGTTCTCGTAGAACTTGGTCGGGCCCTGGCCCAGCCGGTTCTTGGAGTAGCTGTCCTGGGTGACGTCGACGAAGCGCTCCGGGATGCCGACGTCGCGCAGCAGCCGGATCGCCGCGGCCAGCGCCGCGTCGGCGGCCTGGACGTCGGTCATGCCGTGCGTGTCCACCCCCATGGCCCGGGCGATGTCGGCGAACCGTTTGTACTGGGTGGGCATGTTGAACGCCCACACCCGAGGCAGCGCGACGGCGTTGTTGAGCCCGTGGTGGGTGTCGTAGAAGGCGCTCACCGCGTGGCTGATCGAGTGGATGATCCCGAGGCCGCCGGAGTTGAAGGCCTGCGCGGCGATGTACTGGGCGTACATCATCCCCTGCCGGCCGCCGAGGTCCTGGCCGTTCCACACCGCCTGCCGCAGGTGCTCGGCGGTCATCTTGATCGCGTGCAGCGCGTTGCCCAGCGACGGTGGGAAGTCCAGCCGCGACACGTAGGGCTCACTGGCGTGGGCGAGGACGTCGAAGCCGCACTGTGCGGTGTAGTCGACCGGGCAGTCGTAGTAGAGGACCGGGTCGTCGATCGCCAGTGTGGTCACGGACGTGTCGTCGAAGGCGACGTACTTGTGCGGGTTGTCCGGGTCCGTGGTGGTGTCGGTGATGACGTAGGCCCAGCTGGTCTCCGAGCCGGTGCCGGCCGTGGTGGAGACGGCGATGTGCGGCGGGTTCTTGGGGTTCTCGGACTGGTTGAAGCCCTCGAACTCGTTGACGCTGCGGCCGTCGTGGGCCACCGAGATGCGGGCGCCCTTGCAGGCGTCGTGGCTGGATCCGCCGCCGATGGAGACGAAGCTGTCGCACTCGTTCTCCTGGTACATCGCCACGGCGTCCATGACGTTGTAGTCCTTGGGGTTGGACTCCACCTTGTCGTAGACCACGACCTCCAGGCCGTGGTAGCGCATCGACTCGGCGATCTTGTTCACGACGTCGGTGCCGCGCAGGCCCGACGTCATGATCAGAGTCCTCTTGAAGCCCAGCTTGAGTGCCTCGGGACCGATGATCTCGTGCGCGCCGGGGCCCATCAGGGCGCGCGGGAACGGGTGGAACTCCTTGATCGGGAAGGGCTTGAGGAGTTCTTCGACCTGCATGGGTGGTCCTTCCTGCCTGCCTGCGGGGAGCCGTCGGCGCGGAGGCTATGAGCGGCGTCACACCCTGCGGCAGGGCGAGCGGGGCGGAACCGGCCGTCCGGAGGAACAGGTCGGCCCGTCCGGCGAGGTGCACCTGCCCGACCGGGTAGTTGCCGCGCCATCGGCGTCCTGGCTCACCGTCCGGGTTCCTGGCTCACGACCAGTGGTGAGCCAGGAGCCCCGATGACCAGCTCACCTGATCGAGCCTGTCGCATAAAGCCGCGTGCCTGAGCGGGTGCGGGCGGTAGTTGCGGGAGAATGGGGCATGCCGCAGAACTTCATCCGCGCGGATGTCGATCAGGGGTTTCTGCTGCCGCCGGATGT
>NZ_SPQN01000113.1 GCF_004571065.1 Geodermatophilus sp. DF01-2
TGGGCCGGCCGCGGCCGGGTGCGCCCCGGCGGGCAGGCCCGGGAGGACGGCGAGGCTCCGGGTGGACGCGGGCTCGGGCTGTGGGCGCCCGGCGCGGACGTCCTCGACCGCGGCGACGAAGGCCGCGCCGTCCGGCATCCGTGCGGCGGGGTCCTTGGCCAGCGCGCGGCGGATGAGCCGCCGGACGTCGCCGGGCAGGTCGTCGGGCAGCGGGTCGGGGTCCTCGCGCACCTGCTTGAGCGCGATCGTCACCGCATTGTCCCCGTCGAAGGCGGGGTGGCCGGTCAGGCACTCGTAGCCGACCAGGCCGAGGGCGTACACGTCGCTGGCCGGCGTGGCGTGGTGGCCCTCGGCCACCTCTGGCGCGAGGTACTGCGGCGTGCCGATGACCTGGCCGGTGCGGGTGAGCGGCACGCTCTCGGCCGACCAGGCGATGCCGAAGTCGGTGATCTTCACCCTGCCGTCGTCGCGGATCAGGATGTTGCCCGGCTTGACGTCGCGGTGCACCAGCCCGACCCGGTGGGCCTCGCCGAGGGCGGAGGCGGTCTGCTCGAGCAGCGACAGGGTGACCGCGGGCGGCAGCCGGCCGCCGCGCTGCAGCACCGAGGACAGCGGCTCGCCCTCGACCAGCTCCATGACCAGGTAGGCCAGCGTCTCGCCGCTGCCGTCGGTGGCCTCGATCTCCCCGTAGTCGAAGACCGCCGCGATGTTCGGGTGGCTCAGCCCGGCGGCGTGCTGGGCCTCGGCACGGAAGCGGGCGCGGAAGGTGGGGTCCCCGGTGTACTCGCTGCGCAGCACCTTGACGGCGACCGGCCGGCCGAGGATGACGTCGGTACCGCGCCAGACCTGCCCCATGCCGCCGGCGGCGATCAGCTCGGCGAGCTCGTACCGCTCCCCCAGGTTGCGCCGACCCGGCTCCACCACGGTGGCTCACTCCTCGCCTACGACCGGCCGTCAGTGCTCGACCCGGGGGCGCCGGTGCCCCCGGGTCTGGGTGTCCCGCAGCCCGCCCGACTACACATGGCCGACGGTGCCGCGCGGGCCGCCGTCCCGCTGGACGGCGTCGTCGGCCCGGCCCGCGCGACCGCCGCCCACGGCCCATCCTCCCAGGTCGGCGACGTGCGTGAAGGGACCGTCCGTCACGATCCGGGCACGATCGGCCCCGCCACGGCATCGGCGCGCCGCGGGCCCACGGTCCACCCACCACGACGGGGAGGTCCTCCGCCGGGAGCTCCGTCACCTGGCGCCGGACAGCGGACGTCCCGTCGGCGACGTCGGCGATCTCGTACGCTCCCGCCCCGGGCGCCGTCGAGGTCACCGATCCCGCCGTCCCCTGCGCGAGGCCGAGACGCGATACCGAGAGACGCCGATACCCAGAGACGCCGATACCGAGAGACGAGGTGGGCGACGATGCCCGAGACCGTGACCCGCGAGGACGCCGGCGGCGTCGCCACGATCACCATGCTGCGCGCGGGGCTCACCCACGAGTCCCGCCGCGAGCTGCTGGACGCCGTCCGGGAGGTCGGCGCCGACGGGTCGGTGCGAGCGGTCGTGCTCACCGGCACCGGCCGGGCGTTCTGCGTCGGGCAGGACCTCGGCCAGCACGTCGAGAAGCTGAGGAGCGACGCCGCCACGTCGCTGTCGGTGGTCGAGGAGGAGTACAACCCGCTGGTGCTGGCCCTGGCCGCGCTGCGGGTGCCGGTGGTGGTGGCGGTCAACGGGGCGTGTGCCGGGGCGGGGCTGGGCATCGCGCTCGCCGGCGACCTTCGGGTGGCCGCCGCGGGCGCCAAGTTCACCACCGCGTTCGCCGGTATCGGGCTCTCCAGCGACTCGGCCCTGGCCTCCCGCCTCGTCCACTGCGTCGGCGGCTCCCGGGCCGCGGAGCTGCTGCTGGTGCCCGAGCCGTTCCTCGCCGAGACCGCAGCAGGGTGGGGGCTGGTGCACCGGGTGGTCGCTCCCGAGCAGGTGCTGTCGGAGGCGCAGGCGCTGGCCGCCCGGCTGGCCGCCGGCCCCACCGCCGCCTACCGCGCGATCAAGACCGTGCTGGCCACCGCGGCCACCGACGCCCTCGAGGACACCCTGGCGCTCGAGGCCCGGCTGCAGACCGACCTGGGCCGCACCGCCGACCACCGTGAGGCCGTCGAGGCATTCCTGGAGAAGCGCGCCCCGCAGTTCACCGGTCACTGAAGAGGACCCCCTTGCCCCCCGCCCTTCGCAGGCTCAGGGTGGGACCCTGGAAGAGGACCCCCTTGCCTCCCACCGTGGAAGGACCCCATCCTCCCCGTCCCTCGCTACGCTCGGAGCGGGACCCGGGACGGGGCCAGCGGTGGGACCCTGCAAGGGGGCCACCCGGCGGGAGGGGCAGCGCGTGACGGGATCCACCAGGGCGCCAGGGGCCGAGCAGGCCGGGCCGCAGACCGAGGCGCAGACGGGGGCGCCGGAACCCAGGACCGAGGCGCACCGCCCGCTGCCCCGGCGTGTCGTCGTGACGGGCAACTCCGCCGAGGACCTGCCCCCGGCGCGGCCGGCCGTGACCAGCGACCTCGCGCCGCCGGTGGCCCGTGGCCTGCCTCCCCGGCCCGCGACCGTGCGGGCCACCGCGGCGCTGTGGTGGACCGGCTGCGTGGCCGCGATCACCGGCCTCACCGCCGCGCTGTTCGACGGCGGGGCGCTGCGCACCCGGCTGGCCGCCATCGCGGCCGGCGAGGACCCCACGGCCCCCGCCGACCTGATCGCCGACGGCGTGCAGGCCACGATCGCCCTGGTCCTCGGCGGGGTCGCCGCGCTGATCGCCGTCTCGCTGGTCTGGGTCGCGCTGCTGCTGCGCCGGCGGGCGTGGGCCCGGTGGGCGCTGTTGGTCACCGCGCTGCCGACCCTGCTGGCCCTCGACGTGGCGCAGGCCGTCGTCGCCGGGGACGCCGACCTCGACCGGATGGCGCTACTGGCCGCGGCCGGAGCGTTCGTCCTCGCCCTCGTCCCGCTGCTCAGCCGCTCCGCCCGCGCCTGGTTCCGTCGCTGATCCGTCCAGCCCGGCGAGCAACGCCTCGCACGTGCGGACGACGACCTCGGCGGCATCCGCTGCCGGCCGGCCGGCGAGCGGGTCGTCGGCGGCCTCCCGCCAGCGGCCGAGCGCGGCACGCGCCGCACGGCGCAGCTCGTCGTCCGGGGTGCCGGCCGGCAGCCCCAGCCGCGCGGCGGGTGCGGTGCCCTCGGCGCCGAGCAGCCGCTCCCCCTCCGCCCGCAGGTCCGCGGGCAGCGGGCTGCCGGCGGAGCGGGAGCGGGCCAGCAGGTCGAGCTCGGCGAGGTCCGGGGTGGCCAGGCGCAGCCGCTCCAGCCCCGCCCACAGCTCGTCGGCGCCCTCGACCGGGTCCTCGGCCAGCACCGACTCCAGCAGCCGCAGCGCGGTCCCCGCCCGCAGCTGCGGGCCCCGGTCGGTGAAGTGGACCCGCAGCAGCCGCTGCAGCTCGGTCAGCCCGCTGCGGTGCAGCAGCTCCTCGGCCAGGGCCGAGGCGTCCGGGACGCCGGTCCGGACCAGCGCGATCGACAACCGGATGCCGAACAGGCCCAGCCGGTCCAGCAGTGCGGTGCGCACCTCCACCGAGAGCGGCACCGGCGTCTCCGGCCGGGTGAAGCGGTCGGGGGTCAGCAGCATCCGGGAGACCTGCTGCTGGTCGGCGCCGGCCAGGGCGCGCAGTGCGACGTAGTCCCCGTGCCGCAGCGTCCGCCCGGCCAGCGCCAGCAGCCCGGCCACGGGCACCACCGCCGCGCTCACCGCCTGCACCTGCGGGTCGGCCGACATCCGCCGGGCCACGGTGCCGGCCGCCAGGAGCGCGTCCAGCCGGCCGACCCCGACCTCGTCGGCGCGGGAGAGCACGGTGATCGTCGTCGTCAGCGCCCCCTCGCCCGCGGTGCCGGCCTGGAAGGCGCCCAGGACGGCGATGTCCTCCGGCTGCGGCTGGCGGGTGAGGAAGACGACGGCGTCGGCGCCCGCGGGGCCCTCGCCGGCCTCGAGGAAGGTGCGGGTGCGCGCGCTGGTGGCGGTCGAGAGAGAGGCGATCCCCGGGGTGTCGACCACGGTCGCGGACAGCAGGTGGTCGGCCGGCCAGTCCACGACCAGTTGCGCGACCTCCTCCGGCGGGGTGCCGCCGAGCTCCAGCCGCAGCCCGCCGTCGGCACGGCGGACCGGCAGCGTCCGCCGTCCGCCGTCGGTGCCGTGCAGCTCCACGCGCGGGGTGGCGCCGTGCCGGTAGTGGGTGACCACCCGGGTGCACTCGCCGGCGTCGGTGGGCGCGATCCGCGCCCCCACCAGGGCGTTGAGCAGCGTCGACTTGCCCGACTTCACCCGGCCGACCAGGGCCAGGCGCAGCGGCTCGTCCAGCCGCCGCCGCTGGGCACGCAGCCGGCCGGCGACGGCGGGGTCGTCCCGGTAGCGCTCCAGCGCGTCGTCCAGCAGCGCGCGGACGTCGTCGAGGAGGGTGGTGCCCTCGCTCACGGGCGGCTGTCCGCAGCCGGCACCGCCGCCCGGCCGAGGGAGCGGACGTCGGCGGCCAACCGGTCCAGCTGGTCGCGCCGCTGCCGCAGCGACCGGATGCGGGCGTCGCGCTCGGCGGTGGCCTCGCGGGTCGAGCGCTGCGCCGCGGCGACGGCGTCGGCGAGCGACCGGGACATCTCGTCGGCGGTGTCGGTGATCAGGTCGCGCAGGGTGCGGGAGACGGTGCGCAGCCGGTCCTTGAGGTGCTTGCCGACCTGGAACACCACCTCGTCGAGGTGCCGGCGCACCACGGCCTTGGCCTCCGACTGGCGCCGCTGGACGCGCTGCTTCTTGTCGTCGTTGTAGGCCTTGCGCCCCAGCAGGACGCCGGCGGCGACCGAGACCGGGTTGATGATGGCCATCCCGGCCAGGCTGGTCACCAGGCCGGTCATGAGGACGCCGGTGTAGGAGCCGCGCAGCCCGATGAGGGTCCGCTCCCGCAGCGTCATCGAGCCGTCGTCGAGGACCGGCAGGTCGACGATGCTCTCCAGCGCGTCGCCGGCCGCGCCGACCGACAGCGTGGGGACGGCGGCACCGCCGTCGCGGGCGAACTGCTCGATGACCCGGGCCGCCAGCCACTCGGACCGCTGCTCCGCCCACACGTAGCTGTCGGCGACCGCGGCCGCGATCCGCCGGTCCAGCCACTCGGCCAGCTCCGGCCACATCGGGCCGGGGTCCTGCGCGTCGATGGCCTCCTCCGCCTCGCGGATGACCACCCGGGAGCGGTCGCGCAGGTCGAAGTCGATGTCGGCCATGAGATCGGTGACGCCGTCGGCCAGCACCTGCTGCCAGCGCGAGGAGCGGCGCCGCAGGTCGTCCGCGGCGGCCCGGGCATCCTCCAGGCCGCGCAGCAGCTCGTCCCGGTGCGCCGGGTCCTCGAGGCCGGCCAGCTCGGAGCGCACCGCGAGGGAGAGGTGCTCCGTGACCGCCGAGAGGTCGTGCACCAGTGAGCGGCGGGCCAGGGTCTCGGCCCGGTCCACCACCTCGCGGCGCAGGTGGGTGACGAGCGCGCCGATCCCCGACTCCTCGTGCAGCTCCCGGTCGCGGTGCTGGACCGCCAGCTGGGCCAGCGCGGAGGAGACGGCGAACAGCGGCGCCTCGACGCCGCGGCCGGCGAGGTGGGCCCGGTCGAGGTCGGCGATCGTGCGCCAGTTCGGGCAGGCGTCGGTCTTGGTGAGGACGCACACGACCGTCGGGCACAGCGCGGCGGCCTGCTCGAGGAAGGCCATCTCGGGCGCGGTGAACTCCTGGCTGCCGTCGGAGACCAGCAGGACGGCGTCCGCGGTGGGCAGCAGGTCCACCGTGCGCAGCGCCCGGTGCGTGCCGACCCCGCCGACGCCGGCGGTGTCCACCAGCTCCAGCCCGTCGAGCAGCCGGCGGGGCAGCTCCACCTCGGCCTGCACGAGCCGCTCGGTCCCCTCGCCGGCGACCCGGGCCGCGACCTGGTCGATCGGCACCGGCACCCGCTCGGTCGGGCCCTCCCCGATGACGTCGCCGGCGCCGGACCCGGAACCCGCCCCACCCGGCCCCGTGGCCAGCACGAGGCTGGCACGCGGCGCCTGGCCCGCCCGCACCACCGTGGGGACGACGGTCGCCACGTCGTCGGCCACCGGGCAGACCGGCGCGCCGACGAGCGCGTTGACCAGCGAGCTCTTCCCCTGCTTGGGCTCCCCGACGACGAGGACGCGCACCCGCGGGTCCTCACCGCGGGCGCGAGCCTGCACCAGCCGGCGGTGCAGGTCCGGCCGCTCGCAGACCTCGGCGAGCGCCATCGCCCGGTCCAGCACCTGCGCTGACGTGACCACGGACACCTCCTGGGAACCCCGGTCCTACCACAGGGAGCCGGTCGGGGCAGACGTACGCCGGGTCCCGGTCGCCCCTGCGGAGCGACCGGGACCCGGCGGGTCGGGGTGTCAGGCGCCGGCGGGCTCCAGCTCGACCTCGTTCCCGGAGAAGTTGTCCGAGAAGTTGTCGTTGAAGCTCTCCTCGACGACGTTGACCGTCTCGTCGTTGTCCTCGATCTCCGTCTTCACCGTGTCGTTGTCCTCGACCTCCGTGACGTCGTCGTCGGACAGGTCGTTGCCGTTCAGCGAGTCGTCCACGCCGTCGTCGTCGGACAGGTCGTTGCCGTTCAGCGAGTCGTCCACGCCGTCGTCGTCGGACAGGTCGTTGCCGTTCAGCGAGTCGTCGACCCCGTCGTCGTCGGAGAGGTCGTTGCCGTTCAGCGAGCCGTTGAACGAGTCGTCCACGCCGTCGTCGTCGGACAGGTCGTTGCCGTTGAACGAGTCGTCGACGCTGTTGTCCGTCTTCGAGTTGTCGGTCTCGGAGTGGTCGTTGCCGACGTTCTCCTGGGACAGGTCGTTGCCGTTGAACGAGTCGTCGACTCCGTCGTTGTCCTGCGAGAGGTCGTTGCCGTTGAACGAGTCGTCGACGCTCTTGTCGACGTCGACGCTCTTGTCGGTGTTGAAGCTGTCCACGACGCGCACGGACTCGTCGTTGCCGACGTCCTCGGAGTCGTTGACCACGGTCCCGTCGCCGGTCTGGACGATGGCGTCGTCGAACTCGACGTCGACGCTGTTGTCGGTCTCGCTGTTGTCGGTGGTGACCGTGTTGCCGACCGCGTTCTCGTCGCCACTGACCACCGTGTTGTCGTCTCCGACCACGAGGTTGTTGTCGCGGACGTCGACGTCGAGGTCGGTGTCGACGTCGGTGTTGTAGGAGTCGCGCACCGAGTGGTCGCTGTTGTCGACCTCCGAGTCGTCGACGTCGTCGCCGGCGACGATGCCGCCCTCGTTGTCGATCTGGGCGACGTCGCCCTCGACGTCGCCGAAGATGGCCTGCGCGTCCCCGCTCACCCAGATGCTGTGCGAGGCGTCGATCTCGACGGTGTTCTCGGTGTGCGTGTAGTGGACCTCCTGCAGGTGGGTGATCATCACCGTCTCCGTGCCGCCGGCGGGCGCGGGGGCGTGGTGGTAGCCACCGGACTGACCCTCGTCGTCGTCGCAGTGGTCCTTCTCCACCGGCGCGACGTCCTTGCACTTGTCGTCCTCGTCGTCGTCCGGCTTGGGCTGGTAGCCGCCCTTGCCGTCGTCGTCGCAGTCGGAACGCCCGTGGCCGTCCTTGTCGTCGTCGCGGTCGCCCTTGCCGTAGTCGCCCTTGCCGTGGCCGTCCTTGCCGTAACCGTCCTTGTCGTGACCACCCTTGTCGTCGTCGTCCCGGCCCTTGTAGCCGTCCTCGTCGTGCCCGCCCTTGTCGTGGCCGTCCCCGCCGTGACCGTTCCAGCCGCCGACCGTGGCGTAGTCACCCACCATCTTCATGAGGTCGGCGACCTCCTCCGGCGTGGTGTCCGACATGCCGTGGGCGTCCAGCACGGCGTGCGGGTCCGCCTCGTAGGCGGCGGCCTTCTCCGGGTCGCGGAACAGGTCGAGGATGAAGTCGAGCAGCGAGCTCGTCATGGTCGACATGGCTGGCACTCCTGGGTCTCGAGCCGTCCACCGTCGGCCGGCTGCTGGGACGCAGTGCACCCCCGACCGGCGTTCCCCGGCATCGGGTGACCGCCCCCCATCGAGCTCCCGGCATGGGGGATGCCCGCTGACTCTGCGTTAGGGGCTGCGGGGTGTCGCCCCCTCCTCACCGACCGCGTCGGTCCCGAGGCCGCGATGCGCGGGACAGACGGGACGGGTGGGACATACGTTGCGACCACCCGACCGGTCCGCGCGGGCCCGGGGGGTCTGGTGAGGCTGGGGGCACCTGTGCACAACGGCGAGTACGGGCTGGGGATCGACGTCGGGGACGGCACCGTCTCCGCGGCGGTCTGCGGGGCGGTCGACGGGGGGACGACGGGCGCGACGGTCCTGCCCCTGGGGGACGGGCGGGTGACGACGGCGGTCGACGACGGCGGCCGGGTGGCGCTGGCCCCGGTCGACGGGACCGCGCGGACCCGGCACCTGGTGGCGCGGGTCGGGGACCCGGTCCCGGTGTACGCGGGCGACCACCCCGTACCGGCCGCCGAGCTCGTCGCCGCCGCGGTCCAGCGGGTCCGGGAGCTGGCCGAGGCCCGGGAGGGCCGGCCCGACTCCTGGACGGTGCTGACCGTGCCGCCCTCCTGGTCGGGGCACCGCCGTGCCGTGCTCGCCCGTGCGCTCGCCTCCTCCGGGGTCCCCCGGTTCTCGCTCGTGTCCGCCGCGGTCGCCGCCGTCCACCACCACGTCGTGGCCGGTGACCTGCCCGGCGAGTCGACCGTCGCCGTCTACGACCTGGGCGCCGGCACGCTGGACACCGCCGTCGTCGGCCCGACACCGGAGGAGCCGCTCGGGCACCGGGCCCCCCCACCGGCGCCGCTGCCGTGGGGCGGGCGGGACGTCGACGACGCGGTCGTCGCCCACGTCGTCGGCTGCCTGGGGACCCCGCAGGGGGAGGCGCCCGGGTGGGCCCGAGCCCTCCGGGCGGCCTGCGTCGCGGCCAAGGAGGCGCTGTCCACGGCGACCGTCGTGCGGGTCGACGTCGACGGCTCGGGGGACGGGACGGTCCGGCTCACCCGTGAGGAGCTCGACGAGGTCCTCGCGGAGCCGACACGGGACTCGGCCGGCATGCTGGCCGCTGCGGTCGCGGCCGCGGGGCTCCGGCTCCAGGACCTGGAGGCCGTCGTGCTCGCCGGCGGAGGGGTGCGGGTGCCGCTCGTCGCCGAGGTCCTCTCCGGCGAACTGGGCCGGCCGCTGGTCGTGGGCGCCGACCCCGCGCTGACCCCCGCACTAGGTGCGGCCGCGCTGGCGGCGGAAGCGCTCGCGGTCGAGGCGCTCCCGGTCGAGACCTTTCCCGTCGAGCGGCAGGTCGCGGCCGCGACCCCCGTCGTCGCCGGGTCGCTCCCGCACGCCGCCCCGGCCGGGTCGGATGCTCCCGGCCGGGGGCCGCGGCGGGACCGGACCCGGCCGTCGGCCGCTGGGGAGACGGCGTCCCGCCCACCACGACGGACTCCGCGACGGAACTCCCGGCTGGGCCGCGGCGTCGTCGTGGCCGGGGCCGCCGTCGGCCTGGTGCTGCTGGGGCCGGCCGCGGCCGGCTTGTTCGACGCCGTCGTCGCCCCGGCACCCGCCGGAGAAGAGGCGACCGCGGAGGACGACGCCGGGGTCATCGCGCGGGGGACCGCCACTGTGGGTGGCGGCTCGGGCGGTGGCACCGCCACGCGCGGAGGGGGGACCGGCGGTGGAGCCGGGTCCGGGCCCGTCGCGCGCC
>NZ_SPQN01000114.1 GCF_004571065.1 Geodermatophilus sp. DF01-2
CGGCTGCCGGCCGACCCGGCGCGGCTGTCGTCCGTGCGGCGGGCCGTGGCGGCGTGGACGGCGGCGGCCGGGATGCCCGCCGACACCGCCGAGGACCTGCAGCTGGCGCTGGGCGAGGCCCTGGCCAACGCGGTCGAGCACGCCTACGCGGCGTCCGGCACCGGCGAGTGCACCTACCGGGTGGCCCGGCAGGCCGACGGCGGGGTCAGCGTCGAGGTCTGCGACACCGGGATGTGGCGGCCGCCGCCGGAGGACCGCGGCCACCGCGGTCGCGGCCTCGAGCTGATCGACGCGCTGGCCACCGACGTCGAGGTCGTGCACGTCCCCGGCACTCCCGGCACCACCGTCCGCTTCCGGATGCCGGCCGCCGTCCCCGAGCCGGACGCGCTGCCGCAGCGGGGCATCCTCCACCCGGCCGGGGACGGCGGTGCGGCGCTGCTGGCCGTGCACGACGAGCCCGGGGGGCTGCGCCTGGAGATCCACGGCGAGGTCGACCTGGCCACCGCGGGGAAGGTGCGCGAGCAGCTCCTGGCCCGTCTGGACCAGCTGCCCGCGGGCACCGTCGCGACGCTGGACCTCCGGCCGACCGGCTACCTGGCGAGTGCCGGCGTCGGGATGGTGCTCGAGGCCCTCGCCCGTGCGGGTGAGGTCGGCGTCGAGTTGCGGGTGCGCTCCGAGCAGGGGACGTCGCCGGCGCGGATACTCAGCCTGGCCGGGGTGGGCGAGCCGGCCCCCGGGGTACCGGTGGCCCGGCCCACGTGACGGCGCGTACACCCGGCCCTCCGCGACCCGGGGGAAGCGGGTGTACGAGGATGGCGCAGCAGTCGGCCGGAGCGGTCCGGCCAGGGGGAGGGTAGAAGAGGTGGACGGAGCGGTGGGCGAGCACGCTGCCCCGGCCGCGCTCCCGCGCCCACGAAGCGGAACCGAACCGTCCGTTCGGACCCGCCACGCGGCTGCCGTGGTGGACGGGGCACCCGAGCTGCTGGCCGTGGCGCTGCCGTTCCTGCACGCTGGGTTGCGCGCCGGCGACGTCGTCGCGCTGACCTGCCCACCGGAGGTCGTCGCGCTGCTGTGCGAGGAGCTCGGGGAGCGCGCCGGTCGGGTCCGCAGCGACCCTCGGCTGAGCCTGCTGGGTGCCCGGGCCCCCGACGTGGTGATCCATGCCCGTCGGGCCGCCGACGAGGCGTCCGGCACGGGCGGGGGCCTGCTGCGCATCCTGTCCCTGGTCGACTTCGGGCCGGACCCCGCCGACTGGCGTGAGGGGCTGCGCTACGAGTCGGCGTCCAACCGGGTCATGCAGGACGCTCCGGTCGACTGTCTCTGCGTGTACGACCGGCAGCGGCTTCCGGCGGAGGTCGTGGACAGCGCCACCGCCACCCACCCGCAGGTCGTCCACGACGGCGCCTGGACGGCCAGTCCGGACTACCGCGACCCTGCGGAGTACCTGTCCCGGCTGCCGTGGCCGCGGGAGCCGCTCGAGGACACCACGCCGGTGCTCGCCCTCGACGACGTCCCCAGTCTGGTGACGTTGCGCCACGAGCTCGGTGCGGCCCTCGCCGCCCGGGTTCCCGACCGCGACCAGCGCGAGGACCTCCACCTGGCCGCCGCCGAGGTCGCCGCCAACGCCTTCCGGCACGGAGCCCGGCCGGTGTCGGCCCGGATGTGGACCGACGGCCAGCGGCTGGTCTGCAGGATCACCGACTCCGGGCACTCTTTCGCCGACCCGCTGGCCGGCTTCCGGCCGGCCCACGGTGCCGACCTCAGCCGCGGCGGCATGGGCCTGTGGCTGGCCCGCAAGCTCTGGGACTCGGTGGACCTGCTGCCCGGCCCCCACGGGCTCACCGTCCGGCTGAGCACGCGGCTGCACCCGGCGTGACGCTGCGGACGTCTCATTGTTGAGGTATCCGGGGTGAGCGGGGGGACGGCGGCCGGGCGGAAGCCCGCCAGCGGCTCTCCGGGGGGCTCCGCGGCAGAGGGGGCCGGTGTCCCCGGGGGCGATTCCTGCGCCTCCGCGGCTGACGCCGTCGACCTGATCCTGGCTCAGTGGGCCCGGGAGCGCCCCGACCTCGACTGCAGCCCGATGGGGATCATCGGCCGGATCTCCCAGCTGCAGCGCGAGGTCTTCCTCGCCCAGCGGGCCACCTTCGCCCGGCACGGCCTCGACGTGCCGTCCTTCGACGTGCTGGCCGCGCTGCGCCGGGCCGGCGCCCCGTACCAGCTGACCCCGACGGCGCTGATGCGCACCGCGCTGGTCACCTCCGGCGCCATCACCCAGCGGCTGGACCGGCTGGAGGACAAGGGGCTGATCACCCGCGAGCGCAGCGAGGCCGACGGGCGGGCCGTCGTCGTCACGCTGACCGAGGCCGGCGGCGCGATCCTCGACGCCGCGCTGCCCGATCACCTGGAGACCGAGCAGCGGCTGCTGGCCGGTCTCTCCGACGACGACCGGGACGAGCTCGCCGGCCTGCTCCGCCGCCTGCTCGTCACCCTGGGCCGGGTGCCGCCGGATCCGTGACGCACCTCGACGATCATGAAGTCCGGGATGCGACACACCGGTACCGTCCGGCGTGTCGCATCCGGGACTTCATGATCGCCACGGCGGACGGCACGATCAGGGAAGCTCCGGCACGTCCTCCGGGGCGAGGTCGGGGCGCACCCGCACGAAGCGCAGCGGGTGACGGAAGACGCCGGCCTGCAGCGCAGCGTCGGCGCTGACCTCCACGACCGCGTCCGGGTGCACGCGGGTGAGTGACACCGACAGCCGGCCGCCGCCGAAGGCGCCGGCGCCGATCCGGTCGGGCCACGGGTGGTCGGGTGCGGCCGGGCGCAGGACGGCGGCCAGCTCGGCGGAGTGGGCCGGCGACAGCGGGCTGGTCCGGCCGACGACCACCAGCTCGCCGTCCCGGTACCGGCCGGCGACCAGCTGGCCGGGCCGCTCGATCGGCCCGATGACCCCGCCGGCGACCACCTCGATCGTCTCCCAGGACTTCACCTTCAGCCACTCCCGCCGGCCGGGGGCGTAGCGGGTACCCGCGCCCTTGGCGACCAGTCCTTCCACGCCGGCCGGGCGGAAGTCGGTCGACCACCGGCGGGCCTCGGCGGGGTCGGCGGTGACGGGAGAGAGCTGCATCGGCGGCGCCCAGCGGGCGGCCAGCTCCTCCAGCGCCGCGCGCCGCTCCCGCAGCCGGCGGCCGCGCAGGTCCGCGCCGCCCCGCGCGAGCAGGTCGAAGGCGACGTAGGAGGCCGGCGCGGCCGCGACGAGGGCGTCGACCCGGCCGGGGGCGGCGACCATGCGCTGTTGGAGCAGTCCGAAGTCCAGCCGCGAGCCGTTCCAGACGACGACCTCGCCGTCGAGCACGGTGCCGGGCGGCACCTGGGCCACGGCCGCGGCCACGACGTCCGGGAAGCGGGGGGACAGGTCGCGGCCCTGCCGGGACCAGACCCGGGTCGTGCCCCCGGTGCGTACGACGACCAGCCGGTAGCCGTCCCACTTGGGCTCGTAGAGGACGCCGCCGGGCAGCGCGTCGACCCGCGGCAGGTCGCGCACCGGCCTGGCCAGCTCCACCGCGACCGGTCCGGCCAGCTCGGGCGGCACGTCGGGCAAGCCGGGCACGGACAGCGGCACGACGGTCAGCCTGGAGGGTCCCGGCCGCTCCCGCAGGGCGCTGAGCTGCCGCTTCACCCCTTCGTGGCAGGTCGCCACGCTCCGCGAGGACGCCGGGGGACCGCACGAGCGGCGGTCGCGGTCAAGTCACGATCCGGCCACACCGGCGACGGCGGGGTACCAAGGAGCGCGATGACCGAGCGCAAGCCCCCGGGGATGTCCTTCGATACCTGGATCGACCACCAGATCACCCAGGCGCGAGCCCGGGGTGCGTTCGACGACCTCGAGGGGACGGGCCGGCCGCTGCCGCGGCGCGACAAGGAGCAGTCCAGCTACGAGTGGGCGCTGGAGTGGGCCAAGCGGCAGCAGGCCGACCCGCGGGACCTGCTGCCGCCGGGCATGGCGCTCCGCCGCGAGCGGGAGGACCTGGCCGACGTCGTCCGGGGGCTGCGCTCGGAGGCGGCGGTGCGGGAGCTGGTCGAGGAGTTCAACGCGCGGGTCGAGCAGCACTGGCGCCGTCCCCAGGACGGGCCGGACGCCGTTCCCGGGCTGGCCGACGTCGAGGCGCTCGTGCGGCTCTGGCACGCCACCCGCCCGCCGCCGGGCCCCACGGAACCGGTGGCGCCGCCGGCACCGCCACGTTCCCGTTGGTGGCGGCGCGGGGGCCGCTGACGGGCGGACACGGGTCGGCCTCTCGGCGGCTCACGCATCGACGACGCGGACGGCGGGTAGGGGAACGGCTCCCGGACAGGAGGTCGTCATGACCGAGGTGCCAGGTACCGACCGCGACCAGGCCGGCGAGAGCGTCCTGCGAGAGACCCCGCTCGTCCCGGACGACGTCGCGGACGCCGACGACGACCCGCGCAGCAGCGACGAGCCGGCCGACCGCGGCGACGAGGGGCAGGCGGGCGACAGCGTGAAGCCACCGCCTGGGAGCACCGAGCTGGGCACCTGAGCCCAGGGCCGGTGGATGCCGCCGATACGTCCGCTGGACGGGCCGGGCGACGTCCCGGGCGCGGCGGGCCGGTCGAGGAGACCTGGGACGGTGCGGGTCCGGCCGTCCCCGTCGGGTCACCGCGACGCCGGAGCCGGCGACGCCCTCCGGGCTGTTCGGCAGGCGGACCACCCCGGCATACCACATCCAGCGCGGAAGGGAACCCATGACCGAGAGCACCGGCACCGGGGGAGCGAACGCCGACGAGGTGACCGCCACGCCGAGCGGCAAGGCCGGCGGCGAGGGCGAGGACCTGCACGGCGCTGCCCGCGAGGTCTACGAGGACAACCAGAAGGGTGGCGCCGACGAGGCGGCCAAGACCCCCGGCGCCTGAGGAAGACCCCGCTGCTGCCACCGCTCGCGAGCTCGCGGCAGGCCCCTGCAGCGGGGCCTCGGGACACCACCCAGCTAGAGGACGTCGAACTCGTTGAAGGCCGCCCCGCCTGACAGCCGCGCGTAGCCCGGCCCGCGGTCGAAGAACGGCTCGTCGCCGGTCCGCGCCGCCCGCAGCGAGGCCCGCAGCTCCTCGGTGGCCGTCTCGTCGCACTCGCCGTCGTCGAGCACGACCACGCCGTAGTCCTCCCGGGCGCCGCGCACGGACACCTTGCGCCAGGCGATGTCGCGCAGCACCTCCTCGACCGGCCGGTCCAGCGGGTCGCCCCAGCCGCCGCCGCCCGTCGTCCGGATGCGCACGACCGTGCCGGCACGCAGCGGTTCGGCGTCGGCGAGCGCGTCGACGTCGTGCTCGTCGGGGCCCCCCGGGTCGACGGTGATCCGGAACGGCTGCCCTGCCCGGCCGCCGTTGACGCCCCAGCAGGACAGGATCGAGCGGTCGGCGATCGACATGAAGTGCGCGTCGCGCAGCACCCGGATGTGCTTCTCGTAGCCGCAGCCGCCGCGGTAGCGCCCCGGCCCTCCGGAGTCGAGCGCCAGCCCCAGCCGCTCGACCCGCAGCGGGAAGCGGCTCTCGGTGAACTCGGTGGGCAGGTTCCGCGAGTCCGGGACGACGTGGATGGTGTCCTCGCCGTCGGCGTAGTACCGCCCGCCCGAGCCGCCGCCGAGCACCTCGCGCATGAGGTAGGGCTGCCCGTCGAGATCGGTGCCGTAGACGCCGGTGTAGCGGATCGTCTCCTGGTCGGCGGGCATCCGGCCGCCGGTGGCCTTGGCCAGCACCCCGGCGAGGACGCCGAGCAGCCGCAGGATGACGAAGGTGCGCGCGTTGGTCGGCGCCGGGAAGACCGGCGTGAGCAGCGTGCCCTTCTCCGGGAACCGCATCTCGATCAGCGGGACGACGCCCTCGTTGACGTCGAGCTCGGCCATCCGCTCCGGCGTCTCGGCGAGGTTGCGCAGGATCGGCGCCAGCCACTTCTTGAGGAAGTTGCCGTCGGCGTAGTCGCCGCAGTGGTTGATCGGACCCTTGGCCTGCGGGCCGGTGCCGGTGAAGTCGATGACCAGCGGAGTCTCGTGCTCCGACCTCATCGTCAGCGTGATCCGCTGCCGGTGGAGCTTGGGCTCCTCGACGCCGTCGTGCTCGGCGTAGTCCTCCCAGACGTAGGTGCCGTCGGGGATCTGCGACAGGACCTCCCGCCGGTAGACCTCGGTGGAGTTGGCCAGGATCGCGTCGAAGCAGGCCTCCACGGCCTCGACTCCATATCGGTCGAAGAGCTCGCCGAGCCGCCGGGCGCCGGCCAGGCAGGCCGAGCACTCCGCGTCGAGGTCGGCGGCCAGCGAGTCGGGCATCCGCGAGTTGCGGGTCATGATCGCCAGCGCCGCCTCGTTGCGGACGCCGCGGTCCCACAGCTTGATCGGCGGGACCATGAGGCCCTCCTCGTACACGCTCGTCGCCCCGCTCGGCATCGAGCCGGGCACGGCGCCGCCGATGTCGTCGTGGTGGCCGAACGCCTGGACGAAGGCGACCACCCGCGCCTCCGGACCAGCAGGGCCGTCCACCTCGGCGAACACCGGCACGGTGACGCACAGGTCGGGCAGGTGCCCGATCCCGCCCTCGGAGAGGTAGACGTCGTTGTGGAAGTAGACGTCGCCGACGTTCATCGTCTCGATCGGGTGGTCGCGCACCACCGGGTGCACCAGCGCCGAGTAGGAGCGGCCGGTGAGCTTGCGCAGCTGCCGGTCGTGGATGCCGGCCCGGAAGTCGTGCGCGTCGCGGATCATCGGCGACCGCGACGTCCGGCCGATCGAGGTCTCGACCTCGCGTTCGATCGCGGCCAGCGTGCCGGCGACGATCTCGACGAGGACCGGGTCGGCGGCCACCGTGCCGTCGGTGAGCGTCATCGGGCGTCCCTCTCGAGCAGCAGGTTCCCGTGGGCGTCCACCGTCGCGCGGAAGCCCGGATGCACGGGCACCGTGGAGCCGAACTCCTCGATGACCGCCGGGCCGTGCACCACGTCCCCGGGCGCCAATCGCGGTCGGTCGTACGTCGGGGTGTCGGTCCAGTCGTCGTCGAAGAAGACCGGCCGGGTTCCCGTGACGGCCCGGTCCGTTCCCGGCCCCGAGGCCGGCGGCAGCTCCACCAGGTCCGGACGGCGGATCGGCCCGATCCCGCTCACCCGCAGGTTGACCCACTCGACGGCCTGACGCGGGTCCTCGGCGAAGTCGTAGCCGTAGAGCATGCGGTGCGCGGCATGGAAGTCCTGGGAGGCCTGGTCGACAGCGGCGTCGTCCAGCTCGCCGTCCGTCACCGGCACGCGCACCTCGAACGCCTGGCCTCCGTAGCGCAGGTCGGCGGTGCGCTGCACCCGCTGCCGGTCGCGGGCGAAGCCCTCGCCGTCGAGTGCCTGCCGCGCCCGGGTCTCCAGCTCGGCGTAGACGGTGCGCACCCGCTCCAGGTCGAGGTCGGCGTGCCGCTGGATCGCGGTCTGGACGTGGTCGTTGCGGACGTCGACGGTGAGCAGGCCGAAGGCGCTGAGGTTGCCCGGGTCCGGCGGGACGAGGGTGCGCGGCAGGCCGAGGACGTCCATCAGCCGGCAGGCGAGCAGCGACCCGGAGCCGCCGAACGTGGTGAGCGTGAAGTCGCGGACGTCGAGGCCGCGGGCGACGGTCACCTGGCGCAGGGCGTTGGCCTGGTTCCACGCGGAGACCTCGAGGATGCCGGTCGCGGTGCGCTCCAGGTCGAGGTCGAGCTTCGCGCCGAGCTGCTCGAGGCCGGCGCGGGCCGCCTCGACCGACAGCGGGATCTCCCCGCCGAGCAGGTGTGGCGGGATCCGGCCGAGGGCCACGTGCGCGTCGGTGACGGTGGGCTGGTTCCCGCCGGACGGGTAGCACATCGGCCCCGGGTCGGCGCCGGCCGACCGCGGCCCCACCTTGAGCGTGCTCTCCGGCGACAGCCAGGCGATCGAGCCACCGCCGGCGCCGACGGTGACGACGTCGATCATCGGGATCTTCGAGGGATAGTCGCCGACCGACCCCTCGGTGGTGAGCGCCGGCTCGCCGTCGATGACGACGGTGACGTCGGTGGAGGTGCCGCCGCCGTCGCAGGTGAGCACCCGGTCGAACCCGGCGGCGCCGGCGACCAGCGCCGCGCCGAGGGCGCCCGCGGCCGGGCCGGAGAGCATCGTGGTGATCGGCTGGTGCACCACCTCGGCCGCCGAGAGCACCCCGCCGTTGCTCTTCATCACGTAGAACGGCACGCCCGGGGCGATCTCCTCGAGCCGGGCGCTGATGTTGTCGACGTACGCGCCGACCCGCAGCTTGACCGCGGCGTCGACCAGCGTGGTCACCGACCGCTCGTACTCCCGGTACTCCCGCAGCACCTGGGAGCTGATCGAGACGACGGCGTCCGGGTGCTCCTCGCGGAGGATCTCGAGCATCCGGCGCTCGTGCGCGTCGTTCGCGTACGAGTGCAGGAAGCAGACGCCGATCGTGCCGACCCCGGCGTCGCGGAGGGAGCGGGCGGCGGCGCGGGCGTCGTCCTCGTCGAACGGCCGCACCTCCTCGCCACGGGAGTCGAGCCGGCCACGCACGGCGCGCACCAGGTCGGCCGGGACGATCCGCGGCGGCTTGGCCCAGAAGTAGCTGTTGCCGTAGCCGTCGGGCACCGACTGCCGGGCGATCTCCAGCACCGACTCGTAGCCCTCGGTGGTGATGAACCCGATCCGGTCCAGCCGGCCCTCGAGCAGCTGGTTGGTGGCGACCGTCGTCCCGTGGCTGACCGCGGTCACCGCGTCGCCGGAGAGCCCCATGAGGTCCAGCACCTTGCGGACGCCGGTGATGAACCCCTCGGCGGGGTCGGCCGGGGTGGACGGCGTCTTGGTGGTCGTGGTCCGGCCGGTCGCCTCGTCCACGGCGACGACGTCGGTGAACGTCCCCCCGGTGTCGATGCCGATGCGGACGCGACGCGTCTCCATGGGCGGATACCTTAGCGGTGAGGTATCCGCCCGGGAAGCGACCCCACCGCTCCCTTCCTGACGATCTCGCGACATTCCGCGGCCGGCGGTGTGCGACCAGCCCCCGCGGGCCAGGGAACACCCGTGAGCGAGACGACGGAGACGACGCGGCGACCGGACGAGGACCGTCGGCGGGCGCCGAAGGGGCGTGCCGCGATCGCGGGGCTGGTCGCCGCCGGGTCGGCGCTGGCGGTGGTCGAGCTGGTCGCCGGCCTGATGGCGGCGGTCCCGTCCCTGATCATCGCGGTCGGGGACGCGGTCATCGACAGTGTCCCGGGCTGGCTGGAGCGGTGGGCCATCGCGACCTTGGGGACCGCGGACAAGCCGGTCCTCATCGGCGGGATCCTCGTCGTCTCGGGCCTCGTCGGTGCCGTGCTGGGCCTCCTGGCCCGGCGGTGGTTCCTGATCGGAGCCGGCGGGATCGTCCTGTTCGCGGCGATCGGGGTCCTGGCCGCCTCTGCCGACCCCCGGGGGTCGGTGCCGCTGACGACCCTGGTCGCCCTGGTCGGTGCCGGCGTCGGTGTCGGCGTGCTGTGGTGGCTGCTGGCGCTGGCCCGGCGGCCCGCCGCCGTCCCGGCTGTGAGCGGAGCCGAGAGCGGCGCGGGGACGCCGCCGTCCGGCACGGCCGCGCCGGGCGTGG
>NZ_SPQN01000115.1 GCF_004571065.1 Geodermatophilus sp. DF01-2
GCTGCGCCGGGAACGCAGCGCCCGCATGAACCTGCCGGTGCGCACGGCCAGTGGCGCCCTCGTCGAGGCGGTGGTCCTCTGCACCCCCACGCCGACCGGGCGGATGTGGACGCTGCGGCTGGTGCCGCGGTCGCCGAGCTCCGGTCCGCCGGGGTGTCGGCTGAGGAGGTGCGACTGTTGCGCCGCAGCGGGCGGGCCCGGGACTCCGCGGGACTGTCGGCTGCGCAGCGGCGGGCCAACCTGGCCGGCACCTTCGCCCTGCGCCCCGGCCGTCGCGACGTGCCCGCGGGCGCGGTCCTGGTGCTCGTCGACGACGTGGTCAGCAGCGGCGCGACGCTCACCGAGGCGGCCGCGGTGCTGACGCCCGCGGCCGTCCCGGCCGGTCTCCCGGTGCTCGCCGCGGTCGTCGCGGCGACCCCGCGGCGGCCCGCCGGAGGGGCCGCGTGCAGGTCTTACCGACCCACCCGGACGGGGCCGGGAGGTCGACTGTCGGGACCTGGGAACGGGGACTAGCGTGGGTTCGATCACACCCCGAGCTACCCGGGAGGTCTCATGGAGATCGTGGTCCGTGGCCGCAACGTCGACGTCCCCGAGCACTACCGACAGCACGTCGAGGACAAGGTCGGCCAGTCCGACCGGTTCGACGGGAAACTGAAGATCCTGCGGATCGACGTGGAGCTCTTCCACGAGAAGAACCCCCGCCAGTCCGGCAGGTGCCAGCGCGTGGAGATCACCCTCCGTGGCAAGGGCCCCGTCGTCCGCGCCGAGGCCGCCGCGCCGGACTTCTACGCGGCGCTGGACCTGGCCGCCGGCAAGCTCGACCACCGGCTGCGCAAGGCCGCCGACCGCCGCCGCGTGCACCACGGCCGGCGGACCCCGGCCAGCGTCCGGGTGGGCGGCGGCCCCGGTCCCGACGTCCTCGAGGCTCTCGACCGCGACCGGCAGCTCGCGGAGGGCCCGCACGTCACCGATCTCGACGAGCACCTGCCCGGGCGGGTGGTGCGGGAGAAGCACCACCCCGCCACCCCGATGACCGTCGACCAGGCCCTCCACGAGATGGAGCTGGTCGGCCACGACTTCTACCTCTTTCAGTGCGCCGACACGGGGCAGCCGACGGTCGTCTACCGCAGGCACGCCTACGACTACGGCCTCATCCGGCTCGTCGACCCGGCCCTCGACGGCGCCGCCGAGCGCCGGTCCGCCCAGCCAGCGGCGGTCCCCCTCTGATCCCGTAGGCCACTGCGGGAGCGCAGGTGCTCTGCGCTCCCGCACTGCGCTCAGCGGACGCGGCCGTACAGGGCCGCGTCGCCGCGGGTTCCGTCCCGGTACTCCAGGCACGAGCGGACGACGCCCTCGCGACCGAAGCCGGCCCGCTCGGCGACGGGCTGCGAGGCAGTGTTCCCGACGTCGGCGTACAGGTGCACCCGAGGAGCACCGCGCCCAGTGCCCGGCCCCGTGCAGGGGGACACGGGGTCCTTCGACCAGTAGCCGACCTCGGGGCCGAGCCGCCCACCGCCCAGGTGGAGGCGGTCGACCCCACGAACTCGCCGCCGGCCTCGACCGCGGCGGGCATCGCGCGCCTCGTCCCGCTCGGCCGGGGCCACGCCGGCCACAAAGTTCCGGGCGTCCTCGCGGGTGTAGGGGCCCGGCAGGACGCCGATCCGGCGCTGGATGTGGGGGTCCTGGCAGGCGCGCAGGACGGCGTCCTCGTCGTCGGGACGGTAGGGGCCAGCACCAGCCGGTCGGTGCGCACCACCTCGGTGGTCAGGTCGACGGCGGAGAGGTCCAGCCCGCTCGGGTGCGTGGTCACCCGGCCCGTCCTGCAGTGCCTCCGGGCCTGGCTCCCGCGTCGGTCCGCTCCTCGCTCGCTGCGATGCCCCTCGGGAACGGCTGTCGTCAGCCGGGGTTGCCGAGTACCCGGTCGACCGAGATCTCCAGGACCACCCGTGCCGGGTTCTCCCGCGGCGTCCGGTACCGGCGGGCGTAGCGAGCTTCGGCGTCGGCGACCGAGGCGGGGTCGTCGCGCACCGCCGCCGTCCCCTCGAGGGTCACCCACCGGCGGCCGTCGACCTGGCACACCGCGACCCGCGCGCGCCCGGAGCGCACGTGCCGCGCCTTGGCCGAGGTACCCGAGGTGATGACCCGGGCGGTCCGGGTGGCCGGGTCGTAGGTGACCCCGACGGGGACGACGTGCGGGCCGCCGTCGGCGCGCAGCGTGGTCAGCGTGGCCAGGTGCCGCTCGCTGAGGAGGGTGAGCAGGCCCGGGGGCAGGTCGTCGAGGTCGTGCGCCACGGGGGGATTGTGGGCCGCCGCACGGGGACTCGCCCGTTCGCCGCCTACCCTGGGGACGTGGTGTTCTCGAAGATCCTCCGAGCCGGTGAGGGCAAGATCCTCCGACGACTGAACAAGATCGCGGATGCGGTCGAGTCGCTGGCGGACGACGTCGCCGACCTCACCGACGCGGAGCTGCGGGCCAAGACCGACGAGTTCAAGGAGCGCCTGGAGGAGGGGGAGACCCTCGACCACCTCCTGCCGGAGGCCTTCGCCGTCGTCCGCGAGGCCGCCACCCGCACCCTGGGGCAGCGGCACTTCCGGGTGCAGATCATGGGCGGCGCCGCGCTGCACCTCGGGAACATCGCCGAGATGCGCACCGGTGAGGGCAAGACGCTGACCGGCGTCCTGCCCGCCTACCTCAACGCGCTTCCCGGCAAGGGCGTGCACGTGGTCACGGTCAACGACTACCTGGCCAGGCGCGACGCCGAGTGGATGGGCCGGGTGCACCGCTTCCTCGGCCTCTCCGTCGGCGTCATCCTCTCCGGCGAGCGCCCGGCGCAGCGCCGCGAGCAGTACGCCTGCGACATCACCTACGGCACGAACAACGAGTTCGGCTTCGACTACCTGCGCGACAACATGGCCTGGAGCAAGGCCGACCTGGTCCAGCGCGGGCACCACTACGCGATCGTCGACGAGGTCGACTCGATCCTCATCGACGAGGCGCGGACGCCGCTGATCATCAGCGGCCCGGCCGGCGACCCGGCGATGCACCGCTGGTACGGCGAGTTCGCGCGCCTGGCCCCGCTGATGCAGCGCGACGTCCACTACGAGGTGGAGGAGTCCAAGCGCACGGTCGCCATCACCGAGGAGGGCGTGGAGTTCGTCGAGGACCAGATCGGCATCGAGAACCTCTACGAGGCGGCCAACACCCCGCTGATCAGTTTCCTGAACAACGCGCTCAAGGCCAAGGAGCTCTACCACCGCGATCAGCAGTACATCGTCAGCAACGGCGAGGTGCTCATCGTCGACGAGTTCACCGGCCGCGTGCTGTCGGGCCGGCGCTACAACGAGGGCATGCACCAGGCCATCGAGGCCAAGGAGCGGGTGCAGATCAAGGACGAGAACCAGACCCTCGCCACGATCACGCTGCAGAACTACTTCCGGCTCTACGAGAAGCTCTCCGGGATGACCGGCACCGCCCAGACCGAGGCGGCCGAGCTCTCCCAGACCTACAAGCTGGGCGTCGTCCCGATCCCGACGAACCGGCCGATGGTCCGCGGGGACCGCTCCGACGTCATCTACAAGACGGAGAAGGCGAAGTTCGACGCCGTCATCGACGACATCGCCGAGCGGCACGAGGCCGGGCAGCCGGTGCTGGTCGGCACGGCCAGCGTGGAGAAGTCCGAGGTCCTCGCCAAGCTGCTGTTGCGCCGCGGCATCCCGCACGAGGTGCTCAACGCCAAGAACCACGCCCGGGAGGCGCACATCGTCGCCCAGGCCGGGCGGCTGGGCGCGGTCACCGTGGCCACCAACATGGCCGGCCGCGGTACCGACATCCAGCTCGGCGGCAACCCCGAGTTCATCGCCGACGAGCAGCTGCGCGCCCGCGGGCTGTCGCCGGCGGAGACGCCGGAGGAGTACGAGGCGGCCTGGGACGACGCGGTCGCGAAGGCCAAGAGCCAGGTGGAGGCCGAGCACGAGCAGGTGACCGGGGCCGGCGGCCTCTACGTCCTGGGCACCGAGCGGCACGAGAGCCGGCGGATCGACAACCAGCTGCGCGGCCGTTCGGGCCGCCAGGGCGACCCCGGTGAGTCGCGCTTCTACCTGTCGCTGGGCGACGACCTCATGCGGCGGTTCAACGGCCCGATGCTCGAGTCGATGATGACCACGCTGCGGGTCCCGGACGACCAGCCGATCGAGTCGAAGATGGTCAGCCGCGCGATCCTGTCGGCGCAGACCCAGGTCGAGCAGCAGAACTTCGAAGTCCGTAAGGACGTCCTCAAGTACGACGAGGTGCTCAACCGCCAGCGCACCGTCATCTACGCCGAGCGCCGCGCGGTGCTCGATGGGGAGGACCTGCACGAGCAGGTCCGAAAGATGGTCGACGACGTCATCCGGGCCTACGTCGACGGCGCGACCGAGATGGGCTACGCCGAGGACTGGGACCTCGAGCAGCTGTGGACCGGCCTCAAGGCTCTCTATCCGGTGGGCGTGGACCGCGAGGAGCTCATCGACCGGGTGGCCGACGGCGACCAGGCGGCACTGACCGCCGACGTGCTCCGACGCGAGCTGCTCGACGACGTGCACCGTGCCTACGAGGAGCGGGAGTCCGCGCTGGGCTCGGAGGTCATGCGTGAGCTCGAACGGCGGGTGCTGCTCTCGGTGCTCGACCGCAAGTGGCGCGAGCACCTCTACGAGATGGACTACCTGCGGGCCGGTATCCACCTGCGCGCGATGGCCAACCGCGACCCGGTTGTGGAGTACCAGCGCGAGGGCTACGACATGTTCATGACGATGCTCGACGGCATCAAGGAGGAGTCGGTCGGCTTCCTGTTCAACCTGGAGGTCAAGACCAAGGAGCAGCAGGCGGCGGACGCGGCGGCCAAGCAGGCCGAGGCCGAGGCCCGGGCGCTGGCGGCGGCCCAGCAGGGGACGGCGCGCGTGCGGGCCCGTCGGGCGGCCGCGCAGGCCGCAGCGGCGCCTGCGGCATCGGCACCGGCGGCTGCACCGACGGCTGCCCCCGCTCCGGCGCAGCCGGTTCCCGCCCGGGCCGACGGCGACGGTGCCGCGCCTGCGGCCGCCGCGGCGCCGACTGCCGACGGGGCGTCCGCTCCGGCCCCGGCGGCGCAGACTCCTGCTCCGGCTCCGGCCGAGGCCCCTGCTCCGGCGGCGCAGGCTCCTGCTCCGGCCGCGCAGGCTCCTGCCCCGGCTCCCGCCGGGGCCCCAGCTCCGGCGGCGCAGGCTTCCGCTCCGTCTCCCGCTCCGGTTCCCGCTGAGGCCCCCGCTCCCGCGTCGGCCCCGGCGGCCCGCCGGAGCTCCTCGGCGCGGAAGTCCCGGCCGGCCGTAGCGCAGGCCGCTCCGGCGGCGCCGGAGGTGGAGGAGCCGACGCGCTCGGATACCGGTCCCGAGCTGTCGGTCAAGGGCCTCGACGAGCCGCGGCGCACCACCGAGCAGCTCAGCTACTCGGCGCCGAGCCTGGACGCCTCCCCGAAGGAGAGCGGCCCGGCCAAGGCGGCCAAGACCGCGACCGTGACCGGCACCAAGGAGCCGGCCCGCAACGCGCCCTGCCCCTGTGGTTCGGGCAAGAAGTACAAGGTCTGCCACGGAGGACCCTCGCGCGCCTGAGAAAGGACCCCCTGAAGGACCCCGCCCTCCCCACCGCTCGCAGGCTCGCGGCGGTGCCCTGGACGAGGCCACCCGACCCTTCGCAGGCTCAGGGCGGGGCCCGGGACGGGGCCGTTCAGCCGATCTGCAGCGCCGTGCACCGCCACCGGCCGTCGATTCCCTCGAGCCGCGCGGCGACCGCATGTGCCCGGCCCGAGCGGCGGGCCACCGCGCTCACCTCGGCCACGCCGTCCACCGGTTCGCAGACGTGGACGGGCCCCAGCAGCACCGGAGCGGTTCCGCTCGCGCACCACCGGGGCCGGCGGCCGCTGGAGAGGCCGGCATAGACGCCGACGGCGGCCAGCGGCTGCACCTGGGTCAGCGGCCGCCGCCCGGCGAGCGCCTCGAGGGTGAGCGTCAGCAGCCGCCGACCGGCGACGCGCGGGTCGGGCAGCTCGGCGCGGACCGACCACGCCGGTTCGAAGCCCGTCGCGAAGCCCGCCGGCGGATTCTCCGGGCGCGGCCGCGGACCCGGCCGGTGCGGTGCCCGGGGGACGGCGACACCGGGCAGGACCAGCCGGAGGACCGGCTGGGGGTCCAGCGGCGGCTGCGGCGTCGGCACGACGGTGAGCCGCAGCGTGGCGGCGCACAGGGGCTGCGGAGCCGGCTCAGGTGTCCCCGCGTCGGCGGGCTCGGCGACGTGGGCGGGACGGACGGGGCCGGCAGAGGCGGTCATCGGGTGCTCCGGGCTCGGGTCGGGTCGGTGGGAGGTCGCGCGTCAGGACGCCGGAGGCGGGCGCAGCACCTGGCCCGGCAGGAGGAGGTCGGGGTCGGGGCCGATGACGTCGGCATTCGTCTGCCACCAGGCGGAGACGGCGGACGCCACCTCGCCGTCCGTCGGGGGCGTGCCGGTCCGTCGGGCGAGGTCGCCGGCCGCGATGTCCCACAGGCAGTCACCGCGCAGGACGACGTGGTGGCCGGGCGCGGGAGCCGGCCAGTCAGGCACAGGCGCCGGGGTGGCGAATGTCGGCCGGTCGGGGACCGGGGGCGCCGGCCGGTCGGATGCCGGCGCGGTCGGTGGGTCGGCCTCTGGACCTGCTGCCGGCCAGTCCGGGACGGGCCCCTGCCCCGAGGCGGTGACCACGGCCTGGGGGAGGGTGCCCGGGGCTGAGGCGCACCCGGCGAGCGACGGACCTGCGGTGACCAGCCCGACGCCGAGGGCGAGCGCCGCCGCCCGCCGCGCGCTCGCGGGCAGCACGCATCGAGCGGCCACTCGCGCCAGTGCACCCACGGCGCCCGGCAGCGCGGAGAGCGCGGTGAGGCCCAGGCCGAGGACGCCCCACAGCCAGGCAGCCCAGGCGAGCGCCGCCACGCCGGCGAGCAGTACCGACTCGGCACCGACGGTGTCGACGGCGCGCTGGAGGTCGAGGCCGGTCCCGGTGATCCCCGAGAGGTCCGGGGTCACCGTGTGGAGGCCGGCGGCGGCAGCGGCCATCGCCGCCGTCGTCCCCAGCAGGCGCCGGATCGACATGTCTCCTCCTCGACGTCGCGATGTGCCGCGTGACTAAAGCAAGCAAATGCACGCAAACGCAAGTTCAAGCACCCACTAGAGTGGAACCGAGGAGGTGGCCGATGCGGTGGCAACGGCTGTTCGCGGACCTGCAGGCGGAGTTCGACGAGGCGGAGGCCGCGGCCGAACGGGCGGAAGACGCATCCCGGCGGCGGGTGGAGACGGGGACGGTCCGCCTGGTGGACCGGCTGGCCGGCGCCCTGGGCAGGCCGGTGGCCCTGCGGTGCCGCGGAGCCGGGGACGTCACCGGCGTCCTGGTGGAGGTGGGCGCCGACTGGCTGCTGCTGACCGACGACGCGCGCCGGGAAGTGCTCGTGGCGACGTCGACGGTGCGGACCGTCGCCGGCCTGGGGCGGGTCACGGCTGCGCCCGAGGACGCCGGTCCGGTGCGGAGCCGGCTCGACCTGCGGCGGGCGCTGCGCGGCCTGGCCCGCGACCGGAGTGCGGTCCAGGTCTTCCTGGACGACGGGTCGGTGCACGTCGGCACCGTGGACGGCGTCGGGGCCGATCACCTCGAGCTGGCCGAGCACGCGGCCGACCAGCCGCGCCGTCCGGCCGCCGTGCGCGGTGTCCGGGCGGTCACCCTGCCGGCGGTCGCGGTGGTGCGGACCCTCGCGCCCGGGCTCGACTAGGACCGCTCAGCCGCGGCGGTGCCCTCCGGGAGCCGGGCTCGCGGCGGCGTCGTCCTGTCCGTCCGGCGCGGCCGGCTCGTCGGTGGCGGACTCCGCGGGGACGGTGCCGGCCCGCGCCTCGGCGTACTTCTGCTGGATGAAGCGCTCCAGCTCGTCCACCTCGACCCGCCACTGGCCGCGGCCGCCGATCTGGATGGCGATCAGCTCCTTGCGGCGGACCAGCGCGTAGGCCTGCGACCACGAGACGTTGAGGATCTCGGCGACGTCGTCGAGGGTCAGGAAGCGCGGTGTGGGCATCGGGTCTCCGTCCGGTCCCGCACAGTCTGGCAGCCCCGTCCGGGTGGCATGTGGGCTGTCCACAACCCCGAACGTGTGGACGACGCCTGCGCGCATCGACGCGCCTGCCGCATGATCTCCGTCCGACCGTGGCCATCCAGGCCGGCCACGGCGTCCGTGCAGATGGAGGGACCGCTGGCTGTGAGCGCCACGCGCACCGTGCCCGCCGCCCCGGCGGCTGCTCCCGTCCCTGGGCCGGCGCCCCGACGGGTCCGGCCGCCGCGCTGGCTGGACCTCCGCCTCGTCCTGGGCGTCCTCCTGGTGCTCGGCTCGGTCCTGCTGGGCGCGCGGGTGGTTACGGCCGCCGACGCGACGGTGCCGGTGTGGTCGGCCGCCGGCGACCTCGCCGCGGGCACGGTGGTCACCGCCGAGGACCTCGTGCCCGTCGACGTCCGGCTCGACGACGTCGCCGGTGCCTACCTCGCGACGAGCACCCGCCCGGAGGGCCGCACCCTCGCCCGGGCCGTGCGGGGCGGCGAGCTGCTGCCGCGGTCGGCGCTGGAGGAGCCGGCCGAGCTGGTGCAGCTGGCGCTCCCGGTGCAGGCCGGCTACGTGCCGCCGGGGCTGGACCGCGGTCAGGTGGTGGACGTCTACGCCGTGGCCGACCCCGCCGCCGGTGCCACTGCGACCGGTGACGGGAGTGTCTCCCTCGTCGTGGGAGCCGCGCCGGTGCAGGCGGTTTCCGGGCGCACGGAGGGGGTGCTGTCGACGGCCACGACCACCGTGCAGGTCGTCGTCTCGGTGCCGGCCGACCGGGCGCCCGTGGTGCTGGACGCGATCGGCGGCCGCCCGCTGGTGGTCGTGGTGCACGACTCGGTGGACGCCGCGTCCGGCGAGGGAAGCGTGGCCGGAGCGGGCTCCGTGACGGGCGGTGGACGCACGGGGACGACGGGGTCCTCCGGCGTCGCCGGGTCGTCGTCAGCGCCGACCGGGTCCTCCGCGCCTCCCTCGTCCGCGTCTCCGCCGACGCCGGCCGCGGGCGCGACGGCGCCGCCGACCGAGCCGCCCACGGGGACCGTCCCGGGTGCCGACGGGTCCGCGGTCCCGCCGGCGGGTGCACCCTGATGGCGCTGCAGGTCTTCACCGCGGTCACCGGGGCGGGATGGGAGTCCGCGCTCGTCGGGGCGCTCGACCGGGCCGACCACGGGGTCACCGTCGTCCGACGGTGCGTCGACGTCTCCGAACTGCTGGCCGCAGCCGCGACCGGGACGGGGCAGGCCGCCCTGCTGTCCGCGGACCTGCGCCGCCTCGACGGGGACGCCGTCGCACGGCTGTCGGCGTCCGGCGTCGCCGTCGTCGGCCTGGTCGATCCGGGCGACGACCGGGCCGCCGACCGGCTGCGCGGTCTCGGGATCGGGCGGGTCCTGCCCGCCGACAGCGAGCCGGAGGCGATCGCCCGGGCGCTCCGCGAGGCGGTCGCCGGCGGTCCGCCCACGGGCCGGGACATCGCCGACCCGCGCGCTGCGCTGCCCGCACACGGGCTGCCGGAGCCGGCCCAGATC
>NZ_SPQN01000116.1 GCF_004571065.1 Geodermatophilus sp. DF01-2
GATCTGGGCGCGGGCAGCCGGCCGGAGCCGCGCCGCGCCGTCCGCCGCACCCCGCGGACGACGACGGCCGCTGGGACGCCGCGCCGACCGCTGTTCACCGGCCGGGCGGTGCTGCTCGTCGGGCTGGTCCTGGTGCTGCTGCTGACGCTGGCCGGCCCGGTCCGGCAGTACCTGGCCGGGCGCGCGGAGCTGACCCGGCTGGCCGCCGAGGGCACCGCGCTCGATCAGCGGGTCGAGCAGCTCGAGGAGGCGCTGGAGCGGCAGGCCGACCCCGCTTACACCGCGCGGCAGGCCCGCGAGCGGCTGGCCTACGTGCTGCCCGGTGACCGGCTGGTCATCGTGGTCGACGGCGAGGCCGTCAAGGGGGACGCCGGCACGGTGCCGGAGCCCGCCGACGACGTGCCCTGGTACGAGGCGCTGCTGCAGTCGGTCGCGGTGGCCGACGGATGAAGGACCCCCTCCTCCCCACCCCTCGCAGGCTCGGGGCGGGACCCGGGAGGGGCCCTGAGCCTCTGGACGGCTCCGGCGGTACCCGGGAGGGGGCCTGAGCCTCTGGACGGCTCCGGCGGTACCCGGGAGGGGGCCGTGCGGTCGCCTGACCCGCTGCCGCAGACTCACCTGGTGAACACCCCGATCACGCCGGAGGAGCGCGAGATCGTCGCCCGCCAGCTCGGCCGTCCTCCGCGGGCGCTGCGCGCGGTGGCGCACCGCTGCCCGTGCGGCCAGCCCGACGTCGTGCAGACCTCCCCGCGGCTGGAGGACGGCACCCCGTTCCCCACCATGTACTACCTGACCTGCCCGCGGGCCAACGCCGCTGCCAGCCGGCTGGAGTCCACCGGGCGCATGCGCGAGTGGCAGGCCGACCTGGGCACCGACCCGGAGCTCGCGGCGGGGTACCGCGCCGCCCACGAGGCCTACCTGGCCGAGCGGGACGCCCTCGGTGAGCTGCCCACGCGCACCACCGCCGGCGGGATGCCCAACCGGGTCAAGTGCCTGCACGCGCTGGCCGCCCACGCACTGGCTGCCGGCCCGGGGGTCAACCCGGTCGGTGACCGCGCCGTGGCCGGGATGGGGAAGTGGTGGACTCAGGGCCCCTGCGTCCAGGAGGGCGAGGCATGACGCGCGTCGCCGCGATCGACTGCGGCACCAACTCCATCCGCCTGCTGGTGGCCGACGTCCCGCCCGAGGGCCCACACAGCGACCTGCTGCGCCGGATGGAGGTGGTCCGCCTCGGCCAGGGCGTCGACGCCACCGGCCGGCTGGCCCCCGAGGCGATCGAGCGCACCCGGGCCGTGCTCGCCGAGTACGCGGCGCAGGCGCGCGACCTCGGTGCGACGGCGGTGCGCATGGTGGCCACCAGCGCCAGCCGGGACGCCGCCAACCGGGCCGACTTCGAGGGGATGGTCCTGGCCACCCTCGGCCGGCTGCCCGACGTCGTCCCCGGCGACGAGGAGGCGCGGTTGTCCTTCCTCGGCGCCACCGCCTCGCTGGACGCCGCGGTCGCCGCGCACGGCCAGCCGCGACCGCGTTCCCCGTACCTGGTCGTCGACATCGGAGGCGGATCCACCGAGTTCGTCCTCGGCGACGCCGGCGGGGTGCGGGCCGCGCGTTCGGTCGACGTCGGCTGCGTCCGGCTCACCGAGCGGCACCTGCACGGCGACCCGCCGGACGCCGACGAGATCGGCCGCGCCGAGGCCGACATCCGGGCCGCGCTCGCCGAGGTGGTCGCCACCGTGCCGGTCGGGGAGACCGCGACCCTGGTCGGCCTGGCCGGCTCGGTGACCACGGTCGCCGCGCTCGCCCTGCGGCTGCCCGCCTACGACCCGGCGGCCATCCACGGCTCCCGCATCCCGGTCTCCGCCGTCCGCGCGGTCACCGCGGGGCTGCTCACCGCCACCCGGGAGCGGCGAGCCGCCGAGGCGGTCATGCACCCCGGCCGGGTCGACGTCATCGGCGCCGGCTCACTCATCCTGCGGGTCGTCATGGACGCCCTGGCGATCGACGACGTCGCGGTCAGCGAGCACGACATCCTCGACGGCATCGCCCTGCGGCTGGCCGGGCGCTGACCGGCCGGCCTCAGGAGGTGCCCTGGTTGATCCCCGGCGGGAGCTTGCCGGTCAGCCTCTCGTAGCTCGCCGCCGCGCCGCGGGCGGCGACCAGCCGGCCGGCGGCCACGGCCAGCCCCGAGACGGCCGCCCACGCCAGCGCCTCCGACCAGCCGACCCCCGGTGCGGCGGGGTTCTTCGGCGGCATCGTGCCGCGGACGCCGTACCAGGCCGCGTCGGTCAGCTTCCGGACGGCGATCCCCGCCGGGACCGCGAACCCGGCCGAGAGCAGTTTCCAGCTGAGGGGCGCCTTCTGCTTCTGCTTCCTGGCCACGCCGCGATCATGCCCTCCGGCCCCCGTGGTCGCGCCCTCGGGTGCGGTGGTCCACTGGGGCGTGGCCTCCGACGCCGCCGGCTTCCCGGTGACCCGCAGCCCCGCCGGCGTCGTCCGCTCGGCCCGGGGCGCCCGGGACCTGGCCGTCCTCGACGCCCGCATCTCCGGCTGCCGGGCCTGCCCGCGGCTGGTGGCCTGGCGCGAGGAGGTCGCCCGGGTGAAGCGGGCCTCCTTCCGGGACGAGGAGTACTGGGGCCGGCCGGTCCCGGGGCTCGGACCGGCCGACGCCCGCATCGCCGTCGTGGGGCTCGCCCCTGCCGCGCACGGTGGCAACCGCACCGGCCGGGTGTTCACCGGCGACCGCAGCGGGGACTGGATCTTCGCGGCGCTGTGGCGGGCGGGCCTGGCCAACCAGCCGACGTCCACCCACGTCGGCGACGGGCTGGAGCTGACCGACGTCCGCGTCGCCGCCTCCGTCCGCTGCGCCCCACCGGCCAACGCGCCGACCCCCGAGGAGCGGGACACCTGCTCGCCGTGGCTGGCCCGCGAGCTCGCGCTGCTGCCGCGACTGCGGGTGGCCGTCGTCCTCGGCGGCTTCGGGTGGACGGCGCTGTGGCCGGTGCTCGCGGAGGCCGGCTACGTGCTGCCCCGTCCCCGGCCGGCGTTCGGGCACGGGGCGGAGGTCTCCCTCGAAGGGACGCACGGACCGCTCACCCTGCTGGGCAGCTACCACGTCAGCCAGCAGAACACCTTCACCGGCAAGCTCACCGAGCCGATGCTGGACGCCGTGCTGGCCCGGGCCACGGAGCTGGCCGCGACCGTGCCGGGACCAGCCCCCCGGCCCTAGGCTCGGACCCATGGCGCACCGACCCGTGGTCCTCGTCGTGGGCGGCGGCTACGTCGGCCTCTACACCGCCCTGCGGCTGCAGAAGCGGCTCTCCCGGGGTCGGGCGGAGGTCGTCGTCGTCGACCCCCAGCCGCACATGACCTACCAGCCCTTCCTGCCCGAGGCCGCGGCCGGCTCGGTGGAGCCGCGGCACGTCGTCGTTCCGCTGCGCCGGACGCTGCCGCGCTGCCGCGTGGTCACCGGGGCGGTCACCGGGCTCAGCCACGCCGACAAGCGGGCCCGGATCGCCCCGATCGAGGGGGAGCCCTACGAGCTCTCCTACGACGTGCTGGTGATGGCCGCGGGCTCGGTGGCCCGAACGCTCCCCATCCCGGGGCTGGCCGAGCACGGCATCGGGTTCAAGAACGTCGGCGAGGCCATCTACCTGCGCAACCACGTGCTCGCCCGGCTCGACGCGGCCAGCTCGACCGACGACCCGGAGGTCCGCCGCCGCGCGCTGACCTTCACCTTCGTCGGCGGCGGCTACGCGGGGGTGGAGGCGTTCGCCGAACTCGAGGACATGGCCCGGTACGCCATCATCCACTACTACCCGCGGTTGTCGCCGGACGACATGCGCTGGGTGCTGGTCGAGGCTATGGGGCGGATCCTCCCGGAGGTCGACCTCGACATGGCCGCCTGGACGGTGAAGCAGCTGACCGTGCGGGGGATGGACATCCGGCTCAACACCCGGCTGGAGTCGGTGTCCGACGACTGCCTGGTGCGCCTGTCCGACGGCGACGAGTTCGCCAGCGACACCCTCGTCTGGACGGCGGGCACCAAGCCCAACCCGATGCTCGCCGAGACCGACCTCCCGGTCGACGAGCGCGGCCGGGTCGTCTGCGAGCCCACCCTGCAGGTGCGCGGGATGCCCGACGCCTGGTCGGCCGGCGACCTGGCCGCCGTGCCGGACCTCACCAAGGAGCCCGGCGCCACCACCGCGCCGAACGCGCAGCACGCCGTCCGGCAGGCCAAGCGGCTGGCCGACAACATCGTCGCGGTGCTCCAGGGCAAGGAGCCGGTGCCCTACCGGCACGCCTACGCCGGATCGGTCGCCAGCCTCGGCCTGCACAAGGGCGTCGCCCAGGTCTACGGCGTCAAGCTCAAGGGCTGGCCGGCCTGGTTCATGCACCGTACGTACCACGTCAGCCGGGTGCCCACCTTCAACCGCAAGGCGCGGGTGGTCGCCGACTGGACCCTGGCCACGGTGTTCCGCCGCGAGGTCATCTCGCTCGGCCAGCTGCAGGATCCGCGCCGCGAGTTCGTCCAGGCGGCGAACACCGGCCGCACCGGCCAGCTGCCGCCGCCCACCTCGGAGGACCGCGCGCAGTCGGGCTCGGCGCAGGCGAGCTGACCCCGGGGCTGGCGTCCCCGGCGGCCCCCGTAGCCCAACTGGCAGAGGCAGGCCCCTTAAAAGGGTCCGAGTGTCGGTTCGAACCCGACCGGGGGCACTACTTGATCCGGGCTCGGAGATCAAGGCTTGACGACACGCCGAATCATCACAAAGGGTCACAGGTGTTGAACACAGGGTGTCTCAGCGTCGGGGCACCCGCGAGCAGAGGGAGACCCTGCATGACCCGACCCACCCCCTCCCGCCGGCCGCGGCTGGTGGCGCTCGGCGCCGCCGGGGCGACGGCACTGGCGGGGACCGTGGCCGTGGCCGGACCGGCCGCGGCCGCGCCGGCTGCCGCTGTGGCGTGCGAGAACCGCACGAACAACACGGTCGCCAAGCTGACCGACTGCGTGACCCTGGACGGGGTCATGGAGCACCTCGAGGCGTTCCAGGCCATCGCCGATGCCAACGGCGACACCCGCGCCTCCGGCACGCCGGGCTACGACGCCTCCGTCGAATACGTCGAGCAGCGGCTCGACGAGGCCGGCTGGGAGGTCTCCCGGCAGGAGTTCGAGTTCCCGTTCTTCCAGCTGCGGAGCAGCTCGTTCAGCCGCGTCGCGCCGACGGAGACGACGTACCAGGCGGGCACCGACTACGTGCCCATGACCTACACCGGCAGCGCCTCGGTCGACGACGGCGCCGTCACCCCGGTCGACATCGACTCCGGCACCAGCGGCTGCGAGGCCGCCGATTTCACCGGCTTCCCCTCCGGGACGGTGGCCCTCGTCCAGCGGGGCGCATGCGCCTTCGCCGTCAAGGCGTCCAACGCCGAGGCCGCCGGTGCCTCTGCGGTCATCGTGTTCAACAACGTGGAGGGGCCGCTCAACGGCACCCTGGGCGCTCCCGGCATCGACATCCCGGTCATCGGCGTCCCGACGACCCTCGGGCGCGAGCTCGCCGCCCCGGGGACGACCGTCGACCTCGCCGTCGACTCGACCAGCGCGATCCGCACCACCGAGAACGTCATCGCCGAGCTGCCCGGCCGGACCCCGGACAACGTCGTCATGGCCGGGGCACACCTCGACTCGGTGCTCGCGGGTCCGGGCATCAACGACAACGGCAGCGGCAGCGCGGCCCTCATCGAGGTGGCCGAGAACCTCAACAAGGCGAAGCTGACCAACACCGTCCGGTTCGCGTGGTGGGGTGCCGAGGAGCTGGGCCTGCTGGGCTCGGAGCACTACGTCTCGCAGCTCGGTGAGCAGCAGCTGGCCGACATCGGGCTGTACCTGAACTTCGACATGGTCGGCTCGCCGAACTTCGCCCGGTTCATCTACGACGGCGACCAGTCCGCATTCGAGGCGCCGGTCGAGGTCCCGGAGGGGTCGGCGCAGATCGAGTACGTCTTCGAGGACTTCTACGAGGAGCAGGAGCTCTTCTACGAGGGGTCGGAGTTCAGCGGCCGCAGTGACTACCAGGCCTTCATCGAGGCGGGCATCCCGTCCGGCGGCCTGTTCACCGGTGCGGAGGTCCTCAAGGAGGAGTACCAGGTGGCGACCTACGGCGGCGAGGCCGGGGTCGCGTACGACCGGAACTACCACCAAGCGGGTGACGACATCACCAACGTCGACGGGGAGGTGCTCGACCAGAACTCCGACGCGATCGCCTACGCGGTGCTGACGCTGGCCTACGACACCGCGCGGGTCAACGGTGTGGTCGGCAGGCCGGTCCCGGGCGGCACCTTCGAGGAGCACCCGCAGGACCGGCAGTACCGGATCGGAGCACAGCGAACGACCGGTGGCGGCGGGCTGCACGCCGGGCACGACCACGACCACGACCACGGTGGTGAGTCGGTCTGAAAGAGGAGACCCCGTCCTCCTCACCGCTCGCAGGCTCGCGGTGAGGCTCGGGACGGGGCCTGCGGGGCCGGTGGTGCGCAGCCGCCGGCCCCGCGGCGTCCCCACGCCCCCCGTCCGGGTGTCCATAAGGCGCTCAGGAACGTGCAGGCTGCTTCAGGCGTTGACCAGGACGAGTGGGGTGCAGGACCGTAAGCTCCACGAATCGCCCGGTCACCTCGAGGAGATGACGATGCCCAGCCACAACCCGGTCTTCGGCCGGGGACTTTCGAACGCGGGCGCCGGCAACGGCCGGCAGTCCGCCCCGTGGGGCGGCGCGCCGCAGTACGGGGCTCCCCAGTACGGGGCTCCTCAGTACGGGGCCCCGCAGTACGGCCAGGGGACGCAGGACCCGTACGCCGCGCCGTCGCCGTACGCCCAGTCGCCGTACGCGCCGCCGACGACCCGCTACATGACGATGGACGACGTCGTCCAGAAGACGGGTCTGTCGTTCCTGGTCACCGTTCTCTCGGCCGCCGTCACCTGGGCGCTGCTCCCGCAGTCCCTCGCGCTCGGCCTGGCCCTCCCCGCGGTCCTGGTGGCCCTGGTGCTGGGCCTGGTGATCGCCTTCAAGCAGATCGCCAACCCGGTGGCCACGCTGTCCTACGGCGCGATCTACGGCGTCGCGCTCGGCGCCATCAGCGAGGTGTTCAACAACCTCTACCCCGGCATCGTGGTGCAGGCGCTGATCGGCACCTTCGGCGTCTTCGCCGGCATGCTGGTGGTCTACAAGACCGGCGCCATCCGGGTCACCCCCAAGCTGACCCGCTGGATCGTCGGCGCGCTGTTCGGCGTGCTGGCGCTGATCGTGGTGAACCTGGTCGCCAGCTTCTTCATCCCGGGCGGCCTGGGGCTGCGCGACGGCGGTGCCCTGTCGATCGTCTTCAGCCTGGTCGTGATCGGCGTGGCGGCGTTCTCGCTGCTGCTCGACTTCGACATGGCCGACGAGGCCATCCGCCGCGGCGCCCCGGCGAAGTTCGCCTGGTACATCGCCTTCGGCCTGCTCATCACGGTCATCTGGCTGTACCTGGAGATCCTGCGGCTGCTGTCCTACTTCCAGGACGAGTGAGCCCGCAGCACCACGCGACAGTGGCCCGGCCCCCACGAGGGGGCCGGGCCACTGTGCTGTTCAAGGCGCTTCAACGGCGGGCCAGGCTCAGTTCAGGCGCTCCAGGACCATCGCCATGCCCATGCCGCCGCCGACGCACATCGTCTCCAGGCCGAAGGTCTTGTCCTTGGTCTGCAGGCCGTTGAGCAGCGTGCCGGTGATGCGGGCGCCGGTCATGCCGAAGGGGTGCCCGACGGCGATCGCCCCGCCGTGCACGTTGAGCCGGTCGATGTCGATGCCCAGGTCGCGGTAGCTGGGGATCACCTGTGCGGCGAACGCCTCGTTGATCTCGACGAGGTCGATGTCCCCGATGCTCATCCCGGCCCGCTGCAGCGCCAGCTTGGAGGCGTCGACCGGGCCGTAGCCCATGATCTCCGGCGAGAGGCCGGTGACCGCGGTGGAGACGATCCGGGCCAGCGGGGTGAGACCCAGGTCCCGGGCCTTGGTGTCGCTCATGACGACGACCGCGGCGGCGCCGTCATTGAGCGGGCAGGCGTTGCCCGCGGTGACCCGGCCGTCGGGGCGGAAGACCGGCTTGAGGCCGGAGATGCCCTCGAGCGTGGTGCCGGCGCGCGGGCCGTCGTCCTTGCTGACCACGGTGCCGTCGGGGGTGGTGACCGGGGTGATCTCCCGCTCCCAGAAGCCGTCGGCGATGGCCTGCTCGGCCAGGTTCTGGCTGCGGACGGCGAACTCGTCCATCTCCTCCCGGGAGACGTCCTTGAGCAGCGCCAGGTTCTCGGCGGTCTGCCCCATCGCGATGTAGACGTCAGGGACCTCCCCGGCCTCCCGGGGGTCGGTCCAGGAGTCCGCGCCGCTCTCGGCGACCTTGGCCACCCGGGCCTGCGCGTCCTCGAACGCGGGGTTCTTCGTGTCCGGCAGCGAGTCGCTGTTGCCCTTCACGAAGCGGGACACCATCTCGACACCGGCGGAGATGAAGACGTCGCCCTCGCCGGCCTTGATCGCGTGCATGGCCATGCGGGTGGTCTGCAGCGAGGAGGAGCAGTAGCGGGTGATCGTCGCCCCCGGCAGGTGGTCCATGCCGAGCAGGACGCTGACGACGCGGCCCATGTTGGAGCCCTGCTCCCCGCCGGGCAGGCCGCAGCCGAGGATCAGGTCGTCGATGTCGGTGGGGTCGAGGGCGGGCACCTTGTCGAGGGCCGCGCGCACGATGGTGGCGGTGAGGTCGTCGGGCCGTAGGTCCTTGAGCGAGCCCTTGAACGCGCGGCCGATGGGGGAGCGCGCGGTTGCGACGATGACGGCTTCGGGCATGGGTCCTCCACGATGAGGGAATCCGACGACGGGTCGCCGGACGTCGGGTCACCCCCGAACCTACTCCGCGGTAGTCGGCGCCGGACCCTCAGCCGAAGGACGTCACCTCCGCGGCGCGCTCGGCCTGGTCGGGCGTCGGGAGGTCCGGCGGCCGGCGCCGGCGCAGCCGGGCCCACGGGCCGCGCGGCCCGGTG
>NZ_SPQN01000117.1 GCF_004571065.1 Geodermatophilus sp. DF01-2
GAGCGGTCGGGTGGGCTCCGCGTCGTCGGGGACGGCAGCTGGCGGGGGGTGGTCGGGAGGAGTGGGGCCCGGAGGGTCCCCGACGAGCGGTCGGGTGGGCTCCGCGTCGTCGGGGACGGCAGCTGGCCGCGGTGTCGGCCGGTAGGCCGACGATGCGCTCAGTCCTCCGACGAGCTGGCCGGCAGCTTGTCCTTAATCAGGTTCATCACCGAGGAGTCGGTGAGCGTGGTGACGTCGCCGAGCTCGCGGTTCTCCGCGACGTCCCGCAGCAGCCGGCGCATGATCTTGCCGGAGCGGGTCTTGGGCAGCTCCTGCACGACCATGATCTGGCGCGGCTTGGCGATCGGGCCGATGTCCTTGGCCACGTGGTTGCGCAGCTGCTGGATCAGCTCGTCGCCGGAGTCCCCTTCCCCCTGTTGCTCGGCGTTCCCGCGGAGGATGACGAAGGCGACGATGCCCTGCCCGGTGGTCGGGTCGCTGGCGCCGACGACCGCCGCCTCGGCCACCGTCGGGTGCGCGACCAGGGAGGACTCCACCTCGGTGGTCGAGATCCGGTGGCCCGACACGTTCATGACGTCGTCCACCCGGCCCAGCAGCCAGAAGTCGCCGTCGGCGTCCTTCTTGGCGCCGTCGCCGGCGAAGTAGACGTCCTTGCCGAACCGCGACCAGTAGGTGTCGACGTACCGGTCGTCGTCGCCCCAGATGGTGCGCAGCATCGCCGGCCACGGCTCGGTGAGCACCAGCAGTCCGGTGGTGTCGTCGCCGAGCTCGTTGCCCTCGTCGTCGACGACCTTGGCCTTGATGCCGGGGAACGGCGTCTGCGCCGAACCGGGCTTGAGGTCGGTCACGCCGGGCAGCGGGGTGATCATGTGGGCGCCGGTCTCGGTCTGCCACCAGGTGTCCATGATCGGGCAGCGGCCGCCCCCGATGTTCCGGTGGTACCAGAGCCACGCCTCGGGGTTGATCGGCTCACCGACCGAGCCGAGGACGCGCAGACTGGAGAGGTCGAAACCGGCCGGGATGTCCTCGCCCCACTTCATGAAGGTGCGGATCACCGTGGGCGCGGTGTAGAGGATGGTCACGCCGTACTTCTGGACGAGCTCGAACCAGCGGCCGCGGTGCGGCGTCTCCGGCGTCCCCTCGTAGATGACGCTGGTGGCCCGGTTGGCCAGCGGCCCGTAGACGATGTAGCTGTGGCCGGTGACCCAGCCGACGTCGGCTGCGGTCCAGTAGACGTCGGTGTCGGGCTTGAGGTCGAACGTCGCCCAGTGGGTGTACGCCACTTGGGTGAGGTAGCCGCCGGAGGTGTGCAGGATGCCCTTCGGCTTCGCCGTCGTCCCCGAGGTGTACATGATGTAGAGCGGGTGCTCGGCGTCGAAGGCCTCGGGCGTGTGCTCGGGCGACTGGCGGTCGACGACGTCGTGCCACCACAGGTCGCGGCCCTCGGTCCACTCGACGTCCTGCTCGGTGCGCTTGACCACCAGGACGTTGCGCACGCTGTCGGTCCGGCTCACCGCGTCGTCGACGGCGGGCTTGAGCGCGCTGGGCGCCCCACGGCGGTAGCCGCCGTCGGAGGTGATGACGAGCGTTGCCTGGGCGTCGGTGATCCGGCTGGCCAGCGCGTCGGCGGAGAAGCCGCCGAACACCACCATGTGGACGGCACCGACGCGTGCGCAGGCCAGCATCGCGATGACCGTCTCCGGGATCATCGGCATGTAGATCGCGACCCGGTCGCCGGCCTGCACGCCGAGCTCGACCAGGGCGTTGGCGGCCTTGCAGACCTCGTCCTGGAGCTCCTTGTAGGTGATCGTCCGGGTGTCGCCGGGCTCGCCCTCCCAGTGGTAGGCGACCTGCTCGCCGTGGCCGGCCTCGACGTGTCGGTCGACGCAGTTGTAGGCGACGTTGAGCCTGCCGCCGACGAACCACTTGGCGAACGGCGGGTTGGTCCAGTCCAGGACCTCGTCCCACTTCTGTGCCCAGGTCAGCCGCTCGGCCTGCTCGGCCCAGAAGCCCAGTCGGTCCTGCGCGGACCGCTCGTAGACGTCGGGACCCACGTTGGCCTCCGCCGCGAGCTGCTCCGCCGCCGGGAACCGGCGGCCCTCCAGCTCGGTCGACTCGCTCATGCGACCTCCTCCTGCTCCCGGCGTCGTCGACGCCTGATTCCTGTTCCGTGGTCGCGTCCGGCGCCGGCGCGACGCAGCGTGCTCTCCGCCACACCGTATGGCCCCCGCGGCTCCGCGTCTGCCCGGTGCAACGTCTGCGCAGCGGGGCCGGCGGCGGCCGGCCGTCGGAGGCGGCCAGACTGGCCTCCGTGACGGCGGAGTTGCAGGCGGCGGTGGCCGCTCGGGTGCCCGGTGCCGCGGCGCTCGGCCTGCTGGCGCCCCCGTCCGCGGCCGCCGTCCCGGCCGCGCTGCTCGCCGACCCGGACTGGACTTCGGAGCGGCTGGCCGGGCTCGCCGCGCGGTACGCCAGTGGCGACCGGCGGGTGCTGGCCACCGTGTGGTGGTACTCGGCGTCGTCGGTGCTGCTCACTCCGGCGCTCGCCGGGCTGGCCACCGGGTTGCCGCTGTCGGCGCGGCTGGCCGACACCTCGCTGGCGGTGCTGGCCGGCGGGACGCCGGTCGCCGCGACGTCGTCCGCGCCCGGCGGGGATCCGGCCGCCGAGCTGCGAGAGACGCTCGACGACGTGGTGGACGCCGTGGCCGCGGCCGGCCGGATGCGACCGCGGCCGCTCTGGGCGATCGCCGCCGACTCGCTGGCCAACCGGCTGCTGGCGCTCGGCCGGGCGCTGGGGGACGAGCGGCGGGTGACCGGGCTGGCCGCGCCGCTGGCCGCCGCCGTCGGGGCGCCGCTGCCGGTGCCCCGCTACGTCCACGTCGCCGGGGTGCGGTTCACCCGTCGGGTGTCGTGCTGCCTGCTCTACCGGCTGCCGTCCGAGCCGCTGTGCACCTCCTGCCCGCGCCGGCCGGAGGTCGAGCGGGAACTGCTGCTGGAGGACACCGCCGCCCGGATGCGCTGACGCACCCGTCGCTGCCGGAGTGCGGGCTGGACCGGCACCTGCGGCACGGGCCAGGCTGCGGCATGGATGCGGACAGGAGCAGCCGGTCCGCCGACCCGGTCGTGGTCCCCGGCGTCGTCGGCCTGGAGATGCGACGGGCACAGCAGGTCGCCCAGAACGCGGGCGTGGCGCTGGCGCAGCCCGATCCCGACGGGCCGCCGCTCGGGGCGCTGACCTGGCCCGGCGAGTACGTGGTCACCTCCCAGTCCCCGGCTGCGGGATCGGTGGTGCACCGGTGGGACAGCGTGGTGGTCGGGTTCGCGGCCGCCGACGGCACCGCCGGCGACCGCGAACCCCGGCGGCCGACACCGCACGCCCCGCCCGCGGCCGCACCGCTCGACGCGGACCACTCCTGACAGCCGTAGGGCAGGAAGAGCATCGTGTCGCCGAACTCGTGCCACAGGTACTCCCCGGCCGCGGCCCGCGCGTAGGCCTCGTCCACCAGGTCCCGTCCCGCCACGGCCTCGAGCAGCAGCAGGTGGCTGGCGTCGGGCGCGTGCAGCCCGGTGAGCAGCCCGGTGACGGCCCGGGCGGGGCGGTCGGGGCCGAGCACGAGGTCGGTCCAGCCGGCGGCGGGGCAGGTGGCGCCGTCCTCCCCGGTCGCGGTCTCCAGCGCGCGGGTGACCGTGGTGCCGACGGCGACCACCCGGCTCCCGGCCCGGCGTGTGGCGTCGACCAGCCGGGCGGTGACCTCGGGCACCCGGTACCGCTCCGGCGCCGGCGGCTCGTGCAGCTCGGGGCTGGAGACGCCGGCGTGCAACACCACCGGGACGACGGGGACGCCGCGGGACAGGAGAGGCACCAGGAGCCGGTCGGTGAACGGCCGGCCGGCGCTGGCGTTCTCCGCGCTGCCCGGCTCGGTGGCGTAGACGTTCTGCGCATCGGTCAGCGGGACGGGGGCGCTGAGGTAGCCGTAGCGGATCGGCGTGCCGTACCGCCGCAGCGCGTCGGCCGCGGGCACCCACGGGTCGGGGCGGGCGCGCCACAGCCGCGATGCCCGCGCCGGTTCCGGGAAGCCCTCGACCAGCCGGAGCCGGACGCCGCCGGGCAGGTCGAGCACCGCTCCGGGCTCTCCGCCGCGGTCGGGGCCGTCGTTGTCCGGCCGCCGCAGCTCCACCACCCAGTCGCCGTCGTCCAGCGACGTCGACACGTGCAGGGGGGCCGGCGTGCCGTCCGCCCGCCGGACGTCGAGGCGCGCGGGCAGCGTCGCCGAGGTGTTGACCACCACGAGGTCGCCGGGCTCGAGCAGCTCGGGCAGGTCGCGGAAGGTGGTCTCCACGATCTCGCCGGGCCGGACCGCCATCAGCCGGACGCCGTCGAGGGCCAGGCCGCGGTGCTCCGGCGGCGCAGCGGCCTCGGCTCCCATGAGCCGCGCGGTCACCGGCCGGCCTCCGCGGGAACGGCCAGCTCCGCGGCCCGGTAACGACCTCTGGGCAGATCCTCGTCGACCAGCCGCAGCAGGGCCGGGACGGCGGACTCCGGCGCCGGCAGGCCGGTCGCGTCGGGGTCGGCGGCCCGGTGCATGTCGGTGGCCATGTCGCCCGGGTCGACGGCGTAGACCCGCAGCGCGGGGTGCTCGACGGCGAGGACGGCGGTCAGCCGGTCCAGCGCCGTCTTGCTCGCGCCGTAGCCGCCCCAGCCCTCGTAGGCCTCGACGGCGGCGTCGCTGCTGACGTCGAGCACCACGCCGCCGGCCCGCTCCAGCACGGGCAGCACCGCCTGGAAGAGGGCCAGCGGGGCGACGGTGTTGACGGCGAGCACCCGCTCCAGGGCCGCGGCCGGCAGGTCGGCGAGCCGGGGCAGCGGGGTGGGGCCGAGGTCGCCGGCGTTGTTCACCAGCAGGTCCAGCCGGTCGGGGACGGCGGCGGCGAAGGCGGCCCGGTGGCCGGGGTCGGCGACGTCCCCGGGGACGGCGGTGACCAGGTCGGGACGGGGGAGGGCGGGGAAGGACGGCGACGGAGGCCGCCAGCCGGGCGGGGTCGCGGCCGTCGACGACGAGCCGCCAGCCCCGGCGGCCGAGCGCCTCGGCGAGGGCGGCGCCGAGGCCGCGGGAGGCGCCGGTGACGAGTGCGGTGGGAGGTGTCATGGCGCTACCGCCTGACCTCAAGTGGACTTGAGGTCAAGGGGAGGCGTCGTGGACGGGCTGCTGACCATCGGGCAGGTGGCCGCTCGCTCGGGGGTGGCTCCCTCCGCGCTGCGCTACTACGAGGCGCAGGGCCTGGTCACGGCGTCCCGCACGGCCGGCGGTGCCCGCCGCTTCCCGCGCAGCGTGCTGCGTCGACTGGCGTTCGTCCGCGCCGCCCAGAACGCCGGGCTCTCCCTGCCGGAGATCCGCGAGGCGCTGGCCACGCTGCCCGACGGACGGACGCCGTCGGCCCGCGACTGGGCCCGGCTCTCGGAGAAGTGGCGGGACCGGCTGGACGAGCAGATCCGGGCATTGGTGCAGCTGCGGGACGGGCTGTCGTCCTGCATCGGCTGCGGCTGCCTGTCGCTGACCCGGTGCGCGTTGTCCAACCCCGGCGACGTCGCGGCGGCGGAGGGGCCGGGGGCGCGGCGGCTGTCCCCGGCGCTGCGGCGGGTGCCGCCCACGTCGAACGCGAGGTGACCACGGCGGACCGGGTCCGGTCTCGCACGTCCTCCGGGTGCGGGAGATGATCGTCGGCGGGTCACCGCGAGGGGAGGGGTCCGCATGACCGTCATGCCTGCCGCGTTCCTCGGTCACGGCAACCCGATGAACGCCCTGGAGGAGAACCGCTACACCCGGGCCTGGCGCGCCTTCGGCCAGGCGGTCCCGCGGCCCCGGGCGATCCTCGTCGTCTCGGCGCACTGGTACGTGCATGCGACCGCGGTGACGGCGATGCCGCAGCCGCGCACCATCCACGACTTCTTCGGCTTTCCGCGCGCGCTGTTCGACGTCCGGTACGAGGCGCCGGGGCTGCCGGAGCTGTACGAGGAGGTCGCCGACATCGTCCACCCGACGTGGGTCGGTGCCGACGTGGACAGCTGGGGCATCGACCACGGCGCCTGGTCGGTGTTGCGGCACGCCTTCCCGGACGCCGACGTCCCCGTCGTGCAGCTGTCGGTCAACGCGCTCGAGCCGGCCGACCACCACCTGCAGCTCGGCGCCGCGCTGGCACCGCTGCGCGAGGACGGCGTGCTGGTGATCGGAAGCGGCAACGTCGTGCACAACCTGGCCGGGGTGAGCCGCGCGATGCCCGACGCTGGGTTCGACTGGGCCCGCCGGTTCGACGACGGGGTCCGCGAGCTGATGCTCGACGAGCCGGCCGAGGTGGCCCGTCTCGACGGGCATCCCGACTTCGACCTCGCCGTCCCGACGCCGGACCACTTCCTGCCGCTGCTGTACGTGGCCGGGATGGCCGGCGCGACGGGCACGGCGGCCGAGGTGCTGGTCGACGGATACGCCCACGGCTCGCTGTCGATGACCGCCTACACCGTCGGCATGACGCCGCTCCCGGCCGACGGCAGTGGCTCCGCCGCGCCGCGCCCGGTCCGGCCGCCGCCGGACGGCGCCGACAGCTGGGGCCCGCGCGGCCGGGGCGGACCGGTCCGTCACCGAATGGGCGACCGCGTCGTCGTCGCCGGGAAGTCGTGCTGATGGCGTACCGCAACTCCGGACGAGGAGGGCGACCGTGCCGGCTGCCCGCGCCGCCTTCGCGGATGGAGTTCGACCGCCGCGGAGGCTGGAGCGCGGTCGGCATCCGCTCGTGTGCCCACTGGCTGGCCTGGCAGTGCGGCCTGTCGCCCGGTGCGGCGCGCGAGCACGTCCGGGTGGCCCGTGCGCTGACCGGGCTGCCGGCGACAGCAGCGTCCTTCACCGCCGGCCGGCTGTCGGTCGGGACGGCGCCCACCGGGTCGATCACCCGGCTGCTCTTGCCCGACCGGGCTCCGGACCTGCCCGACGCGATGCACGTCAACGGCGAGCGGGTGGATCTGGCCTACGTGGTCGGCGTCCTGCTGGGCAACTGCGACCCGGAACGCCGCCTCGCCGCCGGGAACGCCGGGGACGCCGGTCGGCTGGTCGCCGTGGCCTGACCGTGGCGCCGTGGGGCGTTCCCGCGGGAACGCCGGCCGCGCCCGTGCCCGTCAGCGCGGCTGGCCGACCTCCGCGGTCAGGCGCACGACCTCGCCGACCACCCAGACGGCGGGCGGGCGGATGCCCTCGTCGACCAGGGTCTGTGCCAGCCCGGCGAGCGTGGTGTGCACTGCGCGTTGCGTGGGCGTCGACCCGTCGGCGACGACCGCCACCGGCGTCTCCGGGGCCCGGCCGTGCTCCACCAGCGCCGCGGCGATCGCCGGCGCGGTGTCGACTCCCATGAGGACGACGATCGTGCCGCGCAGCCGCCCGAGCGCCGCCCAGTCGACCAGGGTCTGCGGATGCCCCGGCGGCAGGTGTCCGGAGACGACGACGAACTCGTGGGTCAGCCCGCGGTGCGTGACCGGGATGCCGGCCAGCGCCGGGACGCCGATCGCGCTGGTCACTCCGGGAACGACCTCGACCGGGACGCCGGCGGCGACGCAGGCCTCCAGCTCCTCCATGCCGCGGCCGAACACGAACGGATCGCCGCCCTTGAGCCGCACCACCCGGCGGCCGGCCCGGGCGTGCTCGACGAGCAGCGCGTTGATCTGCTCCTGCGCCATGTACCGGCCGCGCGGCAGTTTGGAGGCGTCGATGACCTCCACCTCGGACGGCAGCGAGGCCAGCAGCGACTGCGGCGCGAGGTGGTCGGCGACGACGACGTCGGCCTGGGAGACCGCCCACTGTCCCCGCACGGTGATCAGCCCTGGGTCGCCGGGGCCGCCGCCGACCAGGACCACCGAGCCCGGCCGCCTGCCGGGGACCTCCCGCGCCGCGCGGTCGCGGATGCTGCCGTCGGCCAGCCCGGCGAGGACGGCGTCCCGGACGCCGACCGCGCGCTGCGGGTCACCGCCGCCGTGCACGCCGACGACCAGGTCGCCCTGCCGGCCGACGGCCGGGGTCCAGACGCTGGACCGTGACCGGTCGTCGGCGCGGGCGCAGAACACCCTCGACCGCTCGGCCTCCTCGGCGACCGCGGCGTTGACCGCGGGGTCGTCGGTGGCGGCCACCGCGTACCAGGCGCCGTCGAGGTCGCCGGGTTCGTAGCGGCGGCGCACCCAGGTGACCGCGCCCGGACCGACCAGGGCCTCCAGGGCCGGGGTGACCTCGGGGCTGACCACGGTGACGCGGGCGCGGGCCTCGAGCAGGCCGGCGACCCGGCGGTGGGCGACCTGGCCGCCGCCGACGACGACGACCTGCCGGTCGAGCAGCCGCAGGCCGACCGGGTAGACGACCCCGCTCGCCGGGTCGACGGGTGTCGCGCTCACGGCCGCCCCTCGCCGGCGCTCGTCGCCACCGTGGGCGGCGCCGCTCTGCTCAGGCGGAAGCTCGCACGCTCGCTCACCGGGCCTTCTCGGTGACGCCGGCGGAGTCGAAGGTGGCGACCTCGCGCAGCGCCCGGCCGGCGCTGGCCACCAGGGGCAACGCCAGGAGCGCACCGGTGCCCTCGCCGAGGCGCAGGTCCAGCCCGAGCAGCGGGCGCAGGCCGAGGCCTTGGGTGGCGACCATGTCGCGGAGGATCTCGTTCACACCGCCGCCGAAGGTGTTGACGATGCCCTGCCGGGACAGCTGCTCGACCTGCCCGGCGAGCGCCGCGCCGGGCGACTAGATC
>NZ_SPQN01000118.1 GCF_004571065.1 Geodermatophilus sp. DF01-2
CGGGGACCCACCGCAGTACTGGGGTGAATCCCGCCGCCGAGCACCGCTCGGAGGCCGGTAGGGCTGCTTCCCGCCCGAACCCGTCAGCTAACTCGGTAGGCGGCCACGGAAGAACGGAGAGCACCCGCATGCCCCGCCCACGGGCCCTCGCGGCTCGCCGGCTCACCCGGCCGCGCGCACCCCGCGCCTCCTCCCTGGCCTGCTGACCGGCACCCGACCGCGCCCGCCGGTATCGAGCATCCCGCTCTTCCCCTGCTGCCGGCGCCCCCCTGTCGACCGCCGCATCCCGGTCTGCCCTCTCCCGTGAGGGCCGGCCCGCGCGCCCTCTCGCCCCGGAGCACCCCCACCTGATGGACACCGAGCAGTTCCCGGCCGTCCCGGCCGACAGCAACGCCGAGACGCCGGCCACCGACAACAGGGCCATCGCCGGCGCGGCCGGTTCCGCCCGCCGCCGCCTGCGGCTGCCCGCCCGTGGCCGCCGTCCGGCGATCCTGCTGGCCACCGCCGCCGCCGGCGCGATCGTCGTCAACGCCGTCGTCGGCGGGCAGCCCGCCGCCGAGGCCGAGACCGAGACGGTCACCGCCTCGATGAGCGTCGCCGAGCAGCTGGGCATCACCCCCGAGGCGGGGCAGGAGTCGATCACGGCGCCGGTCGTCCCCGACCTGACCCCGCTGCAGGACCTCGCCGCCTCCCGCAGCGAGCGCGAGGCCGCCCAGGCGCAGGCCGCGCAGGCCCAGGCCGCCGCCGAGCAGGCCGAGCTGGAGCGCCGTGCCGCCGAGCTGGAGCGCCGTGCCGCCGAGCAGGCCGCGGCTGAGCAGGCCGCGGCTGAGGCGGCCGCCGCCGAGGCCGCCGAGCGTGAGACCGCCGAGCAGGCCGCCGCGGCGGCTCCCGCCCCCAGCAGCTCGGCACCCGCCGCGCCACGGGGTTCCTTCAAGGAGTACGCGATGGGCAAGGTCGGCAGCGCCGACCAGTTCAGCTGCCTGGAGAAGCTGTGGGGCAAGGAGAGCGGCTGGAACCCCAACGCGCAGAATCCCACCAGCACCGCCTACGGCATCCCGCAGTTCCTCGACTCGACCTGGAAGAGCACCGGCATCGCCAAGACGTCGGACGGCTACCGCCAGATCGACGCCGGCCTGATCTACATCGAGAACCGCTACGGCAGCCCGTGTGGCGCGTGGGGGCACTCGCAGTCCAAGGGCTGGTACTGACCGAGGACCCCGTCCTCCCCACTCCTCGGAGAAGGACCCCTTGCCCCCGCCACCCGCAGCCTCGCAGCGGGACCCTGCAGGAGGTCTGCGGCGCCCTGGACGGGTCCGGGTGGTGGACTGCGGGTCGTGACCGCCCGCGTCGTCCCGCCCGGCTTCGTCCGCGCGCACACCCAGGTCCGGCGGCCGTCCTCGGTGCCGGAGATCCGGCTGCACGTGGCCGACGACGTCGTCGCCCTGTGGGAGGCGATGGAGGTTGCGGACGGCGGCGCCGGGCAGACCCCGCCGTTCTGGGCCGCCGCCTGGCCCGGCGGGCAGGCGCTGGCCCGGTACGTGCTCGACACCCCGGAGACGGTGGCCGGGCGAGCCGTCCTGGACCTCGGGTCCGGCAGCGGCCTGGTGGCACTCGCCGCCCGCCTGGCCGGGGCCCGCTCGGTGCTGGCCAGTGACGTCGACCCGTTCAGCCGGGCGGCCGTCGGCGTCAACGCCGGGCTCAACGGCGTCGACGGGGTGAGCGTCACCGGCGACGTCCTCGACCGAGCTCCGGCCGGCATCGACGTCGTCCTCGCCGGGGACGTCTGCTACGACCGGGAGATGACCGAGCGCGTGCTGCCCTTCCTGGACCGGGCCCGTGCCCGCGGTTGCGCGGTCTACGTCGGCGACCCGGGTCGGCCCTACCTGCCGCACGACCGGCTGCACGCCGTCGCCACCTACGACATCCCCGAGACCGAGGGGCCGGGATTGCGCCGGACGACGGTCTGGCGGCTGCCCTGAGACGGACGGCGATCTTCGCCTCGTGGTGCCGGCGCCTGCCCCCGGGTCTCCGGCTCGCTGTCGAGGCCCCGCGCGGACCGATCCACGCCGAGCGGCGCTAACGCCGACCTGCGCTGCTCATGTCGTGAGGCGGGCGCGGCGGCGGGTGGCGCGCACCGCCAGCAGCCCGTAGCCGACGGCGTTGGGCACCAGCGCGGCCGTGTAGATGCCGGCCTGCACGCCCGGGCTGGCCACGTCCAGGCCGAGCGGCGCGAAGACGTAGTGGCCGAGGAAACCGCCGGTGTAGGGCTCGCCTCCGGCGCGCTCGCGCAGCGCCAGCTCCAGCTCGGTGAGCGGGCAGGGCGCCCCGGCGAGGTGCACCGCGAGGATCGCGGCGGCCACCGGTGCGTGCAGCAGCAGCACCCACGGCCGGCGCAGCGCGACCAGCGCGCCGGTCACCATCAGGACGACGGCGAGCGCGTGCACGACCGCGACGAGGTGCGCCCAGACCACGGCTCCAGCTTGGCACGCCCGGGAGCGCGCCGGCCGCCGTCGAGCGCGAGACTGGGCGGCATGAGCGAGCACGACACCGGCGGCCGTGACCCCGGCTCCGGCAACCGGGTGAGCCGGTCGGTCGAGGACTTCGTCGGCCAGCTGCGCGCCTTCACCGACCGCGCCCGCGGGGTGGCCAGCGGCGCAGTGCCCTTCTCGCTGCCGCGGCTGCCCTCGCCGCCGGGGGCCCTGTCGGCGGCGCAGCTGCGTGCCATCGACCGGGCGGTGCGCGGCCAGCGGCAGCAGATCGCGGCGATGACCGCCCAGCTGGAGGCCTTCGACGAGCAGCTGGCCGTCTTCGAGCGGATCCTCGATCCGCTGGTGGAGTGGAGCTCGACCTGGGCGCGGCTGGAGGAGTCGGTGGCCGACCTCGTCCGCCGCAGCGCCGACGACCCGGACGAGGATCCCGACGTCGGACCGGGCAGGACGGCGGGGACGGGTCCTCGCCCCTGACCGCTACCGCTGGTCGCGCCGCAGCGGGTGGTCGGCCGGGACCTCGACCAGGACGAGCCGGACGCCGTCGGGGTCGGCCACCCACGCCTCGACCAGGCCCCACGGCTCGGTCCGTGGCTCGCGCAGCACCGTCGTCCCGGCCGCACGCAGCCGCTCCCACTCGGCGGCGACGTCGCGCACCTGGAGCCACAGCGCCATGCCGCACGGGACTTCGTCCCCGGGGCCGGAGACCTCGAGCAGGCCGTTGCCGAGGAAGAACACCATCCCGGGATGCTCCGGCGGACCGAACTCGCGGTGGACCGCCAGGCCCAGCACGTCGCGGTAGAAGGCCTGCGACCGCGCCGGGTCGACCGGCCGGAGGAGCACCCTGCTGCTCAGCACGTCCATCCCGGCATCATCGGGTGGGAACCGCCGGATGACGACAGGAGCACCGTGACCGAGACGGCCGACGCGCGGGCGCGGCTGCGCGCTGACTGCAGCCGCTGCGCGGGGCTGTGCTGCGTGGTGCCGGCCTTCGCCGCCTCGGCGGACTTCGTGATCGACAAGCCCGCCGGCCGGGCCTGCCCGGACCTGCGCGACGACGCCCGCTGCGGCATCCACGTCGACCTGCGCGAGCGCGGGTTCCGCGGCCGTACGGTCGTCGACTGCTTCGGCGCCGGGCAGCACACCGTGCCGGCCACCTTCCGCGGCGGGCGCGACTGGCGGGGTGACCCGGAGGTGTTCGTGGCCTTCGGGGGGCAGCGCCAGCTGCACGAGCTGCTCCGGTGCCTCACCGAGGCGCTCGCCCTCGACGCCGCCGCGCCGCTGCGCCGGGAGGTGGCCGCCGCGCACGAGCGCACCGAGCGGCTCACCGCCGCCACGGCCCTGCCGGCCGGGCTCGAGCACCCGCCGTACTGGGGCTCGCGGTGAGCGACGGGGACGCCGTCCGCTGGCTCGACCGGCACCGCGGCGGCGCCGCACCGAGCGACGTCCTGGCCTTCGCCGACCGGCTGCCCGGCGTCGGGATCGAGGAGATGGTGGGCCGCTGGCGGGGCGCCGAGCTGCCCACGGGCTCCCCGCTGGACGGGCTGCTGACCGCGCACCGCTGGTGGGGCAAGGAGATCGTCGATCCGGAGACGGTGCACCCGCTGCTGTTCTCCGACCGGGCGGGCCGGCCGCGGCCGGTCGACCCGGCAGCTGCCCCGCTGACGCTGCTGCGCCACGCCCCGGAACTGGCCCGCAGCCGTCCGGCCCAGCTGGCGTTCGTCGCCGCGCGGCCGCTGCTGACCACCCGCCGTCCCACGGCCCGGCTGCGCCCGGTGGCGCACCGGGGGGTGACCACCGCGGCGCTGGTGTACGACCGGCTGCCGGTGGTGGACGTCGTCCTGCGGGTCACCCCCGACCTGCTGCTCGGGCTGATGGACATGCGCGGCCTGCCCGACCCGTTCGCGTTCCTGCTGGAGCGTGCCTAGCCGGACAGGTCGTCCTCCGGGCGGCCCTTGGCCCCAGGCGCATGGCGTCGCAGGAGGCCGGTGACCGAGCCGACCCGGTCGGTGGCCTGCCGCAGCCCGTGGACCAGCGGCAGCAGGTCGTCGGCGACGGTGCGCAGCGTGTCGGGCACGGTGTCGATGGCCGGGTCGTCGAGCACCCGGCCGACTCGTTCGAGCCCGGGGCGCAGCGCCCGCACGGGCTCCTCGAGCTCCTCGACCAGGCCCTCCAGCCGCTCGGCGGTCCGCTGCGCCGATGCGATGGTCTCGGTGGCCACCCTGGTGGCGGCGATCAGCTCCCGGACGGCAACGTTGAGGTCGGCCATCGTCCGCGGTAGCTGGGCCAGCGCCTCGGTCTGCTTCTGCAGGACGTCGACCAGCTCGGACAGGCCGGGGATGCGGGGGAGGCCCAGGCCGCGGAAGGGGTCCATGCCGCCACGGTATGGCCCCCGCCGTCGGGGACCCGGGCCGCCCCCGCAATCGCCGCGGGGCGGGCTGGGCCGGGGACGTCAGAGCGCCTTGAGGATGTCCTCGACCCGTTCGCGGGCGTCGCCGAAGAGCATCCGGGTGTTCTCCCGGAAGAACAGCGGGTTCTGGACGCCGGCGTAGCCGGTGCTCATCGACCGCTTGAAGACCACGACGTGCCCGGCCTCCCACACCTGCAGGACCGGCATGCCGGCGATCGGGCTGCCGGGGTCCTCGAGCGCGGCCGGGTTGACCGTGTCGTTGGCCCCGATCACCAGGACGACGGAGGTCGCGGCGAGGTCGTCGTTGATCTCGTCCATCTCCAGGACGATGTCGTAGGGCACCTTCGCCTCGGCCAGCAGCACGTTCATGTGCCCGGGCAGCCGGCCGGCGACGGGGTGGATGCCGAACCGGACCTCGGCGCCGGACTCGGCGAGCTTGCGGGTCAGCTCGGCGACCGGGCCCTGCGCGTGGGCGACCGCCATCCCGTAGCCCGGGGTGATCACCACGGACTTGGCGTCGCGCAGGAGCTCGGCGACCTCCTCGGCGGTGATCTCGGTGTGCACGCCGTCCTCGGTGCCGGTGGCCGTGCTGCCCTCGTTGCCGAACCCGCCGGCGATCACCGACAGGAACGACCGGTTCATCGCCCGGCACATGATCCAGGAGAGGTAGGCACCCGAGGAGCCGACCAGCGCGCCGGTGATGATCAGCAGGTCGTTGTCGAGCAGGAAGCCCGACGCCGCGGCCGCCCAGCCCGAGTAGCTGTTGAGCATCGAGACGACGACCGGCATGTCGCCGCCGCCGATCGAGGCGACCAGGTGCCAGCCCAGCGCCAGCGCCAGCACCGTGACCGCGACCAGCAGACCCAGGCCGGGGGAGACGACGAAGGCGACGGTGAGCGCGACGAAGGCGACCAGCGCGCCCAGGTTCAGCCAGTTGCGGCCAGGCAGCATCAGCGGGTTGCTCGGAATCCGGGCGGAGAGCTTGAGGAAGGCGACGATCGAGCCGGTGAGGGTGACCGCGCCGATGAAGACGCCGATGACGACCTCGGCGGAGTGGATGCCGAGCAGGTCGGCGGGCACCTCGGTCTGCGTGCCGGCCTGGGCCTCGACCGACAGGTAGCCGTTCCAGCCGACGAGGACGGCGGCCAGGCCGACGAAGCTGTGCAGCAGCGCGATCAGCTCGGGCATCCCGGTCATCTCGACCCGGCGGGCCCGCCACAGCCCGATGGCCGCGCCGGCCGCCATGGCGACGACGATCAGCCCGACGGCGGCGGCCTCGATGCTCTGGGCGGCCAGCCCGATGGTCGCGGCGAGCGCGATCGCCATGCCGGCGATGCCGAAGGCGTTTCCGGACTTCGCCGTCTCGTGCTTCGACAGGCCGGCGAGGCTGAGCACGAAGAGCAGGGCGGCGACGATGTAGGCGGCAGCGGCGGCGTTCATGTCAACTCCTCGTGAACATGCCGAGCATGCGGCGGGTCACGGCGAAGCCGCCGAAGACGTTGATGCTGGCCACCAGGACGGCGACCGCGGCGAGCACGGTGACCAGCGCGCCGGTGTGGCCGATCTGCAGCAGGGCGCCGACCACGATGATCCCGGAGATGGCGTTGGTGACGCTCATCAACGGCGTGTGCAGCGCGTGGTGCACGTTGCCGATCACGTAGAAACCGACGACGACCGCCAGGGCGAAGACGGTGAGGTTGCCGATCAGCTGGTTCGGCGAGAAGGCGGCCGCCAGGAACAGCAGCGCCGCGGCGACGCCCACGACGGCGGCGGTGCGCGCGGGGGAGCGGTCCGGATGCGTCGGGTGCGCGGGGGCCGGGGCGGGCGGCCGGGGAGCCGGGGTGGCCTGCGGTGCCGCCGACACCTGCACCGGCGGAGGTGGCCACAGCAGCTCGCCGTCCCGGACGACGGTCATCGAGCGCTGGACCACGTCGTCGAGGTCGAGCACGAGCTGCCCGCCCTTGCCCGGTGTCAGCAGCTTGACCAGGTTGACCAGGTTGGTGCCGAACAGCTGCGAGGCCTGGCCGGGCAGCCGGGCGGGCAGGTCGGTGTAGCCGATGATCGTCACACCGTTCGGGGTGACGACGACCTCGTCGGGCACCGAGCCCGCCACGTTGCCGCCCTGCGCGGCGGCCATGTCGACGACCACGCTGCCCGGCCGCATCGCGGCCACCATCTCCTCGGTGATCAGCCGCGGCGCCGGGCGGCCGGGGATGAGCGCCGTGGTGATGACGATGTCGACGTCGCGGGCCTGCTCGGCGTACATCGCGGCGGCCCGCCGGTCGTAGTCCGCCGACGTCACGGTCGCGTAGCCGGTGCCGCCGCCCTGTCCCTCGTCGGCCGGCACCCCGACGTACTCACCGCCCAACGAGGCGATCTGCTCGGCGACCTCGGGGCGCACGTCGGTGGCCCGCACGACCGCGCCCAGGCTGCTGGCCGCGCCGATCGCGGCCAGGCCCGCCACGCCGGCGCCGACGACGAGCACCGTCGCCGGGGGCACCTTGCCGGCGGCGGTCACCTGCCCGGTGAACGAGCGGCCGAAGGCGTGCGCGGCCTCGATCACCGCCCGGTAGCCGGCGATGTTGGCCATGGAGCTGAGCACGTCCAGCGACTGGGCGCGGGAGATGCGCGGCACGGCGTCCATCGCCAGCGCGGTGATCGGCCGGGCGGCCAGCGTGGCGAGCAGGTCGGGATCGAGCGCGGGCGCCAGCGTGCTGATCAGCACCGCGCCGTCGCGCAGGAGCCCGACCTCCTCGGCCGTCGGCTTGGCCACGTGCAGGACGACGTCGGCGGTCCACGCCTGGACGTGAGTCCCCACCCGGGCGCCGGCCGCGCGGTAGGCGTCGTCGGGGAAGCTGGCGGCCGCGCCGGCCCCGGCCTCGACGAGGACGTCGTAGCCGAGGGCGGTCAGCTGGCGCACGGTGGCCGGCGTCGCCGCCACCCGTGTCTCCCCGGGGCGGGACTCCCTGGGCACTCCGATGAGCACGTCCGGTTCCTCCTGCACGGCTCGGTCGCCGCCCATCCTCGGCGACGGGGCCGATGACGGTGCGGTCCGGTACAGCGGTCTGAGGTGCACGCCGGTGGGCGGGCGGTCCTGGACGGCGTGCATGGTGGCGCAGCCGGGGCCGATCATGCCGTCCCGCCGTCGCGCGTCCTCGCCCGGCCCGGGTGACAGCGGTCACCCTCCGAGAGCGCCCCGCCGGCCGGCCACCGCCCGCGGGTCCCCCTGCTCCACCCGGGAGGGTGAGGACCGACGTCCCGGACTGGAGGTGCGCGACCCGGTTGACGTACTCCTCTCTGGGACGGACGACCGGCACGGACGCTGGTCGCCGCCGCGTTCGGGAGGGGGAAGCGTGTCAGCGACCACCGTGACTGCTGAACCGCTGGTGCCGCCGGAGGTCGTGTCGTCGATCTTCTACGGGGCGGCGGTGAGCGACACGCTGGTGCTGCTCGTCGCGGAGACGGTGGCCGGCACCCCGCGGATCACCTGGGGCAACGAGGGCGCCACGCAGCTGCTCGGCTACGGCCTGGCCGACCTGCGCTCGCTGCCCGTGGCCTCGCTCGTGCCGACGCTGCGCGGCGCGGAGGTCAAGTTGCTGCTGCGCCGGGAACGCAGCGCCCGCATGAACCTGCCGGTGCGCACGGCCAGTGGCGCCCTCGTCGAGGCGGTGGTCCTCTGCACCCCCACGCCGACCGGGCGGATGTGGACGCTGCGGCTGGTGCCG
>NZ_SPQN01000119.1 GCF_004571065.1 Geodermatophilus sp. DF01-2
TGCAGGAGCGGGTGGACGAGCTGCTCGCGGCGTCCGGCGTCGAGGACGTCACCGTGGGCGTCGGCGGCCAGACCGCCATCGCCGCGGAGCTGGCCGAGATCACGCGGGAGAACCTGCAGTCGATCCTTCACGCGTCGTCGTCCGTGCCGCCACCGCGGCCCTCCTCCCCGTCGTCCCCGCCGACGTGACCGCGGGTCAACACGTTGCGCGCGGGACTGAGCTCGCGTCCCGGGTCATGCCTGCGCGCGTCCCGGAAGCCGCGCACCGGCAGCCCGAACTTGGCCACCAGCCGGTCGCCGAAGGTCGCGGCGTGCACCCGCGCGATCCGCACCGGGCGGGCGGCCCGGCGGACGTCGACCCGCCCGCCCTCGGGCACCTCCAGCATGCGCCGCCCGTCGGCGGAGACGCGGGCCCGGTTGCCGTCGGCCGGGATCGCCACGGTGAGCACCGAGTCCGGCGAGGTGACCAGGGGCCGGGAGAAGAGGGCGTGCGCGTTGGACGGGACGACGAGCATCGCCTCGACGTCGGGCCAGACGACCGGCCCGCCGGCGGAGAAGGCGTACGCGGTCGACCCGGTCGGCGTGGCGAAGAGCACGCCGTCACAGCCGAAGCTGGTCAGCGGGCGGCCGTCGATGGCCACGACGAGGTCGAGCACCCGCGAGCGCTCGGACTTCTCCACCGACGCCTCGTTGAGCGCCCAGGTGCCGCCGACGACCGCACCGGTGGCGTCCAGGACGTCGACCTCGATGGCCAGCCGCTTCTCCACGGAGTACTCGCACCGCTCGATGGCGGTGAGCGTCTCCTCGACCGCCTCGGGCTCGGTCTCGGCGAGGAAGCCGACCCGGCCGAGGTTGACACCCATGAGCGCGGCGTTGCTGTAGCGGGCCAGTTCGGCGGCGCGCAGGAAGGTGCCGTCACCGCCGAAGACCATGACGATCTCGGCGCCACGGGCGGCCTGGGCGTCGGCGGGCACGACCTGGGCGCCCTCGATGCCGAGGGCGGTGGCCTCGTCCTCGAGCAGTCGCACGGTGATGCCCGCCCTCGCCAACCGGGCGGCGGAGCTGCAGGCGAGCTCGACGATGTCCTGGCGCCCGGTGTGCACGGCGAGCAGGACGTGCCGGCCTCCGCTCGGCGCCCACACGGTGGGGCTGGCCTCTGTCACGCTTCCTCCTCGCTGGCGCTCGTCAGTCGCGTGCCAGGCAGTGCTGTGTCCCTGCGTGACCTCGCGGGCTCGGTCACCGATTCCTCCTCGCTGACGCTCGTCAGTCGCGTGCCAGGCAGTGCTGTGTCCCTGCGCGACCTCGCGGGCTCGGTCACCGATTCCTCCTCGCTGACGCTCGTCCGTCGCGTGCCAGGCAGTGCTGTGTCCCTGCGCGACCTCGCGGGCTCGGTCACCGATTCCTCCTCGCTGACGCTCGTCGTCGCGTGCCAGGCAGTGCTGTGTCCCTGCGCGACCTCGCGAGCTCGGTCACCGATTCGCCTCGAAAGCGCCGGCCGGCGGGGTGCCGGGCCGGCCACGGTGTCCGCGGTCCGGCACCGCCGGGATACCCGCTCGCCGGGTCACGACGGCCCCTCCTCGACGGCGCGGCGCACGTCCTCCTCGCGGGGCGGACCGGCGTCCCGGCGCAGCCACAGGAAGAACTCGACGTTGCCGGCCGGTCCCGGCAGCGGGCTGGCCACCACGCCTGCCGTCCCCCAGCCCAGCTCGGCGGCCGCCCGCGCCACCGTCAGGACGGCGTCCTGACGGTGCGCCGGGTCGCGCACCACGCCGCCGGCGCCGAGCCGCTCCCGGCCGACCTCGAACTGCGGCTTGACCATCGGCAGCAGGTCGGCCTCGGCGGTCGCGCAGGAGGTGAGGGCCGGGAGCACCAGCCGCAGCGAGATGAACGACAGGTCGGCCGCGACCAGGTCGACCGGCCCGCCGACCTGCTCCGGCGTGGTCGTGCGGACGTTGGTGCGCTCCAGCACCGTCACCCGCTCGTCGGTGCGCAGTGACCAGGCCAGCTCGCCGTAGCCCACGTCGACCGCCACGACCTCCTGCGCCCCGCGGCGCAGCAGCACCTCGGTGAAGCCGCCGGTGGAGGCGCCGGCGTCGACTACGCGCCGCCCCTCGACGGCGACCGGGAAGGCCTCGAGGGCGCCCAGCAGCTTGTGGGCGCCGCGGGAGACCCAGCTGGGCTCGTCGGGGTCGGTGCGCACCACGACGGGGGTGCTGGCGTCCACCCCGGTGGCGGGCTTGGTGGCGGCCTGCCCGGCGACGGCGACCCGCCCTTCGGCGATGAGGCCGACGGCGTGCTCCCGGGAGCGGGCCAGCCCGCGCCGCACGAGCTCCGCGTCGAGCCGGCTGCGGCGGACCATCAGAGCTGGTCGATCGTCGCGAGCTCGCGCTGCAGCCGGGCGTGCTCGGCCTCGAAGACGGCGACGTGTTCGGCGACCGTTCGCTGGTCCAGGTCGGCGAAGGGCGTGCCGTCGCCCGTCGGTGCGGCCTCCGTGGTGGCCGGGGTCGTCCCGGCGGCGGCCGATCCCGTCCCGGCGGGGACCGGCGCCGGACCGCTCCACGGGCCGGGCCGGGGAGGGCCCGGGACCGGTCGCGGTCGGCTCGGCTCGGTCATCGCTGGCCTCTCGGGTGGGCGGACACGGCGCGGGAGCGCGCCGGCGGGACGTCGGGGACCGGTGGCCCGGGCGCCGCCCGGTGCTCCTCCCCCGGCCCGCGAGGGTACCGGCCGGGGACGACGCACACGGCTCGCCGGCGGACGCTAGCGTTCGGCCGCCCGGTCCCCGAACGCGATGGAGGCGTGCCCGCGTGGCCACGATGGAGCAGTGCATGACCGCCCTCGAGGGCATCCTCGGCGACCTCGCGGCCAAGCCGGCGGCCCGGGGCCTGGACCGCAGCCTGTCCTGCCGCCTGACCGACCTCGCGCAGGTCGTCCGCGGGCGGCTGGCGCGGGGCGCGGTCCGCGAGCTGCGCGCCGAGCCCGAGGGCCAGTCGCTGGAGAAGGCCGACATCCGGCTCACCATGACCAGTGACGACCTCGTGGCGCTGACCGAGGGCAGGCTGTCCTTCGGTCCGGCCTGGGCGTCGGGGCGGGTGAAGCTGGAGGCCGGCTTGCGCGACATGCTCCGGCTGCGCACGCTGCTCTGAAGAGGGACCCTCCTGTCCCCCGCCACTCGCAGGCTCGCGGCGGGACCCTACAGGAGGGCCACAGCGACGACCCCCGCCATCTCAGCCACCCAGCGCCCACCGCCGCAGCACGGCGGCCGCGGTGTCGTCGGCCGCGCCGATCCGTGCCGGTGCCGCCGTCTCCGGGTGCTGCGCCCAGTGCGCGACGCACAGCGCGCGGAGCGCGTCGAGCCCGTCGGCGCCGTCTGGACCACCGGTGGCGTCCCGGCCCAGCCGCAGGGGACCACCCTCCCCGGCGGGCCGGACCACCCAGCCGCCGCAGCGCCACCCCCCGCCCTCGGGCACGACGGCGGGGTGCGTGGTGAGCAGACCGCCGGCGTCGGAGGCCAGCAGGTCGGGTCGCTGGTACGGGCCGGCGGCCAGCAGCGTCGCCGGGTCGGTGACGCCGGTGAGGACCAGCAAGCTGGCTGCCGCGGCCCGGCGCCCGCCCTCGACGTCGGTGTCGAGCCGGTCGCCGACCACGAGGGGCCGACAGGCCGCGGTGCGCCGGATGCACTCGGCGTGCATGGCGGCGTCCGGCTTGCCGGTCACCAGCGGCCGCCGGCCGGTGACCTCGCTGACCACCCTCACCATGGCGCCGTTGCCGGGCAGCGGACCCCGGGGCGAGGGGATGGTGGCGTCGGCGTTGGTGGCGACGTGCTCGGCACCGTTCCGGACCGCCACGACCGCCTCGGCCAGCTCGGTCCATCCCACGTCACCGCCGTAGCCCTGGACGACCGCGAGAGGCTGCTCCTCGGCCCGGGTGACGAGCGTGAGCCCCGCGGCCGCGAGCGCGGCGGCCACGCCCGGCCCGCCGACCGGTAGGACGCGGGCTCCGGCGCCGAACCGCTGGACGACGACCGTGGCCGCGGCCTGCGAGCTGGTGATCACGTCGGTGCCGGCGGCGGGGACCTCGAGGGCGGTCAGGTGCCCGGCGACCTCCTCCGGGGTGCGCGACGCGTTGTTCGTGACGAAGCCCAGTCGCATGCCCGCTGCCCGGGCGGCCGCCAGCGCCTGCGGCACGCCCGGTACCGCGTCCGGGCCGACGTAGACCACGCCGTCGAGGTCGAGCAGCGCCACGTCGTACCGCCGGCACGGCGGCTCGGCGGTGCCCGCGGCGAGCGGGAGGTCCGGGCCGGTCACGCCATCTTCCCGCCGCGGCGCGCCCGGACACCGCGCAGCGCCCGCGAGTAGTGCCCCAGGTCGGGCCGCATCGCCACGGCGAGGGCGAGGTGCTCGGCGGCGAGATCGAGGTCCCCAGCCCGGCTGGCCGCCAGCCCGAGGCCGAACTGCGCGTAGTCGTCGGCGGGGTTGCGGACGGTCAGCTCGCGGAAGGTGCCGACGGCGTCGGCGTAGCGACCGGCGTCGTACTGGGCGCGTGCCAGGGCCTCCAGCAGGCTGCGCGATCCCGGCTCGGCCTCCGCGGCGCGGGCCAGGATGGTCGCGGCAGCCGCCGGGTCCCGGTTCGCCAGCAGCTGCAGCCCGCGCTGGTACCAGTCGTAGACGTCACCGTCGGGCGCCCCCGCGTCGGACACCGCCGCCCCCTCGCTCCGGGTGTCGCCCGACGGTCTGCGCGTCGACGACCCTCCCACCGGGCCGGCGACGGCAGCCGAAGCAGCGCACCGCTCCTACGATCTCCGTCGTGCCATCGTCGTCGGCGGACCCCCCACACCCGGCAGGACCTGGGCTCGAGGTCCGGCCCTTCCGCGCGCTGACCTACCGACGACGAGACCCCGACCACCTGGCCCGGGTGAGCTCGCCAGCCTACGACCTGGTGGGCCCGGGGGGCCGGGAGCGCCTGGCGGCGGCCGATCCGCACAACATCGTCCGCCTCATCCTGCCCCGCGTCGCCCCGGGCCCCGATGGCTCCGGCGCCGACGCGCTGGGCCGGTCGGCCGCCGAGGCCGCGGCGACGCTGCGAGACTGGCAGAGCGCCGAGGTGCTCGAGCGAGAGGCCGAGCCGGCCCTGTGGGTGTACGCGATGAAGCCCTCGGACGGCGCTCCGGCGACGGTCGGCTGGCTCGCCGCGGTCACGTTGCCCGCCGCCGGTTCGCGCGCCGTGCTGCCGCACGAGGACACCTTCCCGGCAGCCGTGGAGGGGCGGCGCGCGCTCCTCGAGGCCACCGGCACCGACCTGGAGCCCATCGTGCTCGCGCACGATCCGCATCCCGACGTCCCGGGTCTGACCGTCGCGGCCCAGGACGGCGCCCCCTTCCTGGAGGTGGCCGACGCCGACGGCGTGCGGCACAGTCTCTGGCGGGTCACCGACCCGGACCTGGTCGCCCGCGTCACGGCCGCGCTCGCCGACACGGAGGCGGTCATCGCCGACGGGCACCACCGCTTCGCCGCGGCGCAGGCCCACGCCATGACCCGGCGGGGAGGGGGCGGGGCGGACGCCATCCTCGCCCTGGTCACGCCCATGGGCCCCGGCGGCCTGCGGGTGCAGCCCATCCACCGCGTGGTGCCCGACCTGGCCCTGGACGAGGCATTGGCCGCAGCCGCCGCGGACTTCCGCGTGACCGAGCTGCCCGTCGATGGCGGCGGGCCCGCCGACGCCGTCCGGCGCTGGCTGTCCGATCCCGACCAGACGGGTCTCCTCGTCGGCGACGGTCACCGACTGGCCCGGCTGGACCACCCGTCGCCGCAGGTACACGGCTCCGTTCCCGCCGAGGCGCCCGAGGCCTGGCGCGGGCTGGACGTAGTCCTCGCCCACCACGGTCTCGTGCACTGGCTGTGGGGCCGCACCGACGACCCGGAGAGTGTCCTGCCTGCGCACGGTGTCGAGGAGGCGCTGCGCGGCGCGCAGGCCCGCCGCGGCGTCGCCCTGCTGCTGCGCGCGGCCTCGCCCGCCGACGTCGCCGCCGTGGCCCGGGCGGGGGCACGCATGCCGCGGAAGTCGACCCTGTTCGTCCCGAAACCGCGCACCGGCCTGGTGCTCCGGCCGCACACGGACTGACCGGGCCCTCACGCCGTCCGGACGGCGGCCTCCGCGGACCGGGGCACCTTGCGGCCGCGCCGGCAGTTCACCTCGCACACCGACGCGGTTCCGTTCGGAGTGCGCCAGAACCGGCGCTGCAGCGCCCCCTCCACCTCCACGACGTCCCCGGGCTCCCACGCGGCGACCCGCCGCTGCAGCGCACGGTCGTAGGTGACGCAGGACAGCACGTCGACCGACTGGCCCCGGGCCCGGGGTTCCGGCCGCCGTACGACCAGGCGGAAGGTCACCAGGTCGTCGCCGCTGGGCAGCGTCCGCAGCTCGGCCGGGGCGGAGAGCCGCCCGCGGAGTACCACGTCGTTCCGGTCGATGACAGCCACGCTCATGAGGGCAGCCTCGCGACACGACGGAGCCGGGGGAAGACCGGAGCCCGGTCTGTGGACCGACGCCCCCGGTGTGGACGACGGCCCGTCCGGTGTCAGAGGTCAGTGCTCGGCGTCGTCGTCCTCGGGTGCGCCGGCCTCACCGAGGAGCTCGGCGACCTCGGCCTCGACGTCCTCGTCGAAGTCGTATCCCCGATCCTCGTCGCCGGGAACCGGCACCTCGCGCTCCGGCACCGTCTCCGCGTGGCCCTCCGTGTCGTCCTCCGTGCCGTCCTCCGTGCCGTCCTCCGTGGCCGCACGCCGAACCTCCTCCGCGGCGGGCGCGGGGAGAGGTTGGGGCAGCTCCTCCTCGGAGAACTCGACGTCGGGCTCCTCCGGGATGTGGGCTGCCACTGCGGCGTGCCACTCCTCGGACAGCGGGCCCTCGCCGGCCGCGTCGAGGAGGTCGGCGTAGGCGGTCGCCAGGCGGAGCGTCACGGGGTCGGCCAGGTCGACCGTGTCGGGCCGCGGACGCCCCCCCAGGGCGGCCTCCAGGACCAGGCGGGCCGCTGGCAGCTCGCCGAGGTCCTGCCGGGCCCCGGCCTCGACCAGGCGCAGTTCGGCGCTCTCCTCGGGGTCCGTCCGCTCTGCCAGCGCCTCCCGCACCAGCCGCAGAGCGACCTCCGGCCGGCCGAGAGCGCGCTCGCAGTCGGCGAGGACCGCCCGATATCCCTGGTCGCCGCTCATCCGGCGGTAGGCCCGCAGCTCGCGGGCGGCCTCGGCGTAGTCGCCGGCGTGGTAGGCCGCGACCCCGACCGCCTCGCGGACGACGGCGATCCGTGAGGCCCGGTCGCGGGCGGCCCGGGCGTGGGCCAGCGCCTCCTCGGGCTGCTCGTCGACGAACGTCCCCGCGGCGACGAGGTGCCCGGCGACCCGCTGGGCGTTGCGGGGGTCGAGTCCGCGCAACGCCGAGCGCACGGCCGGGTCCAGGTCCCGCGGGTCGGCCCACTCGGGGACGTCCGGTCCGGTCGGTGCGGGCGGGGTGCGATCGGCACCGCGGGTCGGACGCTCGCCGGGGTCGGGACGCCCCCGCCCCTCGTCGCCCGGACGCCGGTCGCGCCAGTCGCCGCGCTGACCGGCGGGTCGCGCCGGACGGGGCTGCCGGTCCCAGCGCGAGCCCGCGGCCCGCTGCGGTCGGCCCTCGCCGGGCCCGTCGGGGCGCTCACCGCGCGGTCGGTCCCGCCAGTTCTGGCGTTCGCGCTGCGGCTGGTCCCCCGCCGGACGACGGTCCTGCCAGCTGCTGCGCGGCGGTCCGGACCGCTGCGGCCGCTCACCCTGCGGACGGCGCTCCTGCCCGTCCCGGCGCTCCTCCCGAGGCCGCGCCCCGTACGGACGAGGCTGCTGCCGGTCCGGACGCTCCTTGCCAGCCCGTTCTCCCTGTGGGCGGCGGTCCCGCCAGTCCGGGCGTGCGGCCGACGGTCGATCGCCCTGCGGACCCCGGTCGGATCGGTCGCCCCGCGACCACCCCTCCTGCGGACGGCGTTCCTGCCGGTCCCCGCGGGGAGCGCCGGCACGCGGGCTCCTGTCCCCCTGCGGCCGCCGGTCCCGCCAATCCTGACGTGGCCCCTCTCTGCGCGAGCGATCGTCGCCCTGCGGACGACGCTGCGGGCGCTCACCCTCGGGACGGCGCCCCTGCCAGTCCCCACCGCGGGTGTCACCGGCGCGTCCGCCCGTGGGACGGCGGCCCTGCCACGACCCCTGCGCGCCGCGTCCGCCGGAACCACCGGGTGCACCGCCACCGCGGGCCTGGGCTCGGCCCTGCCCGGAGCCCCCACGGCCCCCGCGGGGCCCCTGTCCGCCGCTACTGCCGGCGCCTCGTCGCGGAGAAGTCATGATGCTGTGCGTACCTCGCTGACGGATGCAGCACGCCGAGGCACTGCACGAAGAGATGCCGGAGACAGCAGATCGGGGGTCAGAGCACGTGGCTCCGACCCCCGATCTGGAATGGTTGTCCGGCGGCGTCCTACTCTCCCACCCCGTCTCCGGGGCAGTACCATCGGCGCTGAGAGGCTTAGCTTCCGGGTTCGGAATGGGTCCGGGCGTTTCCCTCTCGCCATGGCCGCCGTA